>JAAYMO010000105.1 GCA_012521375.1 Clostridiales bacterium
AAAATATAGTAGAAAAAGTTATGGATGATAATGATGTCAATGGAGCCGTTGTAGTAATGGATATTAAAACAGGTGATATTTTGGCCATGGCCAGCCATCCCGACTATGAACAAGATAATGTTAAGCAGTATATAAATAGTAGTGGGGAAGAGCTTATCAATAAAGCCATATGGCCTTACGATCTTGGTTCAATATTTAAAATTGTTGTAGCTGCGTCAGCTATTGAAAGCGGCGAAATAGATTTAAACAAAAAATATAGATGTGACGGAAGCATAGTTGTTGGAAATACAACAATAAACTGTTCAACCTATGACAGTCATAAAGATAGAGAGATAACTATAGACGAAGCCTTTGCTTTATCATGCAATACGACTTTTGTAAAAATAGGTATGGAACTTGGAGCTAATACAGTTTTAGATATGGCAAGAAAACTTGGATTGGGCGAGAAGCAATGTTTTGAATTGATAGAAGAAAAAGCTGGCTATATACCTATGTCTGATGAAGATGGAATAGGAAACATATCTATAGGACAAGGCAAGATTCAGGTAACACCTCTGCAAGTAACAAGTATGATGTCAACCATTGCAAATAATGGAATCAAATATTCATGCAGACTAGTTGATGAACTTGTAAATGAAGATGGAAGAACTATAAAGAAAATTGAAAGAAGTAGCCCGCAAGTTGTTTTGTCACCTACTACAGCTTATAGGTTAAAAAGTATGCTAAGAGATGTTACTATTTTTGGTACAGGAACAGAAGCTGATATAGGTGAAAAATATGGAGGAAGTAGTGGAAAGACAGGTACAGCAGAAACAGGAATGGATAATGGAAATATTATACATGCTTGGTTTACAGGCTATATACCTTCAAATAACCCCGAGTATGCTATTACTGTATTTATAAATAATGGAAAATCAGGTGGGAAAACAGCTGCTCCTATTTTTAGACAAATAGGAGAGAGAATTATTGAGAATATTATCAAATAGGACAGTCACAAAATGCTTTTTTAATTCATATAATTAAAAGTGACACTTATTTTGGGGGGGTCAATATGCTAACAATTCTTTGGGCTTTAATTGCAGAAGCGATTAAAGATGTTATTTTAATTTTTGGATATATACAAAGTACTAATTCTTTTCCTCAACCCCTTACACCTGAAGAAGAACAATATTATTTAGAGAGATACAGAAATGGGGACGAGGATGCGAAGAATATATTAATTGAAAGAAATTTAAGATTAGTTGCTCATATTGTTAAAAAGTTCAGCAGCGGCAAAGAAAGTGATGATTTAATATCCATTGGAACCATAGGTCTTATAAAAGCTATTATAACTTTCAAAGGGGAAAAGGGTACAAGACTAGCGACTTATGCTGCCCGATGTATTGAGAATGCAATATGAACATAAAAGTAACATAATATACTCCTTTGCTCTCATATAAATATGGAGAAAGGAGGTTTTTTATGGCTAAACCAACTATTAAATATGAAATAAATCTTTGTATGCCAACCTCTGATGAAGATATAAAAAGTATAAGAAAAAAAACTGTAAAGGCTTTTGAAAAGCTGATAAAAGAGTATGTAAATTCTTTAGCAATAAGCGAAAAAGAAAAAAAATATTATTATGAAAATATGATAGGCACTGTTTCAACTTGTAAGGAGCTTGACCGAAAATGAAAGCAGCAATATATTCTCGAAAGAGTAAATATACGGGAAAAGGAGAAAGCGTTGAAAATCAGATTAAACTTTGCAAAGAATATGGTATCAACAATCTCAATATTAATGAAAAGGATTTTTTTATCTATGTAGATGAAGGATTTTCGGGAAGCAATACTAATAGGCCGAAATTTCAGAAAATGTTGGTGGATATAAAAGAGAAAAAAATTGATATAATTATATGCTATAGACTGGATAGGATAAGTAGAAACGTTTTAGATTTCTTAAACTTAATTGAAATACTCAACAAAGAAAACATAGCCTTTGTATCTATTAGGGAACAATTCGATACAACAACTCCTATGGGTAGGGCAATGATGTATATCACATCAATATTTGCTCAACTGGAAAGAGAAACGATAGCAGAACGAATAAAAGATAATATGCTTGAGCTGGCTAAATCCGGGCGATGGTTGGGAGGAAATCCCCCTACAGGTTTTAGGTCAATAGCTATTATAACAAGGGAAGGAAAAAAGGAATGCAAGTTGATCCCAATAGAAAAAGAGATAGTATTAGTAAAGGAGATTTATAGTAAGTTTTTATTATATAAATCATTAACTGCAGTGGAAAGTTACCTTTTAAAAAATAATATAAAGACAAAAAACGGTAAATTCTTTAGTAGAAATTCAATAAAAAAAATATTAAAAAATCCTATTTATTCAAAAGCCGATAAAGAAATGTTAGAGTATTTAAATTCAAAAGGATATAACATATATGCAAAGCCTGAAGATTTTAATGGAGAAAACGGTATAATTGCTTACAATAAAACTAAACAGGATGGTCAAAGTAAAAAAAATATTTGTAGGGATAAAAACGAGTGGATAATAGCTGTTGGAAAACATGAAGGTGTTATATCAGGGATTGAATGGGTTGAAGCCCAGAACCTATTAGAAAGAAATAAATCAAAGGACTATAAAAGAAGTAGAAATATTTTTGCTCTCCTTTCTGGAATCCTTAAATGTAAAAAATGCGGAAGTTTTATGCGGCCAAAATCTATGCAAAGATATAATAAAAAAGGTGAAAAGGTCTTTTATTATATATGTAAAACAAAGGAAAAAACTAAGAAATCTCAATGTGACAATTTTAACATTAATGGAAATGTGGCAGATAAACAGGTTGTAGAATCTTTGAAAAAGCTGATGACATTTTTTGATATTAATTTTATCAAAGATGATATATGGGAATCCATAAGCATTGATAAAAAAAGATGTTTTATAAGGACTATAATGCCGAATATATTGTGGGATGGCAAAAAAATTGATATAATCCTAGATGAAAGTCTAATGTTTCCATTTTGTAAACATTGCAAATGAAATATTAATGACAATTCGAGCATCTAAGAAGATAAAATCTGAAGTATCGATAAATGAACCTATAGGTATTGATAAAGAAGGAAATGAAATTTCATTGATAGATATTCTAGGGAGCGACACAGATTTAATTTTAGATGAAGTGGAACTAAAAATTCAAACAAAGAAATTATATCAGAAGATGGAATCTATTTTGAAAGACAGAGAAAGACAAATTCTAGAACTAAGATATGGTTTGATAAACGGAGTATGTAAGACCCAGCGTGAGATTGCTGATATGCTTGGAATATCTAGGTCTTATGTATCAAGAATTGAAAAAAGAGCTATTAGAAAACTATATAAAGAACTGTATTTAGAGAGCTAAGAGGTGTAATATGAAAAAACTTTTAATTCCGGATTCATATTATGAATCTGTTTTTTTTATAGACCGTAATAAACTAAAGGAAATAGGAATTAAAGGTATAATAATAGATATTGATAATACTTTGATACCTTGGGAAGAAAAAGAAGCAGATACAAAAGTATTCAGTTTTATTAATGGTCTGATAGAAGATGGATTCAAAATTTGTATAATATCTAATAATACCAAGAAAAGAGTGGATAAATTCAATGAAGTTTTTGGTTTGCCTGCAATACATAAAGCAGGTAAACCAAAAAAATCTCCATATATAAAAGCGATGGAACTTATAAAGACAAATAGAAGAAATACAGCAGTCATTGGAGACCAAATCTTTACAGATATATTAGGAGGCAATCGTTTAGGCCTTTTTACAATACTGGTAAAGCCAATAAGTACAAAAGAATTTATATGGACACGAATTGTGCGGAAATTAGAGAGAATTCTATTAAAAAAGATTCTAAAATAAATAAACCACATGAATAATTTTGGTAATTATGGAGGATTATTTAGAAAAATAGAGAATATATAAAAAATAATATAAGCATACCATATAAATAAGTCATATTAACTATGGTTGCATATGGGTGCTTATACCATATGAATGTTGTAGTGCAACCAACTGCTTTGATTAGTTGGTTTTTTTGATATATGGACTTATAAATTCTACTGCTAAATAAGAAGGTGGTATTATGAGAAAAAATTATAGGCTAGGCGATATATTGTTGGATTCAGGAAAGATAACAAGAGAACAATTGGAAATAGCCATTAATAAACATAACAGTATAAAAAATAAAAAACTTGGAGAAATATTAATTGAACTGGGATATGTATCGGAAGAGGATATATTAGATTTGCTTAAAAAACAGCTTGATATTCCTATAGTCGATTTATCTCATTATTATATAGATCCAAAGATTATTGCTCTAGTACCAGAGAGTATAGCAAGAAAGTATAATTTAATACCTATTGATATTGAAGATGGAGAACTTCTGGTAGCTATGAGCGATCCTCTCAATATTTTCGCTATAGACGATGTTAAACTTATCACTGGAATGAAGGTAAAAATAGCTCTCTCTTCTAGTTATTCAATAACTAGAACTATTAATAAGTATTACACCAAAGAAGGAACTAAGAAAGTAATAGAAGAGTTCGAAGAAAATTTTATAGCCAGTAACATTGATGACCTGGATGAAAAAGAGCTATCAGATGTAAACAGTGTGCCTGTAGTTAAATTGGTAAATTCAATAATTGGACAGGCTGTTATAATGAAAGCTAGCGATATACATATAGAACCTTTTGATGATAATATAAGAGTCCGCTTTAGGTTGGATGGAGACCTTCAGGAAGTTATGAGATTTTCAAAGAAAAGCCATTTAGCCATTGTTACGAGAATTAAGATTATGGGCAGAATGAATATTGCAGAAAGAAGACTGCCGCAAGATGGAAGGGTAGAAATGGAGATAGAAGACAAAATTATTGATATGAGAATATCATCTTTACCTACGGTATATGGCGAAAAGATTGTTATAAGATTATTAGATAGAGATAATTTTTTATATCAAAAGGAGGATTTAGGCTTCTCAAATGAAAATTTAAGACTATTTAATACAATAATAAGACAACCTTATGGAATTATATTAGTAACAGGCCCTACTGGAAGTGGGAAGACCACTACATTATATACAATTTTGAAAGAGTTGAATAAAGAAGAGAAGAATATTATTACAGTAGAAGATCCAGTAGAGTACAAACTCCATGGTATAAATCAGGTACAAGTAAATACAAAAGCAGGGCTTACATTCGCAAATGGACTTCGTTCTATTTTGAGACAGGATCCAGATATTATTATGGTAGGAGAAATAAGAGATTCAGAGACAGCAGAAATTGCAGTAAGGGCGTCAATAACTGGGCATCTTGTATTGTCAACTCTTCATACCAATGATACAGCATCAACAGTTGTAAGACTTATAGATATGGGAATTGAACCTTATTTAGTGTCCTCATCAGTTATAGGTATAATATCTCAAAGACTTGTAAAGGTACTCTGTAATAGTTGCAAAACAAGTTATATAGCCAGCGAAAAAGAGAAAAGGATAATGGGTATTAAAGAGCAAAAACACATTAAACTATACAAAGCCAATAGCTGTAATAATTGTATAAAAGGATACAGAGGGAGAATGGCTGTCCATGAAGTGTTATTCATTGACGAAACAATACGAAAACTAATTGATAATAAAAGTTCTACAGATGAGATAAAAAACACAGCTATAAAAAATGGCATGGCTACATTATATGAAAATGCAGTAAATTTAGCCTTAAAAGGCATCACATCTTTGGAAGAAGTGCTAAAAGTAAGTTTTATTATAGATTAGGAGGTCAAAAATTGGAGATTCTGAATTTAGTGAGAGATGGAATTGAAAAAAATGCTTCTGATATACATATAACAGTAGGTGCACCTATAATTTATAGAATTAATGGAAAATTAGTTAGAAGTGGTGAAAAAATAATTCCTCAACAGTGGGCAGAAACTTTGGTGAAGAATATGCTTAATGCTCATCAACTTCAGGAATTAGAAGATAAAGGGCAGTTGGATGTATCATACTCAGCTTCCGGTTTAGCTAGGTTTAGAATAAACATTTTCAAACAAAGAGGTAGTTACTGTTTAGCTATAAGAATAATTCCTCTTATAATACCCAGCATGGAGGAGCTTGGCATTCCATATATAGCCAGAGAACTGGCTTTTAAGCCTAGGGGACTTGTATTGGTAACTGGGCCAGCAGGTAGTGGAAAATCTACTACACTTGCAGCTATGATTGATTTAATTAATCGAGAAAAAAACTACCATATACTTACACTAGAAGACCCTATAGAATATTTACATAAACATAAAAAAAGCATTGTAAATCAAAGAGAAATAGGCAGCGATTCAAAAAGCTTTTCTGATGCTTTAAGATCAGCCTTAAGGCAAGACCCAGATGTGATATTAGTAGGCGAAATGAGAGACTTAGAAACAATAGCTATAGCTTTGACTGCAGCTGAAACAGGTCATCTAGTATTATCTACTCTACATACTTTAGGAGCCGCAAAAACCATAGACAGAATAATAGATATTTTCCCTCCAAATCAACAGCAACAAATTAAGATTCAATTCTCTTCAGTAATACAAGGTATAATTTCGCAACAACTTTTACCCAGGCTTGATGGAAATGGGAGAGTTGCAGCTTTTGAGGTAATGATCGCAACTCCTGCTATAAGAAATCTAATTAGGGAAGATAAAAACCATCAGATAGATACGGTTATACAGACAGGAGCCCAATATTCAATGCAATCCTTTGACAATTCTTTATTAGATCTCTATAACAAAGGACTTATTGGAAAGGAAACGGTTCTTACTCATTGTATGAATCCTGATATAATAAGAAAACATTTGTATTAATCAGGTGGTGATGATTTGCAATACAAATATAGAGCTGTTGCAGAAGATGGTAATATTGTTGAAGGATTATATGAAGCTGATAGTGAAATTGACGTGGTAGCGATGCTAAAAAGCAGTAACTATATGCCAATAAAAATTGAAGAAACTTATAACAGCAGAGCAAGTAAAACAATATATTTATCAAAAATAAAAAAGAAAGACCTAGCAGTATTCTGCAGACAATTTTTTACTATGCTTAATGCAGGGGTGGGCATAGTAAAATGTTTGGATGTGCTGGAGAAGCAGTGCGAAAACAAATTATTAAAAAAAGCTATAGGAGCAACATGTAACAGTGTGCAAAAGGGAATGACTCTATCTGAAGCTATGAAAAATAATGAAAAGGCATTTCCAAACATACTTATAAATATGGCTGAGGCTGGGGAAATCAGTGGAAACCTAGATGATATAATGGAAAGAATGGCCATACACTATGAAAAAGAAAACAAAATTGAAAACAAGATTAGAGGCGCCATGATTTATCCAATAGTTATAGTAGTGGTATCAGTAGCAGTTGTAGTATTCTTGCTTACAACTGTTATGCCTACTTTCATTGGTATGTTTCAAAGCAGTGGAATAGATTTACCGGGTCCAACAAAAATGCTTCTTAAAATAAGCAATTCTATGACCGAATATTGGTTCATGCATATAATTGTTTTAACTGCAATTATATTAGGTATTAGTTACTACAGAAAAACAGATAAAGGTAGTATGGTATTGGATATGCTAAAAATCCGGATACCTGCTATCAAGGATATAAATATTAAAATTGCTACTTCCAGGTTTACAAGGACTTTATCAACTTTGCTTGCAAGTGGAATACCTCTCATTCAAGGTATAGATATAGTTTCTAAAGTAATAGGCAATAAATATATTTCAAAAAAATTAGAAGAAGTGAAGGAAGATGTGAGAAAGGGAATTCCTTTATCCAGAACCATAAAAAATACTGGAATTTTTCCCCCTATGGTGGATTCTATGATAAAAGTAGGGGAGGAATCAGGTGCTTTAGACAATTTATTAAATAAATGTGCTGATTTTTATGACGACGAAGTAGAAACTGCGCTGTACAAAATTACAGAGCTAATACAACCAACCATGGTAGTCATAATGGCTCTGGTAGTAGGATTTGTGGTATTAGCGATAGCACTGCCTATGTTTGAAATGGTTAACACTATTCAAATATAATCGTTATATATAAAGGAGAAAAGATTAAAGAAGTCAAGCATATGGTTTTTAAATAATTATACTAAGCTTAAGCTTGTGGGAGGTTATATTATGCTTAAATGGTTTATAAAAAAGATAAACAACAAAAAAGGTTTCACCCTTGTAGAGTTAGTAGCGGTTATTGCTATATTGGGTATTTTGGCTGGTATAGCTGTGCCAAAATTTATTGATTCGAGAGTAACTGCAGAAAGATCTGCTGTTGAGGCGAATCTAAAGACAATAGAAAGTGCTATAACTTTATATGAAGTACAAATTGGTTCTATACCTGATAATGCTGATATTAAAATTTTAGAAGGAAATACACTGCAAACAATACCAATAGGGCCTGGGAATGCAAAATACAGTATTAAAAAAGAAAATGGGTTATGGAAAGCTATAGTAAATAGTGAAGGAAAAGAAGTAGGAGGTAAAATTCTTAATGATGAAAGATTACCAATAGATTGGAATGAAAACAGCGGGGAAACTGAATGATAAAGATATTTTGTAGTAGCTATAGTAAAAGATAAACTTTATTAATATAAAGCAAAGGAGGCTGTAGATGTACATATTGATATTCTTGTTAGGCATGATAATCGGCTCTTTTCTTAATATATGCATTTATAGAATACCCAAAATAGAATCTATTGTATTTCCTGAATCTCATTGCATTCATTGCAGCACTCCATTGAAATGTTATAATTTAACATCTGTACTTAAATTTTTGTTTCTTAAAGGGAAATGCAGATTTTGTGAGGGAAAGATCATCCCTCAATTTCCAATAGTCGAATGTTTAAATGGACTTATCTACTTAATATTATTTTACTATTTTGAGTTATCATTGGAATTTATATATTATAGTTCAATTATTAGCATATTAATCATGATAAGTGTTATAGATTATTATCATCAGATAATACCCGATTTTTTATTGTTTTTAATAATAATAATTACAGTTTCATATACACTTATCAATTATTTTATTATTAGAAAATCTATACTGTTAATAGATAGTATAATTGGTTTTTTTGCTGCAGGATTTTTTTTCATTCTAATAGCTTTAATATCAAACGGAGGCATGGGTGGTGGCGACATAAAGCTTATCTCGATATTGGGATTTATATTAGGCTTGAAAAAAATTGTTTTAAATATAGTATTATCTTTTATAATAGGTGCAATTGTGTCAATATTTTTGCTTCTATCTAGGAAAAAATCTAGAAAGGATCCAATACCCTTTGGCCCGTTTATTAATATATCCTTTATTATATCCATTTTATGGGGAGAACCTTTAATACAATTTTACATAAATTCAATATGTAAATATATATAAAAAATTTGAGTGTTATTTGTCGGTAATACAAGATAAAACATATTTTGGCTTGTGGAGGGGCTAAATTTGATGTTTAATTCTTTATTTAAAAAAAATGTTATTTCAATAGATTTAGGTTCTTTTGAAACTAAAATTGTTAAAGGCAGTAAAAAGAAAGATAAAATAAAAATTGATAAAGCTTTTAGTTTTAAAATTCCAGATTCTGTTTATATGAACGGTTATATAAAAAACCTTATTGTTCTTGTGGATTCGGTAAGGAATGAATTAGAAAAGAATAAGATTAGATCAGGCATTTGTTACCTAAGCATAAAAAGTGCTGATATAGTTACAAGAGAGATATCCTTTCCGGTTGTAGATCCAGAAGAAATTGATGGTTTACTAAAATATCAGCTACCGGAGTATTTGCCTATGGATTACAGCAAATACGTTATTCAACATAAAATAATCGATAAATTTATTGAAGGCGATAAAGAAAAGCTAAATGTACTGGTTGTTGCTACACCTGTAGATATGGTGGACATGCACTATAATTTTGTAAGAGACATAGGGCTGAGACCAGTAATATTGGATTACCAACCTAATTGCATTTGGAAATTATTTAGATTTGCTAATTCCATAAATGGAAAGATAAATGTTAATGATAAAACAATTGCTGCCATAGACTTAGGATATGATAGCATAGATGTAACAATTATAAGGGAGGGGAAAATAAAAATAGCTAGAGTTATTGATATGGAAAGCATTACTATAAACAATGATACAAAAAATCTAGTCGCAGCAACTGTAGAAGAGATTTCCTCTATGAAATCTGATATTAATGACATCAGCATTTTAGACGATAAATTGTCAGATCACAATAGATATATAAACAATATAAGAACCAATATTGAAAGTATTTTAACCATAATTGACAGAATTTTTAAATTTTATTTTTCTAATTATATAGGTTGTGAAATTGATTTCATTATATTATTTGGGGGCTTATCAAATATTAATGGAATAGATAAGCTATTCTTAAATTATTTTGGGATACCTACAGTGATACTTAATAGTATAGAAAAATTAAATATTGCTGTTGATTTAAATAAGTACATGAATTGTTTAGGTTTATTGATAAGGGATGATGGGGTGCAATATTTATGAAAGATATAAACTTTTTCTCATCATATATTTATAAAAAAGACATAGTATTGAAAAAACACCGTATTTTTTATTGTTTTATAGGTATCTTTATTATTGGAATAATTTGTTACGGCTCATTAAATATTATAAAAATAAAAAAGCTTTCTAATGAAGTAGAAGAATTAAAGAAACACTATAACTTACTTAATAAAGACGATAAAGTGAATGGAATTATTAATATGGAGGAAAACATCAAGCTATTAACAGAAAACAAAGAATTATTAAATATGCTAGAAAGATACATAGATAACCAGGATTTTATAAATGAGCTATTATTAGAAGATATAAAACTTTGCATTCCAGAAAACATTTTTTTGGATTCAATTTTGATTAATATAGACAGTATAAGAATCGAAGGAAAGGCAAAGGATAAGGAGTCAATTTCTCAATTTCAATATGAACTTAGCCAAAACGAATGTTTTAAAAGAGTATTTATACCAGAGATAATAATTGGAGACGAATATTTTACTTTTTATATAGATATCAGGATAGAGGAGGGAAAAGCATTTGGAACCGATGATTAAGATGAAAAGGGGATTCAGTATCAATATTAGTAAAAAAGAAAAAATTCTTCTTCTAATACTGATTGTCATATTATTTTTTTGGGCTTCATACCGGTTTGTATTCATCAATCAATTAAAAGAAATTGAATCTTTAAAAGTGGAGAAAACAAATTATGAAACACAATTGAATATGGTGAAACAAAAGATTGAAAATGAAGATTTAATAAAATCTGAAAGGGATATACTCAGGAATATGGTTGATAATATTTCCTGCAAATATTTTTATAATATAAATCAGCCAGATTTATTGCATATTCTCAACTTCATACTAGAAAGTGTAGATCTGGAGGTTAATAATATAATTTTTTCAGAGCCTACAGCTCTAGATTATGAGGGCTTGGATAGAATTTATTTCATTGGCGTATTACTGCCATTCAAAGGGAAATATAGTGCTTTGGAATCATTATTAAGGGAGTTGAGGAACAGTTCTAAAAAATTATTGATAGATCATATTTCTATAACTAGAAGTAATGAAGAGAATATAGTTAACGGTCAGATATCTCTTAAGGCATTCAGTTATGGAAGCACAAAACCTGCAGACAGTGATTATTATTATATCAATGCTTATAAAAGCAATGGCAAAACAGATCCTTTTAAAGGTTTTGATGAATATGAAGAAGAAATAGAAGAAATACCAGATTATGATTTTTTTGAAGAGGGAGAAAAAAGAGATTTGGTATTTGATATGGAAGCAGATGATATTTTCTTTATGGGTACAAGTCCTTCTGTATCAGGGCAAGTGAAGAGGATAAACAAAGCAAAACGGGGAAAAAGCTCCATAAGAATTGAATATAATATTTCAACTGTTTTTCAACAAGAAAGAGCATATATTGTATTAGACGATAAAAATATAAATATCAAGTATCCACCTCAATCTATTGGTGTATGGGCTTATAGCTATGGTTTTTCTCCAGTTGCTATCGGTGTTAGGTTTAATGACATGGATGGACGGAAAATTGATCTGGAACTTTCAAAAGCTGTAAACTGGACAGGCTGGGAATTCATCTCTGCTATGCCGCCCCAAGATATAAGTTTATACCCATTAAAATTGGATAGGATATATTTGGAATTAGATGTTAATAGGGATGAATACGGAGTAATACTTTTCGATCAGATTGAAGCTAGTTACGGAGATAACAAGAAAAAAGATTTTACAGAAGTTGAAAGCTATTTTTTCTATATTGTGAAGCCAGGAGATACACTAAAATCTATCAGTAAAACTTACTATAAGACAGAGTCTAATTTTATGAAGCTAGCTAAGGAAAATGCATTGAATCCCAATGATGAATTGGAACCCGGAACAGTATTGGTAATTCCAAAGTAAGAAAGGGATGGTGCGTACAATGAAAATAAAGTATTTGTTAGTATTTTTAGTTATTTTATTTGCTTTCATGTTTTTTCAAAAAATATATGTTATGGCAGGGCCTGCCGGCGAAGGATATCAACTGGGTTACTCAAATGGATGGATAGATGGTATAAAAGCGGCAGAAATAGATTACGCAAGTGGACACAAAAAAAACTATCTAAAGGCTATGCCTAATAGCACAGATATTACTGAAATGTATAATTTGGAAGGAGATAGCAGTCAGTATATAACTGATTTTATATCAGGATACAAAACAGGTTTTAGAGAAGGCTATAATATGGTTTATGATAATCCAAAAAGCAAAAAAGAAATTTCATTAAATTATGCGGAAGAACTTGGATATGCAATAGGCGAAACTCAAGGATTTATTGATTTTTTACATGGGAAGCCAAATAAGTGGACAAATAGTGTTCCATCAACTTCTGAAATTATTAATATTTTTGATTTAACGAAAGAACCTAATGATTATAAAAATAATTTTATAAGTACTTTTAAAACAAAATATAAAGAAGGGTATGAGAATGGTTACAGGAAATTAAAATATGAATCTCATAAGAATGCAATAGAAAAAGGTGCAGCAGATGGTGAAAAATTAGGTAAAATAATGGGTTTTAACAATGGAAAATATGATTACTACATAGGCAACGATAATAAATGGGTTAGGGATTTGCCTTCTGATAGACAGATAATATCTATTTTTTCTTTGTCAAAAGATTATAATGAATATTTAAATGCTTTTATTACAGCATTTAAGGCAAGTTATATGAAAAGCTACGAGGAAGCATTTAGACTAGCAAGGAATGAATATAATACTATCCAATTTGAAAAAGGATATAGCCACGGTTGGGATATTGGATTGTTTAAAGGAAAAAACGCAGCAAAGATAGATGTTATGAAAGGTACCAGCAATAATGAAAGCAGACATGAGATTAATGATATAGATATTATAAATCAATACAGACTATTTCATGAAGATGATAGGTACGAGAGAGGATTCATAAGTGGTTATAGAGAAAGTTTTAAAATAGGATACATGGAAGAATACCAAAAAAATAGATATAATTATTTTATTGAAATGAATACAGTTGAAATTGTGCCAATTAGTGGTGCTCAAATTGCTTCCGGTGACAAAAAAATTTACATCGATATTGATAAAGGATGTTTCTATAAAGACGTTTTGATTTCTATAGAAAAAATTTATGAGAACAGCCAAATAGCAATGCCATCTAATGATAGATATTTACAGATATCTGATATTTATAATATACAGATTGTGAATACAAATAATGGCGTAAATAATGATAAACCTATAAGATTAAGCTTTAAATATTATGGTCAGGAAAATGTAGGTATATATAAATACTATGATAATAGATGGATTTATATGCCTACAACCTACAAAGTAGGTCTAGACAGTATAAGTACTTTTATCAAGCCTGAAACTATTAACAACAAGAGTATGATTTTTGCGGTATTTATAGATAATAAAGTGATAAATCCATATGATTTGAGAGGGCATTGGGCTAGGGATGAAATTAATGCTTATTTGAGAAGAGATATAATTGGACTATATGACGATAATACTTTTAGACCTGACATTCCTCTTATTAGGGGACAGGCTATTGAATTAATAAATAAAGTGTTCAATGCTGATTTAAATTTAGAAGGAGACTTAGATATCCCAATAACTTATAGTGAGATTGAGGAACTAATGAAACAAGTATATGATATTAACTTTAATTGGGTTGATATTGCAGAAAAAATGATGTGGAACAAAGATAAAAGGTCTATGAGCATAAGTTCCATGGAAAATTATATAACAAGAGCTGAAATGATATATATGCTTTATTGTATAAAGGAATAAGGAGCAAATTTAAACCAAACTTAATAATTCCTCTGATTTTTATGCAAAAATTGGAGGAATTATTAAGTTTATAGTGAATATATAAAACTAGTTTATAAAACTTTTATGGTGTGGATTATTGTGAAGAAAATCAAAATAAATTCTGGATTTACAATGATAGAAACTATATTTTCACTAGTTATTTTTTTAATTCTATATATTGTTATTTCATTTTTAATAACCACAATTGCGAAAAATTCTTATGATGCAAGATATAACTATATTGCCACAACTTTAGTTCAAAAAAGATATGAAGAAATAAAAGCAACTAAAGAAATAATAGAAGGTTGTAAAAGTTATAAATATGAAGATTTTATTATTGAAGAAGAAATTACAAAAGTCGAAGAATACAAGAGTCCAGTTTATAAATTTGTGATAAGCGTATATAAAGATGATAAAATACTAGAAACGTTAGAAGGATTGAAAGTAATTAAGTAACTGGTGATAATAATATGCCTAATTCTATAAAATCAAAAAAAGGTTCTATAGTTGTTTTAGTATTGTTGTTGTCTTCTTTTATAATTTCTGCTGCAACAGTTTTATTATCTACTACAGTTATGAATACTAAGATGAAAAGTATAAACAAAAGATCAAAGCGTGCTTATTATGCAGCTGAAAGTGTATTAGATGAAGCATATGCCATAACCCTAGATTTTATTGATTTAGCATTGGAATACGCTCGAAATAGTGATAATCCTAAGATGGCTTATTTAGATTTTTTATATGGAAATTGTTACGATAAGGAAGATAATGAAGGTTTGACAACAATACTAGAGGATAAGAGCAAATATTTCATTTGTAATATGGATAACATATCAATTAAGGCAGAAATTCTTAATAAGTTAAACTATTTACAGTTGAATATTATGTCATGCTGTACCGATGGAAAAATAAAAAGAGAGATTGTTTTAGCATGTCATATATCAGTGCCTGAAGATGAAGATTTTTATAGAACAATAAGTTCGGAGGATTTAATATATACATATGATTGGAAATTGGAAAGATAGGATTTTAATTTATTATACTTCGCTAAACTATGGTTTTACTACTATAGAGATTCTTACTGTGCTACCTCTCCTAAGTTTAGTTATTTTATTAATCTTTTCTTCAGTGTCATCAAATATTTATAGTATTCGAAAAATAGATTCTGAACTAGAGATGCAGCAGCAAGCACAATTAATATTAGATTTTTTGGAATCAAAAATTATTGAATCAACAGGTGTTTCATATCTACAAGATAATAAAGGTTTTCAAAAACATAACACAAATGAAAGAGTTTATATAAGCAGAATAATATTTAAAAATCACCCTGAACGTTCAGATAAAGGATATATTTTTTCATTGACTAAAGATAGTCAATATGAGTATTACAATTTGAAATATGGTGTCGGGTTGGCAGGAGGAGCTACAAATGAATTAGGAAATTTTATTGATGGTATCGAAGTAGAACCTATACCTATTGATAAAAAGTATACTGAAGCAAATGGTATTAATATAAAAATTGATTTTAAAATGGACGGCAATACCTTGACTTTTGAGAATTCATATTATTTTAGAAACTCAAACAGGGGGCACTAAAATTGAAGAAAATCAAAAGTGAGGCAGGGTTGACTTTAATAGAATTAATAATAGTAATCGGAATGCTTTCATTATTGATGATGATTGTTTTACCTAAAATAGATACAAGCAATTACAAGCTTATTGAAATATCGAAAAATTTAAGAGATGATATAAGATATATTAGATATATGGCAATGACTGAGGGTGATAATTTACGTATTGTTTTTCAAAGGAATAGATACTTAATCCTAGAAGGTTCCAAAACAGTGAAAGAGGT
Source organism: Clostridiales bacterium (assembly GCA_012521375.1). Taxonomy (GTDB): domain Bacteria; phylum Bacillota; class Clostridia; order Lutisporales; family Lutisporaceae; genus Lutispora. The sequence goes on from JAAYMO010000105.1 coordinate 16,277, forward strand.
TAGATTAGATAGCAATTTTTCATTATACCAGAATTTTAGGGACAGTATGGTATACTTTTCTTATAACGGTGCTCCTTCAACAAGTGGGGGTACAATTACTGTAGTAAACAATGATGGCAGATACACTGAGATAACAGTTGTACCAGGAACAGGTAGAGTTCTTTTTAAAAATCAAATAAATGATGGATATAGAATGTAATAAACGGGAAGGGGATTTTTTATGTATTGTGTAAAAAACTATATGGAAGATGTGGTAGATTTAAAAATCGATGCAATAATTAAATCTATAGACATATGTAATTGTGACAAATGCAGACTTGATATCAAAGCCATTACTTTGAACAGTTTACCGCCTCGTTATGTGGTAACAAACAAGGGAATACTATATTCAAAACTAAAAGAATTGGAAGTGCAGTTTGAAGTAGACGTTCAAAAAGAAATTGTTAAAGCGGCAATGATTGTTAAGGATAATCCAAGACATGAAGAGAGTGAGGAATAGTGAATATTGTACTAGTAGGTTTTAGCGGAAGTGGTAAAACAACCATAGGTAAAGAAATATATAAATTAACGGGAATGGATTACATCGATACTGATGTTTTGATAGAGAGAAGATTATGCCTTAAGATAGAACATATTTTTCAATACTATGGTCATAGATATTTCCGATATATAGAAAGAGAAGTAATAAAAGGATTACATAATATGGAAAATAAAGTCATATCAACAGGAGGAGGAGCATTTATTGATCCTATTAACATTTTAAGTCTTAAAGGTATGGGCATTGTTTTTTTTCTAAATGCTTCATTGGATAAAATATTGACAAATGATATTGTAGCAGATAGACCATTATTAAAAAATGAAGATCTAAATATAATAAAGAAGCTATATGAAAGCAGATTGGCTTATTATAAACAAGCAGACATTGAGATAAATATTGATGATAAATCACCTGATATTATTGCAAGAGA
>JAAYMO010000106.1 GCA_012521375.1 Clostridiales bacterium
CTTGAGTGCCAGCAAAAACTGAAAGGGTTTAAAATAAGAGGAGCCTTTAGTAAATTGACTAGTTTAACAGAACAAGAAAAAGCAAAAGGAGTCCTAGCTGTATCATCTGGCAATCATGGAGCAGGGGTTAGTTATGCGGCTAAAGTTTTGGGAGGAATCAAAGCAAAAGTTTATGTACCTAAGACTGTTCCTGTGTCAAAGTTAGAAAAAATCAAGTATTTTGGAGCAGAAGTAATAGCTGCAGGAAATAATTATGATGAAGCCCATGCTGCTGCTTTAGAAGCAATGAAAAAAGAAGATCTTATATTTGTAGATCCTTGTTCCGATGCGGAGGTTATAGCTGGACAAGGTACTATTGCTATGGAAATATTAGAAACAAATCCAGATATAGATACAATAATAGTGCCTATTGGTGGTGGAGGGCTTATAACAGGTATATCTGTAGCAGCCAAGCATATTAAACCTTCTATAAAGATAATAGGTGTCCAGACAGCAGCTTGTCCAGCTATGAAAAAAGCTATTGAAGACCAAATATGCTATACAGATTTCCCATCACAGCCTTCCATATGTGATGCGTTGATTGGTGGAGTAGGAGAACTACCCTATAGGATGTCACAACAGTGTATAGATGATATAATCCTTGTGGAAGAAGAAAAAATAAAGGAAGCTATTTTGTTCCTTATTGAAAAGGAAAAAGTAATAGCTGAACCTGCAGGAGCAGTGGGAGTAGCAGCAATCATGACTAATTCAGAACTTTTTAAAAGCAGGAATATAGCTATAGTCGTAAGTGGAGGGAATTTGGACTATTCATTGCTAAAATCTATAATTATATGAGCTATTATCGATAATAATTATTGGTAATAAAATGACAAGCATATTAAAATTTTATGTGCATAGAATGAATTGCTAAATGAGGATAAGAGGAGGAAAACAATGAAAAGATTATGGAGTATTTTAATATGTTTGTCACTAATCTTTACAATGGTTTTAACAGGTTGTGCAAGCCAGACACCTCAGGCACCTGCGGCTCAGGAAGAAGGCAATGATGCCAATAAAGAGTTCAGAGGAGAAATAACTTTTAATGGGTCCTCCACATTGGCGCCGGTTATATCTGCTATTGCAACAGAGTTTATCGAAGAAAATACCACTTGGGACAAAGTTGATTCAAATTTCCCTGATAAGAATATATCCATTTATGTTTCTGCTGGTGGTTCAGGAGCAGGTGTAAAGGCAGTTTTGGAAAGAACTACAGATTTTGGTATGTTAGCTAGGGAAATCAAGGATGAGGAGAAGGAGAAAATAGGAGATGTAAATGAATTTAGACTTGGGGTAGATGCCTTAACCATTTCCATTAATCCAGAGAATCCACTAGCTCAAATTAGAGACAATCTGACAAAAGAAGAAGTAAAGAAGATTTTTGCAGGAGAATACAAGTATTGGGATGAGCTTGACAGCAGTTTACCCCATAGAGAGATTGTTGTTGTAATACGAGACTTAAGTGGTGGAGCCCATGAAGTATTTCAAAATAGCATCATGGGTGATACTCAAATTAGAGCCGATGCTATTCAATCACCTTCAATGGGTGCATTGGTGACTAAGATAATAGAGAATAAAGATGCTATTGGATATGCTTCTTTTGGTATGGTTAATCAAAATAAAGGTAAATTAATACCTCTTAAAGTAGATGGAGTTGAACCTACAGAGGAAAATATAGTAAATGGTTCTTATAAAATCTCTAGGCCCCTCATAGTTGTTAAAAGAGGAGAGTTGACTGCTCCCCAAAAGACGTTTATGGACGCTATAATGTCAGAAAGAGGAGCGGAAATAATAGAAGAGATGGGCTTTGTACCTGTAAGATAATCAATTTATCAGGGGATATATCCCCTGATTTTTTTAGGGTGATAACATGAGAATAGGATTTGATAAAGCTTTTATAATACTGATTAAAGTTTTGACTCTTTTTTCATTATTGCTTCTTTCTTTTATAATTATTTTTGTCTTCAAAGAAGGCTATATATTTTTTAAAGAAGTCCCCATACTCAAATTTATAACAGGGACAACCTGGAACCCATTGTCAGATCCGAGGAATCTGTCTATATTTAATATAATTTTAGCTACATTGTATGTTTCACTTGTTGCAATAATAATTGCTTTGCCCATAGGTGTAGGAAGTGCACTTTTATTATCAGGATATGTGAAAGAAAGACCTAGACTTATAATTAGGGGATTAATTGATATAATAGCCGGTATACCTTCTGTAATATTTGGGTTTATAGGCTTGATGGTTTTGGTAAAATTTTTTGAAAAATTTTTTGATTTCCCATCGGGTGAATCGGTATTAGCAGGAGGCATATTATTAGCTGTAATGGTTTTGCCATATATAATATCCACCTGTGATGAAACGATGGATAAACTATATAGAAAGCATTCTCCAGCTGCTCAAGCAATGGGCATTTCTAAAATCTATATTTTACGGACTATTGTTCTTCCTCAAAGCCTAAGAGGTATTGTTGCTGCTACAGTTTTGGCTTTTGGCAGGGCTATGGGTGAGACAATGGCTGTTATGATGGTTATAGGAAATGCTCCGATAATGCCGAGATTATTAGGCAAGTGCCAAACTATACCATCTCTTATTGCTCTGGAGATGGGCATGGCAGAGGTAGGCAGCTTACATTATCATGCTCTTTTTGCAGCAGGTTTTGTGCTTATGGTTATTTTGCTTATGATAAATGTAGCCTTATACTATGTGAAAAGGAGCCTGAATAGATGATGAAAAGGATACAGTCAGCACTGTTTGCATTATGGATTTCTGTAAGCTGTGTTTTAACTATTGCAGCAGGATTATTTATTATATTATATATTTTTATAAAGGGTTTTAAAACAATAACTTGGGAGTTCTTATTATCAAACCCAGGAGGTATACCTATAGGAGTAGAGGGAGGCATTTTTCCTGCTATTATAGGAAGTTTGCTTCTTATGCTCATTTCTATTGTTTTTGCATTTATATTGGCTCTTGCCACAGCTGTTTATATAGTGTTTTACTGTGAATCACAAAGATTGGAAAATACTGCCCATGTTATTATACAGTGCATGGCAGGAATACCATCTATAGTACTTGGGCTTTTTGGATATACGGTGATGGTTGTAAGCCTTAATATGGGAAGGTCTTTATTATCAGCAGGATTGACTTTGGGTATAATGATATTTCCATTCATACAGGTAAGAATAGAAAAGGCTTTCCGGGAATTTAGCAAATCTGTTTTAAATGCTTCCTATTCCCTTGGAGTAAGCAAAGTTTATACTATTTTTAGACTGATACTGCCTCAATGCAGAAGGGATATAGTATCTTCAATAACCTTAGCAGGAGGCTTTGCCATGGGTGCTGCAGCACCAATCATGCTTACTGGAGCTGTTATATTCGCTCCGGCGCCTAAGGCATTATCTTCACCTGTTATGGCACTACCTCTGCATCTATATATACTGTCTAACGAAAGTATATCCATGGAGAAATCCTATGCTACTGCATTAGTGCTTATAGCAATATTGATAACTATAAATATATTTGCAATTACCTTAACCTTATGGAGAAAGGAAGTCAAGAGATGAATGTATTGGAATTGAAAGATTTTAATGCTTATTACGGAAATAAAAAAATAATAAACAACTTAAATATGGCAATCAAAAGAAATAAGATAACTGCTATAATAGGACCATCAGGTTGCGGAAAATCCACTTTATTGTTGTCCTTAAACAGGATGCTGGAGGAAGTTGAAGGAAGAACAGAAGGTCAGATTTTGTTTAATGGGAAGAATATCTATTCTATATCCAAAGAAGAGATTAGAAGAAGGATAGGAATAGTTTTTCAAAAGCCGACGCCCTTTCCTTTTTCCATATACAAAAATCTTACTTATGCCCCTATATATTATGGGGTAAGAGATAAAAAAAGGCTTGATGAAATTGCAAAGGGGAAATTAATAATATCAGGCCTTTACGAAGAAGTAAAGGATGAAATCCATGCTTCTGCTCTTAAACTATCAGGTGGGCAGCAGCAAAGACTTTGTATAGCAAGGGCTTTGACGGTAGAGCCGGAGGTTTTACTGTTAGATGAGCCTTGTTCTGCTCTTGATATAAAGAATACGGCTAATATAGAAAAAATGCTGTTGAATCTGGCTAAGGATTATACTATAGTAATAGTTACCCATAATCTTTCCCAGGCAAAAAGAATATCGGATTATACAGCATTTATGCTTGATGGAGAGCTCATCGAATATGATGAAACTCATAGGATTTTCTCATTTCCTAAAGACAAAAGAACAAAGGAATATATAGAAGGAATTTATGGTTAAATAGGAGTGGTTGCTGGTGCTGAAATATGATATACTAGGATTAGGAGAAATTAATATTGAAAATATTGTCTTCGATTATAACGGTACCATTGCAGAGGATGGCGAACTGATAGAAGGTGTAGGAGAACTTTTACTAGAACTAAAAAATTATTGTAATGTTTATATACTTACTGCAGATACTTACGGAACTGTAAGAGAAAAATGCCGCCAGCTAGGTATCGTAGTGAAGACTTTTCCTGTAGAGAAGGCATCTGATTATAAGAAAGAAATGGTTATAAACCTTGGAGCTGAAAAAACAATCTGCATAGGCAATGGCTTCAATGACATAGAGATGTTTAAAACTGCAAGGTTGTCAATAGCTGTTATCTCGAGAGAAGGATGTAGTGGAAAGCTGTTGGCTCATGCAGATGTGGTAGTGCATTCTATTAAAGATGCTGTTGATATTTTATTAAATGCTAATAGATTAAAGGCAACTCTAAGAGAATAAGGAATAAAAAGCCAATAATGTAAAATGAAAATTAAGAATATTAAAACACATCACTTCAATTATTTTATTTAATATGCTATATTATTCATATATAACCATATATAACCTGTTTCATATTGTATCCATGGATTTACTCCAGATATTTTATAAAGGTGAAATTATGAATAAAGTGAAACATACCCTTCTTATTGCAGCATGTGTTGCTTTAGCTTCTCAGTTTAACCTAAGACATTATGTTCCAGGCTTCATAATAACGCTTTCAGTAATTTTATTACCAATTTTTTTATATAACTATGTGGAAATCAATCCTATAATAGTTTGCTTTGCTACAGGTATAATATCTCCTCTTTTTAGAGGAGTAATTGAATATCTAGAAACAAGAGATTTGATGACTACGTGGGTTATGGTAGGTCCGGATGTTTCTTTCTATTTTTCATATGGAATTTTTTACTATTTAATATACTACAAGGTAGCACAAGATGATATTACCAGGTTTGCTATAGCAGCTTTTTTCTGTGACTTTTTATCCAATATGGTAGAAATGAGTGTAAGGACTAAAGTCATAGGTATGAGCCTGGAAATAATCAAAACTCTTGTGGTCATTGCAGCAATCAGGGCTTTTATAGCAGTGGGGGTAATAATATCTATTAAACATTATAGAGCTTTTTTGGCAAAGGTAGAGCACGAGGAGAGATACAGGAGGTTGGTTATGCTCACCTCTAGCTTTAAAAGTGAGATATACTTCATGAGCAAGAATATAAAAGAAATAGAAGATGTTATGAAAAAATCCTATTATACATATAAATTTATATCTGATAATGACTATCCGGAAGAGTTAAAGCATCTGTCGTTAGACATATCAAAGGATGTGCATGAGATTAAAAAGGGATATCTAAGGTTAATAAGCGGATTAGAAGAAATATCAAAAGATAAAATAGATGAAACCAGTATGAGTATTAGAGATATAATAAGCATTTTGGAAATAGATACTAAAGATTATATAAGGTCAAACAAATTGGATATTGAAATATATTTCAATACTAAGGTCGATTTTGACGTGGATGAGCATTATTATCTCATGTCCATATTAAGAAATCTGATAAATAATTCTATAGAGGCATTGGAGAAAAGAAAAAGAGGTTTCATAAAACTTAATGTATATGAGAATGGAGAAGATTACATATTTTCAGTTGTAGATAATGGAGAAGGAATTAAGCCGGGAAATATTGATTATATATTTAATCCTGGATTTTCCACTAAATTTGATGAAAGTACAGGGAATATCGGAAGAGGTCTGGGTCTTGCACTAGTAAAGGATTTGACCAATAGTATTTTTGACGGAAGCATAACTGTCCAATCTGAAGTCAATAAGGGGACAAGTTTTACCATAACTATTCCAAAAAGTATTTTTAGGGGAGAGAACGATGAAATATTATATAGTAGATGATGATGTAAATATAGTAAAAATCCTCAGTAATATTATAGAGGATAATAATTTGGGTGAAGTAGTGGGATTTAGTAATGATGGAGAAACGGCACATAAAGAAATTATGTTAACTGATCCTGATATTGTATTGGTGGATCTTTTAATGCCCAAACTGGATGGCAATACCTTGGTGAGAGAGGTTAAACAGCTAAGACCGAATATAAATTTTATTATGGTTTCCCAAGTAACAGATAGCGAGCTTATAACAGAATCCTATAAATCAGGCATTGAGTTCTTTATCAGCAAACCCTTGAATAAAATTGAAGTAGAAAAGGTTGTCAAAAAAGTGGCTGAAAAAATCAAGCTGGAACAGATGCTGAACAATATAAGAAAAGTATTTAGCAATGTAGACAGAAGGTTAGAGAACATTGAAAAGCCAGATAGGATAAAAGAGATAAAGTATATTCTCAGTATGCTGGGGATGTTGGGGGAAAAAGGGACTAATGACATAATAAATACATGTATATATCTGATAAATGCCAATAAATCTTTTAAAGAATGCTCCATGGATGAAATATGTAAATATTTAAAAGATAAATCAAAGACTGTTAGACAAAGGATGAGGCGAGCCATGAAAGAGGGGCTGAAGAATCTGGCTAATACAGGTCTCGAGGACTATGGAAATGATTACTTTCAAAGGTACTCAAATACACTGTTTGATTTTGAGAATGTTAAGGCTGAAATGGATTTTATTAGAGGTAAGAGAAATGGTGGAGGAAAGGTAAACATGGGAAAGTTTTTTGAAGGATTGTTACTATTATCAGAAAAAGAATATTAAAAATTTTTGAAATATTGTGAGTTTTTTTGAAGTTTTTTGAATATTCCATAATATAGTTAATAAAGCCTTAGTGCTTTATAAATAAAGGGAGGGGTATAGATGTATAAAAAATCACTTGCTTTATTATTAGTTAGCTTGATGATTCTTACATTGGCTTTATCAGGATGTTCTAAACCCGCTACTGAGACAGGTTCTGAAGGGGGAGGAGAAGAAGAGGCAACCGCTGCAGACGAGATAATAAAAGTCGGTTGGATGGGTTCACTGACAGGGGACCAGGCAGTTTGGGGACAGTGTGAATTAAACACAGTAAAAATGCTTTTTGAAGAAATCAATGCAGAAGGTGGAGTTTTAGATGGCAAGAAACTTGAAGTAATAGGCTATGATACCAAAGGCGATCCTCAAGAGGCAGTTAATGTTGCTAAAAGACTTACAGGACAAGATAAAGTCGTTGCTATCATAGGTCCAAATGCCAGCGGTAATGCTATACCTATAGCTCCAGTATTGGAAGAGGCAAAAGTGCCGGATATAGCAACCGTTGCTACAAATCCAAAGGTTACTGTATTAGATGGTAAGGTAAAACCCTTTAACTTTAGAGTTTGTTTCATCGATCCATACCAGGGGGCTGTTGCAGCTGGATATGGTTATGATGTGCTAGGCTTTAGGAAAGCTGCAATACTTTATGATATTGCAGATGATTATTCACAGGGACTGACTGAATTCTTTGAAGAATTCTTTATATCTAAGGGCGGCACAATTGTTGCCAAAGAAGCATTCAAATTTGGTGATGTTGATTTTAGACCTCAGCTAAGCAAAATAAAAGAAGCAAATCCTGATGTTCTATTCCTTCCTGTATTCTTTAAAGAAGCAGCACTTATAGCAAATCAAGCAAGAGAACTGGGCATAACAGTACCGCTTATGGGCGGCGATGGCTTACCTTCCGAACAGTTGTTCACAATGGCTAAGGATGCAGTACAGGGCACCTACATAGTAAACCACGTCGATTATGATGATCCCGATGTTCAAGATCTTAAGACCAGATATAGAAATAAATATGGTAAAGAGATGGAGTTAAACGGTTATTTAGCTCATGACGCAGTTGTATTATTGATAGATGCCATAGAAAGAGCAGGAGTAGCCGATTCTGTAAAGATTACTGAGGCACTTGAAACTGCAGATGTTCAAGGCGTTACAGGAAGAATAAAGATAGGAAAGGATACTCATAATCCGGAAGGGAAGGAAGCAGCTATAGTAAAGATAGAAGGAGACAGATACGTGTTCCAGCAGAAATATTCTGCACAGCTTGACTAGAATAATATTTAAATATATTGCATAAAAGGAGAGAACCTCTCCTTTTATGCTATTTAAACAGTAAGGGGTGAAGGAATGACACAGTTTTTACAGCAACTAATCAACGGTCTGTCGATAGGCAGTGTTTATGCACTTATGGCAGTAGGTTATTCACTGGTTTACAGTATTATGAACTTCAGTAATTTTGCTCATGGCGGTGTTATAATGCTGGGAGCCTATTTTGGCTATTATTATTTGACAGCAGCAGGCTTACCTTTCCCGGCTGCTTTTATTGGAGCAGCCTTGACTACCTGCTTATTGGCAGTGATTATAGAAAGAGGAGCATATAAACCATTGAGGGAAAGGAAAGCTCCATTCCTATATTTCATTATTTCTGCCATGGGTACATCAATATTCTTAGAGAATATGGTTATAGCTACCATAGGTCCTACTTTCAGAAGTTATCCGGAGGTATTATCCAGGACTCCTATACAGATTGGAAGCGTTTCTGTAGGAAGATTAGATCTAACTATGTTTTTTATTTCTGCCATATGTCTAGCACTATTAGTATTTTTCATTGATCATACAAAGATGGGCAAAGCCATTCAAGCTACTGCATATAATATCAAGGCTAGTGCTTTGATGGGTATTAATACAGATTTAGTTATAATAGTTGTTTTTGCTCTTGGTGGATTTTTCGCAGGAATTGCAGGAGTACTATTCGGTATGAAATACACTGTTTACCCTCAGATAGGCATAATAACAAATAAATCATTTATTGCTGCAGTATTCGGAGGTCTGGGAAGCTTACCAGGAGCAGTTATAGGTTCCATTTTATTAGGAATAATAGAGACCATAACATCAGGATATTTTTCCTCCCAGTATAGAGATTTAATTGCCTTTGTTCTTCTCATCGCTGTTTTGGTATTCAAGCCTAGTGGATTGATGGGTAAGGTAACAGAGGATAAGGCATAGAAGGGAGGACAGATTATGGATTTAAACTATATTTTAGGCGTATTGACTCTGGCAGGAATTAACTTGATGGCTGTTTTAGGTTTATCATTATTGACCGGCTTTACAGGAATGTTTTCCTTTGGACATGCAGGATTTATGGCCATAGGTGGTTATACATCAGCTATGATGACAGTTAAATTTGGATTGCCTTTTATACCTGCTCTTCTCATTGGAGGATTGGCAGCATCTTTGGTAAGCTCTGTTATAGGTAGGCTTACACTAAAGCTGAAGGGTGACTATTTCTGTATAGCTACACTAGGTTTCGGAGAAGCCATTAGGCTTATTCTAGACAATGTCCAATACTTTGGAGGAGCTAGAGGTTGGCCGGGAATACCTCATTATACCCAATTGCCTAATGTGATTATTTTAAATATCATAGCCATTATTATTCTTGCCAATATTGTAAGGTCAAAGCATGGAAGAAATATGATAGCCGTAAGGGAAGAAGAGCTGGCTTCTCAGACAGTAGGTATAAATGTATTTAAATATAAGCTCATATCCTTGATGATAAGCGCTGCTTATGCAGGTATTGCAGGAGGTCTTATGGCCCACTATATGACCTTCCTTCAGCCAAAGATGTTCAGCCTTGTCAAATCTACAGAGCTGACAATAATAGTTATATTTGGCGGTTTAGGCAGTATATCGGGGAGTGTTCTGGGAGCTTTGGTTCTCACATCATTGCCTGAGATATTGAGAACCTTTGCACAATGGCGTTTGGTTATCTATGGTCTATCTGTTGTAATAATAATGATAACCAGACCTAGCGGATTGATGGGAGGATATGAGTTTACTCCTTCAAGTATGAAAAAATTATATACAAGGATGAAAAATAAAAATAAAGGCCTTCCAAGTCAAATGGAAGGAGGAAAGACAGTATGAATATTCTTGAATTAAAAAATCTCACAAAAACTTTCGGAGGTCTTACTGCTGTTGGAAATGTAGATTTTGAAGTGCCTAAGGATGGCATAAGTGGCTTGATAGGACCAAATGGAGCTGGAAAGACCACCATATTTAATCTTATCACTGGAGTTTACAAGGTAACAGATGGGAAAATAATTTATAAAGGGCAAGATATAACCGATAAGGAGCCTTATCGGGTTGCAGAAAGCGGTATCACAAGAACCTTCCAAAACATAAGGCTTTTTAAGAAACTGACAGTTTATGAAAATGTTTTGACAGCCTGTCATGCCAATGCAGATTATAGTCTTATACAATCAGTATTAAGAACATCAAAATGCAGGAAACAGGAAAAAGAGCTGAAGGAAAAGGCAGATAACCTGCTTGAAATTATGGGGCTTCATGATAGAAAGGATCTGATTGCAAACAATCTTCCTTATGGACTCCAAAGGAGACTGGAAATAGCTAGAGCCTTAGCTTTAAACCCTGAACTATTACTTCTTGATGAGCCTGCAGCTGGCATGAATCCAGATGAAACTGTTCAGTTGATGACACTTATTGCAGAAATAAGAGATAAATTTAATCTGACTGTTTTGATTATAGACCATCATATGGATTTGATAATGGGAATATGTGAAAAGATAATGGTGCTTAATTTCGGGTGCAAGCTTGCGGAAGGTACCCCTCAAGAGATTCAGAACAATCCTAAGGTTGTTGAAGCATATTTAGGAGTGGAGGGGTAGAATATGTTAAAGGTTGAGAATTTAAACGTATATTACGGTGGGATTCATGCATTAAAAGGAGTCAGTCTGAATATTAACAAGGGAGAAATAGTAACCATAATAGGTTCAAATGGAGCAGGCAAATCCACACTTTTAAATACCATATCAGGGTTTTTAAAGTATAAAGAAGGAACGATAAGCTATAAAGAGGAAAAACTGCCTATAAATCCTAATAAGGTTGTAAAGCTGGGCATCTGTCAGGTTCCTGAAGGAAGATTGGTATTTGCAAATCTGACAGTCGAAGACAATCTCATGCTGGGAGCCTATTTAAGAAAGGATACTAAGAAGATTAAGGAAGATTTAGAGAAAGTATATACTCTTTTCCCAAGGTTGAAGGAAAGAGAAAGACAAATGGCAGGTACCCTAAGCGGTGGAGAACAGCAGATGCTGGCAATGGGTAGAGGACTGATGAGCGATCCAGAATTAATGCTTTTGGATGAGCCCTCATTAGGTCTTGCGCCACTCTTGGTTCAAACAGTATTTGATATTATACTGGATATAAGAAAGATGGACAAAACCATATTATTGGTAGAGCAGAACGCATATAAGGCGTTGTCAATAGCCGACAGGGCATACGTACTTGAACAAGGTAGGATCAAAATGGAGGGTTCGGCAAAAGAAATAGCTGAAAATCCATTGGTACAGGAAGCATATTTAGGAGCAAAGGTATAATCATAGAAAACCAGGATATATTAAAGGAAATATTGAGGGGTAGAATTTTTACCCCTCAATATTTCCTTTTAATCCAATGTCTTCTGCTACATTTCTCATACCTTTTATGGTTTCGTCTATTATGTAGCTAAGATCCATACCCAACATTTCAGCGCCTTTTTCTATAATTGATCTGTCAACTCCAGCAGCGAAGCTTTTTTGGCCCCATTTTTTCTTAACAGATTTTACCTGTAAATCTAACACACTTTTACTGGGTCTCAAAAGCGCTGCGGCTGTAATAAGACCTGTCAATTCGTCTATAGTATATAGTATCTTTTCCATCCTATGAGTAGGTTCCACATCTGAACATATTCCCCAACCATGACTTACAATGGCTTTTATATAATCTTCCGGCCAACCTTCTTTTTCTAATATTTCTTCAACCTTAATACAATGTTCTTCAGGATACATTTCATAGTCTAAGTCATGAACTAAACCGACAACAGCCCATTTTTCTTTATCCGGCTCATCAAATATTTCTGCAAAATGCTTCATTACAGCCTCTACAGCAAGCGCATGTTTTATTAAGCTTTCGCTTTTGTTGTATCTTTTCAGGAGCTCGAAGGCTTCAGCTCTTGTAGGTTTTTTGTTTTTCATTTTAAAACCTTCTTTCCCAAATATTTTTATAATTATTAAGAATAGTATACTTAAATAAAAAATTTGTCAACATTAAAATATCCATATCATTCATCACAAAAAACTATTTTAAATGCTAATAATATAATTGTCATCATATATGACAAATATGATTAGAAAGGAGAGAAATAATGGGAAAGAATAGGAAGCTAATAAGTATAATTATAGCTGTTCTGGTGATTTCTTTCTTATTTCCTCTTGGGATTATAGGTTTTGCTGAGAATCCTGAACAAAACAACCAGACTTCGCCTAGAGAAGAAAAAATGACTAAAGCTTTGGAAAGCTTAGTAGAAAAGGGAGTACTAAAATCTGAAGATGTAGATAAAATAATGGAATATTTAAGAACTCAGCGAGAAGAAAAGAAAAAGATGTTTGAAAAAATGAAAGAAATGAATGAAGAGCAAAGAAAAGAATTTATAAAAAATTATAAAAAAGATAAAATAGACATATGGGATAAAATGGTTAGAGATAAAGTTATAACAGAACAGCAAGCAGAGGAGATAAAGAAAATAATTCCCTATCATAAAAATAAAGATAAAGAATATAAAAGAAATCAGCAATGAATTAGCCGGGGTTTTAGCCCCGGTTTTTCAATAATAATTATGCAAAGGTATTGCAAAAATATTATTAAGGTAGTATACTATATGTAAATTTAGTTAATATGTAGTTGGAAGGAGAGTCAACCATGTTGACTGTAGCAATGATAAATATTAATAAGATGCATCATCACCATCATAGTAAAGGGTTTGTATTCTAAGCATATAATAGTCTTAGGTACAATCCCTGGTTCTGTTTTATGAATTTTGGGGTTGTACCTATGATGGTTAAGAGATAAAAATAAGAGGAAGCCATATAGGTGCACCTATATGGCTTCCTCTTATTTTTATCTAAAATAATTTACTAAGGCAGGTGGAAATAAATGCAATATCTAAGGATAGAAGATGAAATAAACTATTCCAAAAAAAGATATGAAATAAGAAAAACCATAGAAAGTATATTTTTGCACGAAGGTTATATACAGATGGAACCGCCAACTTTTGAAGACTTTGACAGATATACATATCTGAATAAAAGATTGACTAGAGAATCTATGGTTAAAGTTATTGGCGGCGGTTCTGAGGTATTTATCCTTAGGCCAGATATCACCACGAGTATAATAAAAAGCTTAATACCTAGATGGCAGAAAGATTTAAAATTAAAACTATTTTATAACTCTACAGTTTACAGAAACCAAGAATCTGAAAGCGTTAAGGAAATAAAGCAAATGGGAGTAGAATATTTGGGAGAAGATTCGTTGAAAGCAGATAAGGAAGTGATTTTACTCGCATTAAAGATTCTAAATGAATTGAATGACATGTTTATTCTAGAAATGTCAAGCAGCAAGTATATCAATGGTTTATTCAATAAAATAGATGCTGAAGAAAATGTTAAGAAACAACTAAAAAATTTGATATACCGTAAGAACAGATATGAGTTGATGAGCTTTATTGAAGACCTGAATTTATCAAAAGATATCTATGACATTTTAGCAAATATAATGGATTTCCAGGGCAGTATTGAAGCAGTTGAATATAAAATAAAGCAATATTATATGAATCAAGAGATGGAAGAAGCCTTGTGCGAAATTAAAAGCCTCAATGAAGTTATTGAAAGTGAAGGTTACAAAGATAAGATTCAAGTGGATATGTCTATGATAACAGAGCTAGATTATTATGATGGCTTGATTTTTAAAGGGTATTTACCTAATTCATATAAAGCGATAATCAACGGAGGAAGGTATGATTCTTTTACAAAAATGTTTGGGAATAAAGTGCCTGCTATAGGTTTTTGTATAGATATTGATGAATTGACTGAAATGAAATCCAAGGAGGTTGACTAAAATTGGACTATATAAATATTGCTTTAGCTAAAGGAAGATTGGCTGATAAAGCTTATATAATGCTAAAAAAAGCAGGATTAGGAGATTGTATTGACCCTAATTCGAGAAAATTAATTTTCAAGGATGATAGCAAAAAAATTAGTTTTATTTATGTAAAACCCTCAGATGTGGTTACTTATGTGCAAAATGGCGTTGCAGATCTGGGAGTAGCAGGCAAGGATGTGATTCTTGAAAGCGATAGCGATGTATATGAAATCCTTGATTTGGGTTTCGGAAAATGTAAGTTTGCAGTAGCTGGATTGAAGGGAGAAAAGATATATAAAAAGGACGAGGTTTTAAGAGTAGCTACTAAATATCCTAAAGTTTCAAAAAGGTTTTTTGCAGAAAAAGAGCAAAGAATCAAATTGATAAAACTCAATGGTTCAGTAGAACTAGCACCACTTGTAGGACTATCAGATGTAATTGTAGATTTGGTTGAGACAGGTAATACACTGAAAGTAAACGGCCTTGAAATTATAGAGGATATGTTTGAAGTCAGTGCCAAGCTTATATGCAACAGAGTCAGCTACAGATTTAAGTATGACAGGATCAGTAAATTGCTAGACAAATTAAAAAGATTGGAGGGACAATGCTGTGAGGATAATTGATATTTCAAAGGAGAGAGATTATTTAAGAAAGATCATTGACAGAAATAGGTTGGACCTGGATGAAGTTGATAAAGCTGTGGAAAGTATCATTAATGATGTAATGCTCAACAAAGATGATGCTCTTAGAAAATATACTAAAGAATTTGACAAGGTTCTGATAGAGGATTTTTTAGTTTCTCAAAAAGAGATAGAGGAAGCTCTAAAAAATACCAGTGATGATTTACTGGAAGATTTAGAGAAAGCAAAGGATAATATAGAAAAGTATCACAAGAAGCAGATTAAGAATTCTTATTCCATATATGAGGGAGAGGACATAATATTAGGGCAATTAGTGAGACCTTTAGAAAAAGTAGGTATATATATTCCTGGAGGCAAAGCTGCATATCCTTCAACTGTATTGATGAATGCTGTGCCTGCCAAAATTGCTGGTGTTAATGAAATAATAATGATAACCCCTCCAGATAAGGACGGAAGAATTAAGGATTCTATACTTGCAGCAGCTTATATATCAGGTGTGGATAGGATATACAAGATAGGTGGAGCACAAGGAATTGCTGCATTAGCATTTGGAACAGAAAGCATACCAAAGGTAGATAAAATAACTGGACCTGGCAATATCTATGTTGCTGCAGCAAAAAAGAAGGTCAATGGCTTGGTAGGTATCGATATGATAGCCGGACCAAGTGAAATTCTGATCATTGCAGATGAATGGGCAAATCCAAAGTATATAGCTGCTGATTTAATATCTCAAGCAGAACATGATGAAATGGCTGCTGCAATGTTAGTTACTTATTGGGAGCCTTTAGCTTATAAGGTTTTGGAGGAATTGGAAATTCAATTGAAATACTTAGAACGAAAATGCATTGCTGAAAAAGCCTTGAGGAACTATGGAGGGATCCTGATTACCAGCTGCATGGCTGAAGCTATAGATATTGCAAATGAAATAGCACCGGAACATTTGGAGATACTTACTAGAAATCCTTTTGAAATATATAGGGGTATTAAAAACGCAGGAGCAATTTTCTTGGGAGAATATTCACCAGAACCCGTAGGGGATTACTTTGCAGGACCTAATCATACTTTGCCCACTTGCTCTACATCTAGGTTTTCATCACCTTTATCTGTAGATGACTTTGTCAAAAAAACATCTTTGATTTATTATAGCAAACAAGCATTATATGAGCACAAGGATTCAATAATGAGGATTGCAGAAGAAGAAGGATTGACAGGCCATGTAAATTCTATAAAAGTAAGATTTGAGGAGGGGTGCAGATCATGCAATCAGTAAAAGAAAGCATAAAAGGACTAAAGTCATATAATGCAAATCAAAAACCCTTCAGAATCAAACTTGATGCAAATGAAGGAAAAAATATTTTGTTCAAAGATATTTCTTCAAAGGGTCTGCATTTTGAAGAGGATTTTCATATAAATTTCTATCCAGACAATGATGCCAAGCTGCTAAGGGAAAAATTAAGCAGATATATTGATGTTGCCCCTGAAAACATTATACCTGGCAATGGTTCCAGTGAACTCATAGATATGGTTTTTAAGACTTTTGTAGATAAAGATGAAACTATAATGTGCTTTACGCCTAGTTTCAGTATGTATTCAGTATTTAGCAAGATACACTCTGCAAAATTATTGGAAGTAAAAAGCAATGAAGATTTTTCTGTTGATATAGATCTTATGATAAAGAAAGCTAAAGAAATTAAACCAAAACTAATATTATTGTGCAATCCCAATAATCCTACAGGCTATCTGGTAGATAAAAAAGATGTAGAAAGATTGGTGTCTCAAACTGATTCAATAGTGGTGGTAGATGAAGCTTATATGGAATTTGCTCATGGTTCTATGGTTAAAGAAGTAAATAAGTATAGGAATCTAATAGTTCTAAGAACTCTATCCAAGGCTTTAGGCCTTGCAGGTATAAGACTTGGATATATGATTGCTTGCCAGGAAATTATCGATGTGGTTAATTGTGTCAGATCACCCTATAATGTAAATTCAATTACTCAGTATATAGGAGTACTGGCTCTTAAAAATAAGGAAAAGATAAAAGACTATGTGGAAGAAGTAAAGAAGGAAAGAAGTTTTTTATCTCAAGAATTAAAAAAACTGCATTTCACAGTTTATGATTCTTATGCTAATTTTGTGCTGATAAAATCAGAAATCAAAGATCTTGCTGATAAGTTAGCTGAGAAAGGAATACTCATCAGAAATTTTTCAGGAGATTTAGAACAATGCTATAGAATTACGGTGGGGAATAGGAAAGAAAATATGATACTAATAGAATATCTTAAGGAGATAGTGAATGATGAGAAAATATAAATTAGAAAGAAATACTTTTGAAACAAAGGTAACAGTAGAAATTAATCTGGATGGGAAAGGACAAAGCAATATAGATACAGGCATAGGTTTTTTTGATCATATGTTAACTCTTTTTAGCTTTCATGGTTCTTTTGATTTGAATATAAAATGTGATGGTGATTTACATGTTGATGGACATCATACTGTGGAGGATATTGGAATCACCTTAGGGCAAGCTTTTTTTAGGGCTTTAGGGGAAAAGAAAGGCATCAATAGATTCGGAACTTTTTATGTACCTATGGATGAAGCTTTAGCAAGGGCAGTTGTTGATATAAGCAATAGACCTTATCTTGTCTATGATGTACAACTGAAAAATTCTAAACTTGGTAACATGGATACTCAGAATTTTAAGGAGTTTTTTAGGGCTTTTGTTAATGAAAGCAGAGTTACATTACATCTTTGTGCTTTGTATGGCGATAATGATCATCATATTATAGAATCTGTATTTAAAGCTTTTGGAAGAGCATTGAAAGAAGCAGTGCGTATAGAATCAGATAAAGTGCCTTCAACAAAGGGGATTTTATAATGTATTCGCAATAATCATTTATATGAACTTAGTTATTAGAATAAAAGGTTTGATAAATTTATAGAGATATATGGGAGATGATAGGATGATTATATTTCCGGCAATAGATATTAAGGATAATAAATGTGTAAGACTTTCACAGGGAAATTTTGATAAAGTAAAGATTTATTCTGATGATCCCTTAAATATGGCTCTACAATGGCAAAAGAAGGGTGCTGAATTTCTTCATATTGTTGATTTGGACGGTGCAAAAAACGAAGGATTTATCAATAGAAGTTCAACAGATAATATAGTTAAAGCATTGGACATTCCGGTGCAGGTGGGTGGCGGAATAAGAAGCGAGGAAAGAGTTGAGCAATTGCTGGATATTGGGGTTTGCAGAGTGATTGTAGGTACTATGGCAATAGAAAATAAGGAGCTGCTAAAAAAGCTAGTTATGAAACATGAAGATAAGATAGTGGTATCAATAGATGCTATTGATGGTAAGGTTGCTATAAGAGGGTGGAAAGTGGTAAGTCAAATAGATTCTCTGGAATTATGCAAAGAACTTGAGGACATAGGAATCAAAACTATAGTTTATACGGATATAGCTAAGGATGGCATGTTGGAGGGTCCTAATTTTAAGATATACGAAACTCTTTTGAAGGAAACAAATATAAATATTATCGCTTCTGGAGGGATAAGTTCTATAGAAGATGTTTTAAAGCTTAAATCTATGGGTGCTTATGGAGGAATAATTGGTAAGGCTTTTTATGATAATTTATTAGAGTTTGAGGATGTGATGAAATGCTTGCAAAAAGAATAATCCCCTGTTTGGATGTAAGGAATGGAAGGGTTGTAAAAGGTAAACAATTTGAAAACATAGTAGATGTTGATAATCCAGAGGTTTTAGCCAAGTATTACGTAGATAAAGGTGCAGACGAATTGGTATTCTATGATATAACAGCCTCAAGTGAGGGGAGAAAAACATCTTTAGAATTCGTTGAAAAAGTTGCAGCAAATATTAATATACCTTTCTGTGTAGGTGGAGGAGTTTCATCTATAGATGAATTTGATGATATATTGCTGATGGGAGCCGATAAGGTATCTATCAACTCTGCAGCTGTAAAAAATCCGGAACTTATCAGGGAAGCTGCATCCAAGTACGGGAACCGAAGGATAGTTTTATCAATAGATGCTAAGAAGAATAATAAGGGTTCATGGAGTGTTTATATAAAAGGCGGAAGAGAAAAAGTTGATCTAGATGCAATAGAATGGGCTGTAATGGGTGAAAAATTAGGTGCAGGAGAAATAGTAGTAAACAGTATTGATGAGGACGGTATGAAAAATGGATATGATATTGAGCTTTTAAAAAGAATTACAGAATCCGTAAATATACCTGTGGTAGCCTCCGGGGGAGCAGGAAAGTTGGAGCATTTTTATGAGGCGATAAAATATGGAGGAGCCGATGCAGTTTTAGCAGCCTCAGTATTTCACTATGGTGAGATAGAGATAATTGATCTGAAAAATTATCTCAAGAATAAGGGCATAGAAGTCAAAATGTAATATTCTTATGAATTCCGATCTCTTGAACCATTTTTGTTACCTATGTCCTGACTGAACACTTGAAACTCCTAACTTTTAACTCGCAACTCGAAACCCAAAACTCGCAACTGACCACAGAGGAATACCGTAGGCAAAGCAAATTTCTAGGAGGGAAGAGATGAATATAGATAAAATAATAGAAGAAATAAATTTTGATGATAGAGGATTGGTACCTGCAGTGGTGCAAGATGTAGATACTAAAAAAGTACTTATGCTGGCCTATATGAATAAGGAATCCATTAGAAAAACCTTAGAAGAAAAAGAAATCTGGTACTACAGCAGAAGTAGACAAAAACTATGGAAAAAAGGAGAAACATCAGGCAACATACAGAGACTTAAAGGCTTCTATTATGACTGCGATAAAGACAGTATTTTATTATTGGTGGAGCAAGTAGGAGTTGCTTGCCACACAGGTGAATTCTCTTGCTTTTTTAATGAAGTAGTTTCTGAGAAAAAAGAGGAAACTGATATTTTAAAAGAACTATATGATCTTATTTCAGACAGAAAGGAAAACCCTAAAGAAGGGTCCTATACAAATTACTTATTTGAAAAAGGTTTAGATAAAATATTAAAAAAGGTTGGAGAAGAAACCAGCGAAGTCATAATAGGTGCAAAAAATAAAAACAAGGAAGAATTGGTATATGAAATAAGCGATCTTATATATCATCTTTTGGTGCTGATGGTCAATGAAAATGTTACCATAGAGGATATAAATAGAGAATTAATAAGAAGGAGGTAATAATAAGGTAGTGAATAGAATGTATAAAAAATACCATGTGGAAGTAGTCGAATGTGATTAAAATAGACCACATTTAATTGTGAAACTTTTTTATTACCTGTGCTATAATTAATTTGGCAATAGCCTATTATTGTGACAGAGGTAATATATATGCTTGATATTATTTACAGATTTGAATATAGGGGAAGCTTCAGAAAAGAAGTGAAGCTTTTTATATTAAATACATTTATCAGTTACCTTGTGATGTCTGCCTTTGCAAATGTGTTACAAGGCATATATTTTAAAAGTCTTGGGTTGGATGAAGGCTTTATAGGAAATGTAATAGCTATAAGAACATTGTTAAC
>JAAYMO010000107.1 GCA_012521375.1 Clostridiales bacterium
CGAGTTTCGGGTTTCGAGTTACGTTGCCTTGGGTATTCCTTTAGGGTCTTGCTGCGTGCTGCGTGCTACGAGCTACGTGCTATTTGTTGCGAAGCCTAGGGTATTCCTTTCCCGTCCAATTATTGTTTTCTCTTTTTTGCTCTTTCTTTTCTTAGCATTTCTGTTGGTTCAAGGTTCATGGCATTGCCTTGAAGGAGTCCTGCTACACCACTTAGTTTATCTTCTCTTTCTTTTCTGCATACGGGGCAGTTGCATGGTTCTTCAATATACTCAGGTTCAGTGTAGGTAGTTATTACACCTTCAAAGTTTCTCAGTATTACCTTTTTCTTATTCTGAGACACTATATACTGTGGCATTGCTGGTGTCTTACCGCCACCGCCAGGGGCGTCTATAACAAAAGTAGGTACGCAGAAACCAGAAGTATGGCCTCTCAACCCCTCAATTATTTCTATTCCTTTTGATACAGTAGTTCTAAAATGTTCTATGCCAAAGGACAAATCGCACTGATAGAGATAGTATGGTCTTACTCTAATTTTTACTAATTTGTGGACCAAATCTCTTTGAATATGAACACAGTCATTTATTCCTCTTAAAAGAACTGCCTGGTTACCCAATGGTATTCCTGCATCAGCCAACATTGTACATGCTTTTTCCGTTTCTGGAGTCACTTCTTTCGGATGGTTGAAATGGGTATTTAGCCAAATTGGGTGATATTTTTTCAGCATGTTTACTAGCTCAGGAGTGATCCTTTGGGGCATAACCACTGGAGCTCTGCTTCCTAGTCTAACAATTTCAACATGAGGAATTTCTCTTAGTTTTTTGATTATATATTCTAGAGTCTCATCTCTTACAAGGAGGCAATCACCACCGGATAGCAACACATCTCTCACTTCCGGGGTATTTCTAATATATTCTATAGCTTTATCAATTTTTTCCATAGGCTGGGCTTCATCTCTCTGACCTGCAAACCTTCTTCTGGTACAGTGTCTGCAGTACATGGAGCATTGGTCTGTTATAAGGAAAAGCACTCTGTCCGGATATCTGTGGGTTAAGCCCGGAGTAGGTGAGTCTTCATCTTCATGAAGAGGATCTAATTGGTCTGCTTCTGCTCTATGAAGCTCTAAGTTGGTAGGAACTGCTTGTTTTCTTATAGGACAATTGGGATCATCCGGATCCATGAGAGAGGCAAAATAAGGAGTTATTGCCATTCTAAGGGTTTTAAGGCATTCATTTATACCTTCTTCTTCTTCGGGAGTGATATTTATGACCTTCTTTAATTGCTCAACAGTAGTGATTCTGTTTGAAACTTGCCATTTCCAATCATTCCATTGTTCTGGAGTTACATCTTTCCATAATTCTATTTCAGAGTAATGTCTCATAATCAAACCTCCTATTATAATTTTTGGGTAGTCCTCTTAAGCGGCCTCTGGCTGCTGGCCTCTGGCTACTGGCCTCTGGCTACTAGCATTAGGGTAGGACGCTGGGGTCTTGTATTCCGTTACGAATAACGAGTTTCGGGTTACATGATGCGTTGCCTTGGGTATTCCTCTTGGGTCCTTGGTGGTTCTTAGTTCATAGTTCAATCATGCGTAAAGCTCTGTAAAGATGTTACGTAGAGCTTCGGATTCTCTCAGTATTTGTAGAGTTATGTCTGCGTGGCCTTTTGTATAGCCATTGCCTATTATCATTGTAACATCGCTACCTACACCTTCTGCTCCTAAAGCAGCTTTTGTGAAACTGGTAGCCATGCTGAAGAAATATACTATGCCGGTATTCTTTGTGCAGAGTATGCTTGTCATCTCTGTATCAGGCACATTAACATTGTTTATGGTTATATCTGCCATTTCACCATTTGTTAATTCTGCTATTTTATTCATCACTTCTGTGGGTTTTTGGGCATCTGCAGAAAACACTACATCGCAAAAGCCCAGCTTTTTAAGTCTTTCTGTGCTCCTTTGGCTGTGGCATAGGCCTATTACCTTCCCTGTAACTCCTGCTCTCTTTTTAGCTTCATAGCAGCAGAGCATTCCAGATTTTCCTCCTCCACCGATTACAAGCACCGTATCCCCAGGTTTTACAAGCCTTGCAACTTGAGCCGGCGCACCTGCAACATCCAGTGCAGATAGTACCAGTTTTTCCGGCAAATCAGTGGGAATTTTTGCGTAAATACCGCTTTCAAATAATATGGCTTTTCCTTCTATGTCCACTTGGTCTATTTCTTTTCTGATTTCTTTTATCTTGTCTATTCGGAGTGGTGTCAGGGAGAGGGAAACCAATGTGGCAATCTTATCGCCAACTTTTAAATCTGTCTTATCTTTGAGGGCTTCTCCGATTTTTTCTACTGTACCGATAAGCATTCCGCCAGATCCGGTTACAGGATTTTGATGTTTTCCTCTTTCCGCTACGATACCCATCATGATTTCTGCTATTTTTGCTTCATCGCCGCCTGCTTGTTCTTCGATTTGCGTAAAGCTAGCTGAATCTATATTGAGGGTTTGAACATTTATAAGTATTTCATTATCATAAAGCACATCCATATTGTTGTCTATCTTCTTAGCCGGTTGAGGTAATACTCCTTTAGGTTCAATTACCCTGTGGGTACCATATTTACATCCTTTTAGCATAATACTCCTCCTTTAATCGTTTATTAATCAACTTATGTGCAAGTGTTTATATTTTTCAATGCAAAAAATATGCCATATAAAAAAGCTTCCTTGCAAGTTATTTTATATATTAAGGAAGCTTTTCTGTTATTCATTGAAGAAAGCCGTATGAAGCTTATATATTATTCTTTTTCTGTTTGCAAAATTTAGACAATTAACTGTGCTTTCCCCACTTGCCTCTATATTAATGCCGAATTTTTGGCTTCATGTTTTAACATTATATTTGCTGATTTTGTATTGGAGGGTTTGTCTCGGTATTTGAAGAATTTCTGCTGCTCTTGTTATGTTTCCTCCAGTTTTTTGTACAGCTCTTTGTATCATTATCCTTTCAACCTTGCTTACGGTTTCTTTGAGGGGTTTAATTTCGGGCTTTTTGAATTTGGCTTTATATTTAACATATGTATCTTGTAGGTAATGTGGAAGAGACTTAGGTGTTATTTCATTTCCATCTGTCATATTCATAGCGCCTTCTATTGCATGTTCCAATTCCCTTACATTTCCGTACCAGGGATATGACATAAAAAATTCCATGGTGCTTGGTGTTATTCCCTTTATATTTTTTTGTAGTATTTTATTGTATTTTTCTATGAAATATTTAGTCAGTATGGGAATATCCTCATATCTTTCCCGAAGAGGCGGCATTCTAAGGGATATTACACTGAGCCTATAAAAAAGGTCTGCTCTGATACTTTTATTTGCTAAAGCTTCTCTCGGGTCTGTGCCTATGGCAGTCATGATTCTTACGTTTACATGGGTTACTTTAGTATCTCCCACTCTCCTCACATTGCCGTCTTGAAGTACTCGCAGAAGTTTAGCCTGAAGATTAGTAGACATAGAGTTTATTTCATCAAGAAATAGTGTTCCTCCATTTGCCAGTTCAAACAAGCCTGGTCTATTTTCGGCACCTGTGAAACTTCCTTTGACAGTGCCAAATAGTATGCTTTCCAATAGGGTATCTGGTATGGCTGCACAGTTTTGGGCAATGAAAGGCTTGTTGCGTCTTTGACTGGCGTTGTGAATGGCATGGACTAAAAGCTCTTTGCCAGTACCTGTTTCTCCATATACCATTACGGGAGATGGGGAGTTAGATACAGCTAAAGCATCTTTTTTTAGTTTTA
>JAAYMO010000108.1 GCA_012521375.1 Clostridiales bacterium
AGGTATATCTCTTCATCTTCAATAATTGTTTTATCTTCATATTGATGTATTGATATATCTTGAGGATTTTGAAAGAATTTCTCCAGTGCAAACTGACTATCAAAGGATTTGTATTTAACACTCAGGGGTTTTTTAGGCCTGCTGGCTTTGGGAATGGTACAGTTTACAAAAACTCCTTTGTTTCCAAGATATTCCATAACCTCCTGAACTTTCTCATCATCTATTGCATTTCTGCTTTGTATTGCACTTGGATACAATTCATAAAACAAAAAAATATCCGCAATCAAAAAAACAATAATCAATATAGTCTTCGCCTTTGACCAATTCAATAAATCCAGCCCCTTTCATATGGGGAATATTTCATATTATCTTAGTAAGGTTCATAAAGTATTACTCCCGACTCTGCATTTAGTATATATTTACCAGTATCCTTAAAATCCCCTTCTATTTCTACAACCCATACCGGTATCATAGAAGTAGGTATATCCCTTCCATATTCAAAATATGACATATACATATCTTTTATCCTGATATCATCCATATCAATATTTTTATAATGGTTTAATCTCACGAAAAGTATATCTATAATCTCTAGAGGATTCTTCAATATCTTTTCTTCTTCAGTTATCCTAATATTTTTTACTATTCTTCTATATCTTTTAACTTCTCCATTTACTATCTCAACTTCTATAGGATTATCCATATTTATATCATAATTGACTATAGGAATCCCTTCATACCTATAATTATATCTTATTAAACACCTATAAAGTTCGTTATTTAATGTTTCTTGTTCTATAGATGAAATATATGAATCTTTCGGGAATCCTAGATTATTGTTCACAAAATTTGTGGCAATATTTACAGCATCCAACAAGGTAAATTTACTGTTACTATTTTCTAATGTAGTTTGATAATTAACATATTCTATAAGCCCTGATTTGCTAATCCTGATTCCTTGTTTCTCGCCATCTGTGTAGACAATATTCCCTTCAGAATCTTCAATACTCCTTAAAGTAGAAGGATCTTTATCTTTAAAAAAAATGGCCGCAATGTTTTCAGGTGTATACCCTTGGCTTTCCGGATATGATGACAATTTCCACATGGAATGATCAGTTATATTGACAGGAATAAACACTTTGTCACTATATCTTTCATGATCTACTTCACTTAAAAATATGTAAGAGTATGGCCTGCTGTTATAAATTATATCAACCATCGATCTTATACTGCTTTTTAAAAATTTGGATTTAAGCTCAAATATGCAGTTATTTCCTTTATCTACTAAATAAAGATTATTGCTAAAATAGCCTACTAAAATTGCATCAATATGTTCAATGCCTTGCCACTTTGGATCTTCTATACTTAAAATATCGGTCAATAATTTATAATCATAAGAAAAAGGCAATTGAAGCTCAATAGTCTGACCTGCCCTTAGTTTTTCGATATATTCATACTCGTGTTTTTCAATGTCAATCCCTTCAAAGGCTTCTAAAGCTGCTATCACCATATTTCTTGTGTCTTCCAGTATTCTATCATATATCATGCTTACTTCCGTTTGATTTAATAGAAGGGTATGGCTTCCATTGTTATTGATTATCAATTTATTTGGTTTTATAAAACTTGCCTTGTCATTATTAGAGCTTAGCAAAAGATTAATATTTTCATCAGGTTCTTTTGACATAATAAAAATACCCTCTATGGGCATATTTAACCATATTTGGGTAGTCAATACAATACTTATTAAAACTAGGCAAAAAAGAACTGCAGATTTTAGTCTTTCTAATTTCAACTCAACCATTCCTTGAATACTTTATTCGAATATTAAATCAACTCTATCAAACATATCACTGAAAATCTTCTCAGTTATCTTTCTATTGTCAATATATTCTAGCTCAATTTCATAAGATTCTCCTGTATCTGATTCAACAACTACTTTATTTCTGCCAGGCTTAATAGGCACAGATGCGCCAAATATGCCTGAAAGTCCAACCTGGCATTCTTCAGTATGCTGCAGTATCCATTCTCCTGTGTCAGAAATATCATTTTGATTTAATTTATCTTTTAATATAATAGTTTTTACTTTGTTAACTTGATACCAATAGGTGTTTATAGTAATAACTGTTCCTTCCAATGCCTTCCCTTTTATAGATAATTCTCTATTATTGTAAATAATGGGCTGTTCAACTTCCGCTACTCCATCTATAAAATCAAAAACAGGTATAGAACTATCCAGCCTTCTTGCATGTACACTTATTGCAGAAGACATAAGAATAATCATTACTAAGCTTATTATGAATAAAATCTTCATATATTTGCTGCGTATTGGAATTAGCATTGGAATTACCTCCAAAAATAACAATATCATTTTACAATTTTATTATATAATAAAATTGTTACAAAAATATTACAGCATAATTAAGGTTGATTTACACTTGATTTATAGGCAGGGCAATTGTAACCCAAGTTCCTTCTCCATAAATACTGTCCAGGGTTATTTTACCCTTATGAGCTTCTATAATCTGCTTTGCGATAGATAGCCCCAAACCTGTACCTCCAAGCATTCTTGAACGGGCTTTATCTACTCTGTAGAATCTTTCAAAAAGCCTTTTCATATCCTTCTTAGGTATTCCTATGCCATTATCCTCTATCTTTATATAAACATATTCTTCATCTTTCCACATTGATACATTAATCCGACCTTTTTCCTGAGTATATTTAATAGAATTACTTATTATGTTTATTATCACCTGTTCTATTCTATCTTTATCCCCTATGATTATTGGTATATCATCCATAATATTCAAATATATACTTTGGTTTTTCTGCTTGGCAGATATATCCATCTTGTAGACACAATCATTGAGTATTTTTGACAAATCAATTTCCTTCATATTCCATTGAGCTTTGTCATAATCCAGTCTTGAAAGCATCAGTAAATCTTTTACCAGTCTTGTCATTCTATCTGATTCACTATCTATTACATTTAAAAACTTCAAAGTCATATTTTTATCCTCAACGGCTCCGTTGAGCAGCGTTTCTGTATAACTTTTTATAGTTGTAAGCGGCGTTCTAAGTTCATGAGAAACATTAGCTACAAATTCTTTTCTCATTCTATCCAAGTTTTCCTGCTCCGTTACATCCTGAAGCACAATAATAGCACCAGCTATTTCAGCCGATTCATTTCTAAAAGGAACGATACTATATCTTATTGTTGAATTTCCTAAAACTAATAGATCGTTTTTTTCTTCGCCATCTAAAAACAAATCTTTATGCTTAAAGTTTAATCCTAACATTTCTATAATACTGTCGAAATCTTTACCTTCTACGTCTTGTTGGCTAAGATTAAAAAGCTTAAAAGCTGCAGGATTAGCATGAAGTATTGAACCATTGATATCTACTGCAACAACTCCATCTGTCATATAAGTTAATATGGTTTCCATTTTTTCCTTTTCATTGTTCATCTCTTGTAAGGTGCTTCTCAATTTTACAGTGAGGTAGTTAAACATTTCTGTAAGCTTTCCTACCTCATCGTCTGACCTTACAGGAATATGATGATCAAAATCACCCTTTGCCAGCTTTTGTGCCTTTGATGTTACTTCTTTTATGGGACCTGTTATGGTCCTTGAAAGTATACTTCCCAAAAGTACAGTAAAACAAAGAGCCCAAACCGTAGCGCTTGTAAGGATGCTTCTGATATTGGCTATAGATTTATTTATGCTTGTTAAATCGATATTCAGATAGATGGCACCTAAAACTTCATTGCTATTAGAAGTGATGGGGACAGCTATGCTTTTATAATTATTTATAAGGTCAATGTCATTGTTTAAGTCAACAGAGATTTCCCCTTTCAATGCTCTGGAAATAATTATTCCATCATTTACAGGATCCATAAGGCCTCCACCTTTATGGGCCTGGTATCTCCCTTCTTTATCAATAACATAGACAGTTTTAATCTGATCCCCTTGACCTAAAAGCCAATACTCTACGGTATCCTGGATATTATAGGCTTTTGCCATTTTGTCCATTAGAAGAAAGGCCAAATATTTAGCACTTGAAATAGTATTGTTTATCACATTGCTAACTTGGTCTTTTTCTACTGCTTGCACTATATATACTCCAATTACTGACATTGCAAGCCATACCAATAAGACAAAAATTATTACCATTTTCCATTGGATGCTTTTCAACATCTACTTAAATCCTCCTAAAATAATAGCCTACTCCTCTCTTAGTTAGAACATATTTTGCATTACTTGGATCATCTTCTATTTTCTCTCTTAAACGTCTTACTGTTACGTCTACTGTCCGAACATCACCATAATATTCATATCCCCATACTTCTTCCAAAAGAGTTTCTCTTGTAAACACTTGCTCCGCATTTTGAGCAAGGTATTTTAATAGTTCAAACTCTCTCAAAGTCAGTTCGATTATTTTATCATCTTTTCTTACTTCATATTTATTGAGATCAATGATTAGATTATTAGACTTTATTACCTGTCCATTTCCTTCAATTCCATTGATTGAAAAATTAGCCCTTCTGATATTGGCTTTCACCCTGGCCAAAAGTTCTCTAAAACTGAAAGGTTTGGTCATATAATCATCAGCGCCTAATTCAAGACCCAATACCTTATCAACTTCTTCTTCCTTTGCAGTAAGCATTATTATAGGAGTGCTTACATTTTCTCTAAGTTTTTTACATACTGTAAAGCCATCCATAACCGGCAGCATTATATCAAGGATTATAAGATCAGGCTTATGCTCATATGTACTATCAATAGCCTGCTGTCCATCTTCTGCAACAAATACTTTATAACCCTCTTTTTCTAAATTATATTTAATTATATCCGCTATAGGCTTTTCGTCGTCAACAACCAATATTTTGTTATTCATCCCCTATATACACCCCTTTTACATTGTAAAGAATGTTATTTAAATTATTTATCTATCTATCTTTCTTTTTCTATTTTAAGTAATACATTATATTTATTTTACTATAATATATGCTTTCTGTAAAAGTCCCAAAAATATGTCGCATTAAGTCTAAATACCTAGAAAAATAATGCAAATTGCGCATGTTATTATACTCGATTATAGCATATAATTTGATTAGACAATAAGTATAACGTATATAAAATAATTTTGTGTCCCCCCGGATGCTGGAAAACAGGCAGGGGCCTGTTTTCTTTTTTGATAACTTCTCAATTATTCTTCTACTAGCTTTGCAACTTTATTAAAGTTTTTTCCAACTCTTAATTCTTTTAATAAATCCAAAACTCCGTCTTTTCCTATATTACTATATATATCTTTTACTATTAAAAATGCTTTTCTATATGCTTTATCGCTATCCAAGCCCATAAAATTTGCCCTTAGGTCTTCTAACGAATAATCTACATCATCCATAAACTTACCCCATTCAGCTCCATAAATATTATATTCCTGAAACAGTGCCATGCCTTCGGTAAACCATATTTCAACATTACCTCCTGTCAGATCGTCTATCACCAAATGAGTATATTCATGAAGAACAGTACCACTTGATTCATATTCTTCAAGTGTCATTGAAAATGCATGTGGAGCTACAATATGAATTACACCTAAGTTATAAAGGCCCATAACAGCTTGTCCCTTCAGAGCTTTATTATATTCCCAGAATTCTTCCATACTACCATAGACGAAAACAGGTATGTTATAGTTGGGATAATAATCAAATTCTTCACCTATCAAACTATAGCTTTTTTCTAGCAATTCACCTATAAAATCAGCTATTTCTTCATCAGAACCACGATTTATGATGGTAAAATGAGGCTTATTTATTATGCTTTTATCCGAAGAAAACTCTGTACTCTTATAATATGCGAAAACTCTTAGAGTTTTATATCCTGCTGACCTGGCAATAATGTATGCCCTATCATCAACTAAAAAAAATAGCGCCACCAATATTGTTAGCACTATAATCATTTTAAAGCGTTTTTTTTTCATATCTGCATCACCACAGATACATTATACAATAAATTTTATGTCAACTTAACTGGTATTTTCTAGTGGCACCCTCCGCAGCTTCCACAGCTCCCGCCGCAACCACTGCTGCTTGAAGCTTTTGTAAACTGGCATTTTCCTTCAAATATTTGTTTTATATTTTTGCTCTGGCATTCGGGACAAACCACTTTATCCCTATTAGTAGAATTCACTATCTCAAAAAATTTTTCACCGCAATCATTACATTTGAAATCCAAAACTGCCATTATGATCATCTCCCTTTGATACCATAAATTGATTCACCTATTTATATCAATAAACATATTATATTATATCACTTATTTTTATGTGAGGGATAGTTGTGAAAAGAATTTTTTCTCTATCAAAAAGAATAGATCCTAAAATTAAATATATTACAACTATAAAGGGTATAAAAACCGTCCCTCTAATTCTTGAGATTAAGCACGGTATAGATAATTCTGTCAAAAAAAAGCTTTATAAGCTTGGATTTAAGACAAAGTATGAAGTAAGTTTTATAAATCATATCTGTGGAAGTTTGCCTTTAAGAAACCTAGATGATCTTAAAGCTATGGTAGAAATAAATAGAATATATTATGATGATAAATGTAAATTAATGGGTAATGTAGTTATCAACGGTGATATCAGCAATTATTCTTTCCGTATGAAATCACAATTATTAAATGGTAGAGGCGTATCTATAGGCTATATAGATACAGGGATACATCCTAGAACTGATTTTTCCAGACCTAGAAGAAGAATATTGGCTTTCAAAGATTTCCTGCATGACAAAAAAGAAGCCTATGATGACAGTGGGCATGGAACAGCAGTCATTGCTGCTTCATCTATACCTGCTCAAGAATCAGGGATTGTTTGTGCTAAGGCCTTTGATACGACTAATCATGGTTATTATTCAGATATAATAGCTGCCATGGATTGGATTGTGAGCTTAAAAGAAAAATATAATATTAAAATTGTATTATTGAATTTTGGTGCTTCATCATCTTTTGGCAACCATGACATACTATCCCTGGCATCTGAAACATTGTGGAAAAATGGTTTATTAGTTATTGCATGCGCAGGTAACTATGGTCCTGAGAAAGCTACCATTACAAGCCCCGGCCACAACAGTAAGTTGCTCACTATAGGCTCTTTTTGCATGGAAAATGGCAAGCCTTTTATTCCCCATTGGAGCAGCAGAGGTCCAGGAATGGCCAATGCTGATAAGCCTGATATGGTAATGCCCGGATATATTCCATCAGAAAAATTTGTTGGTACGGCTGCTTCTGCAAGCACTGCCGCCGGTTATGCTGCCATGTTGTATGAGAAAAAAAGGGATATTTCACCCGATGATGCCAAAAGCCTTTTCAAATTATGCACTGTCTCTCTGGGAGAAATCAAACAGGCTCAAGGAAAAGGATATATTGATATAAATAAGATAGAAGAAATAGAATAAAGGCTTCTTTCGAAGCCTTTATTATGGCAGATATTTATACGGGTTAACCGGACTTCCATTTTTTCTTATCTCAAAATGAAGATGAGGTCCTGTGCTTCTGCCTGTATTGCCTACAGCGCCAATAGTCTGACCTTTATACACTTTATCTCCCACTTTAACGTTTATTTTGCTAAGATGTCCATAATATGTAACAAAACCTGCTCCATGATCTATCTTAATAAGTTTTCCATAACTACCGCTGGTACCGGCGAAAATCACTTCTCCACCATCAGCAGCTTTTACTGGTGTACCTATTGGTGCTGCAATATCTATTCCGTTATGTTGTCTTCCCCATCTATATCCATATCGAGAAGTTATGGTGCCTCTGGCAGGACTTGAAAAAGTTCCAGTGCCTTTTTTCGGTGGTGGTTCCTTTGTTCCTTTGACTAATATTTGAGCTTTCGGCTCTTTTATCACTTTTTCCGATAACAGGATTCTATCACTTTCGATTCCATTTATCTTGATTATTTCTGCTTTAACTTCTTTTTCGCCATACTCTCCTCTGATCCTTACCTGGGTCTGATCTTTATATAAACTGCTGCTTAGCTCCAACTTTTGCTCGTATGGTATTTTTTCTATGTATGTAGCCTCTTCAACAGTTTTTATGCTGATTAGGGGTTTAGGAACTACTAGATTTAACTCTTGACCTATTTGTATTCTTTCTGGATTAGTGCCAGGATTGGCTTTTTCCAAATCATCTAGGCTGATATTATATTTCCTGGATATGCTCCAAAAACTTTCCCCTGCTTCAACTTTATGTACTCTAACCTCACTGGTTCCTTTAATCACATAATTTTTTGCATCTTCTATATCAATGACATTTGAAATGTCTGTAAATTCTTCCCTGATTTCAACCTTTTCTGCATAACTTTTTTCCTTAATATTTTCTGGTTCCACAGATTTAATAAAATATTCTTCTACAGCCGATAATACACTTTCTGCCTCAGCTTTATTCTTTAAGGTAATAATTGGTTTATCATCTGCATAAATTACGGCACATTTTACTTCATAATCCAAATGCTTTTTTAATTGCTCCTCCAAATCTTTGCCTTCTAATAGTTCTTTCTTTGATGCATTTATCTTTTTATAGGAGATTTGATTTGTAAACTCAACGGCTGCGTCATTCATCTCTTCAAAGCCCTGCTTTAGAGCTGATAAAACTTCTTCTGCAATCTTAGTATCCTTCACCTTGGCTACTTCTACTCCATTAACCAACACGGCAAAAGCATTATTAGCAAAGGAAAAATATATGGCGATTATGCATATTGCGACTAAAGCTACGGTTGTTATGATAAATCTTTTTTTGTTGACAATTTTGATATTAGATTTTTTGTCACTGAAAATCTGCTTTATATTAAACTTAGAAAAGATTCTATTCAATTTTAAACTTGATATTGCTTCTTTAGATTTATTCAACCAATAGGAAGCTTTCTTGTTAAGGTGATTATAGTATTGTTTCAACTTCTTTTGATATTCGCCGTCTCCCCCCATCAATGCATCTCCTTTCTTTTATACTGCTTTATATTTTATACTAAACCTATCTTTTATTCAATAAATAATTGCCAAAGATTATTAATTGCTTGTCTATATGATATTCAACCATATATTGATTTATTCTTAAATAATTAACCCTTAGTATTATTTTGCAATATAAGGTAATATTATTAATTGGTTAATATATGCTATAATATTTAATAAACCTACTTCATCCGCTTAGGAGGAAAGCTTATGAATTATTTTAGATATAAAGCTTATAACGAAGATCTTAGGTATACACCTGTGGAAAATATATTTATAAATCACTATATGCCAAATGCTCCAGGAGAATTTGTAAAAGTTTATCTATTAGGACTTAAATGCTCTTATAGCATTGAGACAAATAGATTATCAGATGATGTAATTGCTAAAACAATAGGTATATCCCCAGAAGAAGTGAAAAGTGCTTGGCAATATTGGGAGAAGCAGGAAATAATTAATATTATGTATGATGTTGAGAATCAAGACAGGATAATCGAATTTATCGACCTAAAGGAAAAAATGCTGAATATAAAAGGGAATGAAGAAAAACCAGCAAAAAATAGCGTAACCAGGATAATTAAGGCAAGGCAGAATATCAAGATTAGAGAAATGTTTGACTATATAAGGAAAATATCCGGAAGAGAATTATCGCAAAATGAAATATTCACCTTTTTAGACTGGATTGAAGATTATAATTTCCCTCCGGAAATAGTAGTGATGATAATTGAAGACTGCTATTCAAGAAATAAAAAAGACCTACCTTACTTAAAACAGGTAGCTAAAAATTGGTTTGATGCAGGCGTTGATTCCCAAGAAAAAGCTATCGAATATGCAAATCGCCATAAAGAAAAATGGCAAAAATACAGCAAAGTACTGAACTTTTTAAGAGTTGGAAGACAACCTACAGCTGTAGAAGAAGAAATGCTTTATAAATGGTTTTATGAATATTCTTTTTCTGATGAAGCTGTGCTTAAGGCCTGCGAGCTGACGGTTAAAACCTTAAAACCCTCTTTTTCCTATATCGATAAAGTGCTGACAGAATGGTACGAGAAAAACTTAAAAACCTTAGATGAAATTGAGGCATATTTATCTAGAACTCCTCCACAGGATGAAAGAAAAGCCTCAAGAACTACGAAAAGAACCTTTAATAACTTTAAAGGGCGTACATATGATACTGATTTGTTAAAACAAAGGCTCCTAAAAAAGAGCAGAGGTGAGTTAAGTGAATGATATCCAAGCCATATTAAAAGAATATGAAGAAATTAGGGATAAAAATAGACTAGAACTGGAAAAGAAAAAGAAAGAACTTTACGGTAAATTACCTAGGCTAAAAGAAATCGATGATGAAATGATAAAACTAGGTTTAAATATTACCAAATCCGTGCTTATGAATGAGGAAAAGCGAGATATATTATTAAATGAACTCCGTAAGAAACAAATAGATTTAAAAGCAGAAAAAGCAGAAATACTTACAGCCAATAACTATCCCAAAGATTATCTAGAAATCAAGTATAACTGTAAATTATGTAAAGACACAGGATATATCGGGCTGGAAAGATGCCACTGCCTTATGCAGAAACTTATTACCTATAGATATAAGCAATTTAAACTATCCCATAGAATAGCAAGAGAGAACTTTGATAGCTTCAATATCAACTACTATTCCAGCAAGCCTCTAGAAAATGGTATATCTCCAAGAAAAAACATGGAACATATTTTAATGGAGTGTATCAAATATGCAAAGGACTTTGACCACCATAACAAGAATTTGCTTTTTATAGGCAGACCAGGGTTGGGTAAAACTTTCCTATGTAATTCTATAGCCAAAGATTTGCTGGATTTAGGCAAGAGTGTCATTTATCAATCTGCTCCAGACCTTATAGACTTGGTAAGAAAACATAAATTTACTTTCGATAATGAAGATGTAGAAGATGAAGCCCTAAAAGAAATATATGAATGTGACCTGCTTATAATCGATGATTTAGGTACGGAACTTTCTACTCAGTTTTCTGGCTTAGTAATATATAATATTTTAAACAAAAGGCTCATATTAAATAAAAAGATGATTATATCCACTAATTTAGACGTAGATGAGATAGTGAAGAATTATTCCGAAAGAATTTCCTCAAGAATCTTCGGTAATTTCTATATGTACGAGTTCTTTGGCGAAGATATTAGGCTTAAATTGCAAAATATTATTTAATATATTGGAGCATATTAGATTAGTTTCTAAAAGGCTTCCATCGGAAGCCTTTTAGAAACTTTTACTATTTAATAAGCTTTTCTCTATTTTATAGTACTGCTAAATCTTCATCCTTTGGATCACATATGAACATATGGCCTGGAGAATGGGTTATCATAAGCTCCGGCTTACTAGTCATTGCTATGGATTGGGGTGTAACGCCACAAGCCCAGAATACAGGTACTTCCCCTTCTTTAATGTTGGAAGGATCACCAAAGTCCGGTTTATTTACATCTTTGATTCCTATCTGGCTGGGATCTCCTATGTGAATCGGTGCTCCATGAACCTGTGGAAATCTTGAAGTAGCCTGCACCGCTCTTGGTACTAGATGATATGGTATAGGCCTCATGCTTACCACCATTTTACCATGGAACTTTCCTGCTGGAATACAATCAATATTGGTTATATACATAGGTACGTTATGATTATCCTCTATATGCCTTACAGGTATGGAAGCATTAAGCATAGCAGATTCAAAAGAAAAACTGCAGCCAAGCAGGAAACCAACAAGATCATCTCTCCAATACTTTTCTATATTGGTTACTTCATCTACCAATTCCCCATATTTGTAAATTCTGTATTTGGGAACATCATATCTCAAGTCTGCGCCCTTTGCCATAAGTTTAGGCTCTGGGTCACCTACATCTGTTACATCAAGTATAGGGCAAGGTTTTGGATTTCTCTGAGCAAATAATAAAAAGTCAAAAGCTAAATCCTTAGGAACTATGGCAAGATTTGCCTGTATGTGACCTCTGCACATACCTGAAGTAGGTGTGGTTATCTCTTCCTTTCTTATTAGTTCTCGAACTTCTTTTGGGCTCATATTTGCTAAATCCAACATATACTCGCCGATAATACGGCTACACCCTTTACATTTTTTATTTCATATATTATCTATTCTACAATAGTGAAAAATATCCTTTAAAGAAAAGTTTTTACCATAATTAATCAAACTGTATTTTTCCCTGTTTATGTGAATGCAGTAGTTTTCAATATGCATAAATCTTTGTTTTAAGCATAAAATAATAATTTTATTAGCATATGGTTTTGTCGATCTCCTTATAATATTTCCCGGGAAATATTTTTTCTCCGGTTATTTTGTCACATATTCTTCTTTGACTTGATACTGCCAGGCTTATAAATATTGTTTATTTTACACTCTCCAATATTTTAACTATTTCTTTTGGTTTTAAAACCTTTCCATATGAAACAACTTTTTCATCAATAACAAGACCTGGAGTTGTCATTATGCCATATTTCATTATCTGAACCAGATCCGCTACCTTTTCTACGCTTGCTTCAATGCCAAGGGTGCTAAGAGCTTCTTTTACATTGGTCTCAAGCTTATCACATTTGTCACATCCAGTACCCAATATTCTAATTTTCACTTCGTACCCTCCCATAATGTTAGTTCTTAATTCCTTAACTTCATTTCCTCACCAATAACTTCATTCCATGCATCAAATATATTTTTTATTATTGCGGGACCTATTTTTGATATGATTACAAGTTGTGATTCTGTTTCATTTTTGTGTGAAAGCTTATAATCTATCCTACTATTTACAACATCCACTTGATTCCATCCGTCATTAAGATTAAAGAACCCTTTAATTCTATATGCATTTCCAGAAATCTTATCAAGAAATCTTGTCAAATCCTCTTTTTTTATTTGACCTTGGAATGTAAGGGTTAATGATTTTGGTTTGTTTTCGGGAGTATTGGTGGAACTTTCTCCCTCTGCCCATTGATTTTTCATCAAATCTTCCTTTAAAAAGTCATAATTAAGCTTTCCGAATACCGAGGTTTGAATTTCTACTATAGCATTTATCTCTCGTATCTTTGATTTTATTTTTTCCAAAGTACTTTCATCGATTAAATCGACTTTGCTTATCACTGCAAGATGGCAATGCTTGATTTGTCTTTCTACTGTTTCCAAATCATTTATTTGCTCTGGAAAATGTACTCCGTCCACAAGGCAGATTGCTCCTTTATACTCATAAACATCTCCCTTGAATTCCTTTACAGCATTCATTATTTCCCCTATATTTGATGGATCAGCAAGCCCGGAACTCTCAACAAATAAATATCTCAGACCCCGATCTGCCATCTCCATCATGGCTTGAGCAAAGGAAATCTTTAAACAAGAACAAAATATTGATCCCCTGTTTAGCTCTACAAGTTCTATCCCATCTTTTCTGATAATATTACCGTCAATGCCTACCTTACCAAACTCATTCATAATGATTCCGACTTTTTCGCCTGACAGGTCTTCCAATATGTTGGTCAAAAGAGTAGTTTTGCCTGCCCCTAGAAATCCTGTCAATAAATATAAATTTGTCTTTTCTCTCACCATAATCCCTCTTCCATTGTTATTGAAAATTATTATTAAATCAAAAGATAGCCAAAAGCGTTGAATTTATAGCCGATTATAATTATACCCAGGGTAACAGTGCCTACAAATATAGCTAGAAGCTTCATCCTAACAACTTTCTTCAGCATAATCATTGATGGAAGCGAAAGAGCTGTTACCCCCATCATAAATGACAGGGCTGTACCAAGTCCCACTCCCTTTAAAGCTAAAGCTTCTGCGATAGGCAGAGTTCCAAAAATATCAGCATACATGGGCACACCCACAAATGTTGCTATAAGCACTGAATACC
The DNA here is from genome assembly GCA_012521375.1 of Clostridiales bacterium. Lineage (GTDB taxonomy): Bacteria > Bacillota > Clostridia > Lutisporales > Lutisporaceae > Lutispora. The sequence goes on from JAAYMO010000108.1 coordinate 13,913, forward strand.
ATTTATCCTGCCCAAGTATTGCAGAAATCAGATTTTCCGGTATCCAATTGTGGATAGCTGCGCCTATACCAACCCCAATGAAAATATATAGCCAAACTCTTTTTATTATGTCGAGCACTTGATCCTTTGCGAAATTCATTCTGTCGTCAACGGTCAATTCCTCCTGCTCTATATCCATAACCTTGGTTCCGAAGACAAAAGGCTCTACGTACCTCTCAAGTTTCATCTTACTGATAACCGTCCCGCCTATTACTGCAAGCACAATGCCTACAGTAACATAGGCTATAGCTATTTTCCAGTTAAAAATACTTGCCAGCAAAATGATGGATGCCAGATCTACTAAAGGTGAGGATATCAAAAATGAGAATGTAACACCAATAGGCAATCCAGCGTTTGTAAAGCCAATGAATAAAGGAATTGAGGAACAGGAACAAAAAGGTGTAACAGTACCTAAAAGAGCGCTCAATATATTAGCTGATATACCATTTAATCTGCCCAGTATTTTCTTTGTCCTTTCAGGTGGAAAATAACTTTGTATATATGAGGTTACATAGATTAATACAGATAGCAGTATGAATATCTTTATAACATCATATATGAAGAAGTGGATGCTTCCACCCACTCTGGTATTTACATCCAAGTCAAACATTTTTTCTATAATATAAGTCACTAAATTGTGCAGCCATTCCATCTTAAATAACTGCTTATTTAGCCATTGAAATATTATCAAATCACAATCCCCCTAACACTCAGTACAACATTCACTGCAATCTATGCTTTTAACTTCTATACTATTGAATAAGCCCTTTATCGCAGCCAGTGCTTCTTCGTTTATGGAATATTTCATCCATATGCCATCCTTCCTACCCTTCACTAATCCGCTTTCGCATAGAGTTTTCATGTGGTATGAAAGAGTAGGTTGGGTAATGTTGAATTCCTCAAGTATATTACAAGCGCACAACTCTCCATCAGTAAGCATAAGAAAAATCTTTAGTCTTGTTTCATCACTTAATGCCTTCATATATTGGGCATAATCTTTATAACTCTTTCCCATTGTCTTCACTCCAAAACACTTTTTTGAGCATACTAATTTTAACAGCAGCAGCTATTTTTTGTTTTATCACTGCAGCATTGATTTTTATTCTTAATAGCTGTATAAAACTTTTTAAGATTCTCCGGTAATACATATTCACTATCTTCGTCTTTAACATCTTCATGACCAAATATGCTTCTTAACAATCCTTCCACTATAAGAGCTGTAGGTGGTATAGAATATTCTTGACCCTTATATACCCAAACCCGACAATCTACCTCATCTCCACATAGTTCTCCGCAAGAATCGCATGGTCTTTCCTTGACCTCCATTTGAATATCCCTTCCATTTACTCTTATTGTAGGCGAAGCAACGAATTTATGTTTTACAGCCAGCTCCTCTGTATTTACATTTATTTTATTTAACACAACCTCAATGCCAGCCAGCTCTAATACATTAGAAATACTGGCAATAGCTTCTTCAAGATTTTTTTCTGTACCCTGACACCATTCACAGACACTGAGATCCAGATATAAAAAGTCTACAACCACTTGCCTTGTTTCTGTTTCTATGTTTCCTGCGCAGCAGCAGCCTGATCCGCAAGAACTGCATCCACAATTTGATTTATTCATTTATAACTCCCCTATTATTTATTTTTTAAATTATCAAGCTGGCCCATCAATTCAGATGGTACATTATATACTCAATAATACTATCCAAAGAAAACATATCACTGCGAATTAAGCAATTACTACTATAGCCACAGTTTTTTACCTTAATCTCATCCTTTTAATGTTTACGTACATATAGATAGTTCTCTATGTATTATATGCAAACATATAGATAATTGTCAATATATTTGTAACAATCCAGAGCAAAACAATGGATAAAAACTCTTATAAATCAAATACTATGTCCATACATTACAAATATTGGGGGGATAATCATTGAATGAAGGCTTGGTAGTAGCTGTTAGGTCCGTCATTGGTTTCTTTTCCTTACTTATTTTCACCAGAATAATAGGGAAAGAACAGATAAGCCAACTGACTTTCTTTGATTATGTGCTGGGTATAACTATTGGTTCTATAGCAGCTTCTCTCACCACTGATTTATCTAGCAGAGCATGGCCTCTCTGGATAGGACTGCTGTCTTGGGCTGCACTGGGCTATTTGATGGAATTGATAACCTTAAAATGGAGATATGCTGCAAAATACCTCGAAGGTTAACCAACCATCGTAATAATGAATGGTAAAATAATGGAGAAAACCTTAAAAAAAATGAAATATAGAGCTTCTGATATAATGGCCCTTTTGAGAAACAAAGGTGTCTTCGATATTAACCAAGTAGATTTCGCCATAATCGAACCCAATGGCCAATTATCAGTGCTAAAAAAGCCTGAACATTTGCCTTTAACTCCCAAGGATATGAAAATAAAAGTTATGTCCAGCGGCATCAGCACAGAATTAATATATGACGGCATCATCATAGAAGAAAATTTAAAACAATTGGGTAAAGATAAGTCATGGCTCGAAAAAGAGTTGAGAAAATTGGGTATAAAAGATGTTTCAGAAGTATTTTTGGTAACTTTAAACCCTGCTGGAAGCCTCTATGTGGATAAATATGAGGATCATGTAAAAAAAGTTATAGATATAGGAGATTATAAAGGACCATACTAAGCGTCCTTTTCAAATAGTAAATTTAACTAGCAATTGTTTAGTTATAAACTTTTAAATATAATACCGGGAGATGGTAAAATGAGAAAATTCATGGTTATATCAATCCCTATAATTACAATAGCAGTATTTATTCTAATAATGCAAAGCGGAGGTTTTTTGAAATACTCTTTAGGAGAAGATGACAATATTCCACAAATGATAGAAGAAATAATGCAGGATATATCAAAAGGCCATTGGGAAGCGGCAAATAATAAAACCAATGATTTAAGAAAGGCATGGGACAAAATAGTATCTAGAATTCAATTCAGCTCGGAAAGGGATGAAATAAATTATTTTACCGTCAGTATAGCTAGACTTGAAGGGGCAATTCTAGCTCAGGATAAATCCAGTGCCTTTATGGAGCTGAAAGAAGCCTATGAGCATTGGAGGGATCTAGGGAAATGAGGTATAGAAAAGCAAAAAGTATCAAGTTATTAAATCCAGTCAGCTATGGCTTAACTTGATACTCCATAGTATTTGATTACACTATATGTATTTGCTCCCTTCCCTGATGCTCAAAGGCTGTAAAGCATTGTTTTCAATAAACTCCCTAACCCATTCCTTATTTGTTTTTGAATACTCTCTCAAAACCCAGCCAATAGCTTTAGCAATAAAAAATTCCTTCTGCTCACTATTTTCCCTTATAATTCTGCTTAACAGATTTATATCTGTATTTTCCTTATACTTCAGTTGAAAAAGTATAGCAGTTCGTGCCAGCCATATATTGCTGCCCTCAGCCCAATGCATGATATGGTTTTCAATTAACTCTGGATTGCTCTTGCACATTTGACCTACTATAACGCTTGCGATGGCATCCACTGTGTCCCACCAGGACTTTGTGGTAATCAATTTCTCTATTCTCTCTATATCTTCGGCTTTTATATAATCTTTCAAGGCTACCAAATAATCTACTGCTAAATATTGAAACTCCCGCTCCGGCAAATCCCAAAGCATGCTCACTATATCCCAATCTACTGCCTTTTTCTTTTTAGCCTCCTTGATAAATTCCTTTGCAAGCTGCTGTCTCTTAGGTTTTTGTATACCTAGAAATGGGAATTTGTTTTTCATATAGGCAGACATCTGAGGAGCTTTTATATGGTCTGCATTTTGATAAAAAGTTGAAATTATGTTATTTATCATTAGTATACACCCCTACCACCCTATCATTAACCTTTGCACATTATTCCAGCCAAAATTCCGGGTTGGCTTATTGTATATCCCAATCCTGTATACCCGTCTATTATGTCAATATGTTTTTTATTAATATCTATTTCTTCGCCTGTATGTCTCACAAGTTCGTGGAGAAGTGATTCCACTACTCGATTTTGCTAGCTAGATTAGTTTAAGTTATTTATTTTTTATATTCATATAGGAGTAGCTTACTACTACTCCTATACTGCACTTCTTCTTAAATTGTAATAAGCGGCAGATAATATATTCTCAAACTTAAAATATCGTATCTGTTTACGTAAATAGCAGTATGCCTTTATTTTATGGTCTTGTATTTCCAATACCTTTATATTCCTTTCACTGATTCCAGATTCTCCGCTATATATTATGGTTATAATCCTGCCCCTTTCCAGTGATGCCTTCAACATATGTTCAACCATGCTATCACCTTCATTTTTATTTTATTATACCAAACATATGTTCTAATGAAAAGGGGTAATTTTATTAAACTACTCGTATGCTGAATTCAGGACATACAGCTACACAATAGCCACATTGTATGCATTTTGAAGGATCAATAAATGCTTTATTGTTTTCATTAAGAGAAATTGCATCACTATGACATGTCTCTATGCAAGTTCCACAACCTATACACATAAGCTCTGACACTCTTACAATTTTTTTGTTTTTGATAGTTATTATGCCCTCTAAATTCCTTTCTCCATTGAAATACCTTACATTATAATCAACTTCCTCTTTGCTTATCATTCCAATTGCTATAGAATAATCTCCTGGTAAACTCATAGCATATTCCATAGAACCATCATAATCGTCGATCATGGTTCCTCCGCCTAAAACTTTCATCAGGTATATACCCTTACCATTCCTTTGGCAATGCTCTATTGCCTTTTCCATGTCTTTTACAGTTCCATTAATTATTCCTCGACCGATTTTATTAATCAATGGAAAAACAATATCTATATAATCATTTTCTGCTGCTAAATCTACTACTTTTACGTTATGAGTAGATATTCCTATCGCCTTTATTATACCTTTTTTCTTGTAATCCAAAAGACATCTTAAAGCACCTTCACGCTTTTCAAATACGTCAACATCAACTCTTGCTGCATGAAGATGAAATATGTGGATATAATCTAATCCCATTTGTTCTAAAGCTTCATGTATTGCTTTTTCCATAGATTCATAAGTTTCTGCCCCAGATTTAGTTGCTATTACCGGCATAAAATCCACTTTATCAAGTGCTGCTTTTATGTGAGGGTAAGTACCATAAGCTTGAGCCGTGTCTATAAAGTTTATGCCTTTTTTAAGCCCATATGCTATTATTTCACCACTCTCTTCGATAGAAAGATTTTTTTGTAAAGGGCCCAAGGGCAGTGCACCAAAACAGAGCTTTGTTACTTCTATTCCTGTATTTCCTAAAATTATCTTATCCATAATTATGACCTCCCGAACAATTATATATATAATTATATACTAAGTAATAAAAAAGGTCTCCTTTAAATGCGTATTCCAAAGGATACCTTTCTTATAGTGAATCTTGTGAACCTATTCAAAAATATTTGTTACATGATCTTTATATGGTATACCATAATGAATAATAAACTCATCACTCACATATCTGTTTCTGCATAACGAAAACCCTTCAAAGCCTTTTTTCAGTAGCTCTTGTTGTTTTTCTAAATTATTATTTTCAATTTCCACATTGCATGTATATTCCCTGGTATCAGTATTTCTCAAATCCCTTGCCAGCAAAAACCTCCATTTCCCTTCATAAGGCCCTCCCCTCTTGTTTAAAGCTTTGATAATAAGGTCAGCATCCATTACATTTTTTAAGCTTGGATAATTAAAAGGAGAAACGGTGCACAGAATATGATAGTAACCTAACTCAGATAATATTTTAAATGTATGCTTCATCATCTTTGCTTGCAGCCTGTTTCCTCTATATCCAAAATCTACTACCGTAGATTCTAAATGTGCCACATGATCCAATTCTTCCAAAGGTATATCTATTTCTCTTCCCATGTTTATCTCGCTTTTTCCAGGAAAAGATACTGTTCTGAATGCTATCAGCTTATTATCGGCATATACTCCAATAGCTAATCCTTTACCTTTTTCCAATACTGAATTTAAAATAAACTCCCTGGAATCCATAACAAAAACCTCAGGATTATTCAAGTTTTTTACAATTTTATCCTGAAGATCTACTATTTCATCAATGTTAGTCTTATCAAGAATAACCATCTCATATTCTTCATCTAAGATTATAGTCCTTCTTAATGTTCCTCTTTCAATAATTTCTCTCATGTTTTTCCTCCTATTCTTCTTTAGTAAATATTGTTCCAACTATTATTGTTATAATTCACCATTATTACTGTAAAGTTACTTAAAAGTCAACCCATTTATACTGTTTATTTTGTAACAATAACAAAAATAACGGTGGTTGTTTTATCCACCGTTATTTTTCATCAACCTCAAGCAGTTCACTTTCATCTTTTAGTGTTCCGAAATAATTAGTATAAATATAGTTTGCTATTACCTTCACATCTATTGAAGATGGATCCTGGCATAGATCTCCAGGTAGGGTAAAGCAAAATTCCTTGGATAATTCTTTGCACCGACCTGTGCTGGAGGTTCCCGTAAATATTACTTTACCTTTCTGGCTTATTATCATATTATTTTTGGAATTCACCAGAACAACACTTAGTCCAAGGATTCTATTTTTGCAGACATTTTTTAGATATACAATAATTCTTAACAACTTAGTTTGACAATTGAGTGTATTAACTGGCAAGTACACTTCTTTAAAATCCTCGCATTTGTCAAAGTCTACTTTCTTATATGCTTCATAGCAGCAGTCATTGGCTGATTCAATTTTTATGGTATCTAATCCATCAAATCTCTTAAGTATATTTACCTCTATTTCATCTTCATTTATAACTTCTTCTATCCTCTTATCTTCCTTTATTATTTCTTCTCTATCATCCATAAAACAATTCCACCCCCAAACAACAATATCATTACAGTATATTCCACAAAAGAAAAAGTGTTACTGGGGGTTTGCAGGATTACAAAACAAAAAAGTACCGCAAATATGCTTGCGATACTCATATTTCAAATGGAGCTGGTGAACGGAATCGAACCGCCAACCTGCTGATTACAAGTCAGCTGCTCTGCCAATTGAGCTACACCAGC
>JAAYMO010000109.1 GCA_012521375.1 Clostridiales bacterium
CAACTGCAGGAGAAGAAAGCTTGGCCTGGGCTGCTGCCTGACCAACTACTACTGCTCCTACAATTGATAAGGCTTGACCTATGCTTTTAGGAAGTCTGATACCGGCTTCAACCAAAATCTCAAAAGCGATAAGCAAAGCTATAGTTTCAAGAAACGTTGGGAAGGGGACTCCTTCTTTGGCTATTTTTACTGATAATATCAATACTGTCGGCAGCATTTCATAATGAAAAGAGGTAACAGCTATATAAAAGCCCGGCAGAAAAAGAGTTACGATAATCAATAAATATCGTAAAAATCTTATTTGAGAGCTCACCAGGAAGTTTGTGGAATAATCTTCAGGAGCTTGCATTAAAGCTACCAAGGTGGCTGGAAGTATTAAAGCTGTGGGAAAGCCGTCTATGATTATTCCGACTCTCCCCTCTATGATATTTGATGAAAACTTATCAGGTCTTTCTGTAAATATAATTTGAGGAAAAGGTGAATACTTTTTACTTATCAAATATTCTTCCAGATATGCAGTAGAAAATACCCCGTCAATACGAATGGAATCGATTCTTCTTCTTATATCATCAACTATATCTTCGTTAGCAATGCCTTTATGATATATTAAAACAACTGTAGTTTTTGTTTGTTGTCCTACAGTTGTTTTCTCTATAATTAAGTCCGGGGATGCTATTCTTCTTCTTACTGTGGAAATATTGGTCATAAGATCTTCCACGAAGGTATCTTTTGGCCCTTTGATTACATTTTCACTGGAAGGTTCAGTTATAGCTCTCTTTTCAAATCCCTGGACTTCAAATGAAAATGAAACTGATTCTTCATCAAAAACCAATAAAACATTTCCTTTAAATAATGAAGAAACAGCAGAATCAATATCTTTAAGCTTATTGCCCAGGGGAAAATATAAGCTGCCTGATTCAATTAAAGTTATTACTTCTTTTTCTTTTTCTGCATGACGAAAGTCGGGGCCTTCCAAAAGGGGTCTGATGATAAAATTGCTTAGATGTTCTTTTTCTGTTAGCCCTTCTATATATACAATTGTTATTCTGATAGTTTTGTTTAAGCCAACATATATTTTTTTAAAACATATATCCAGGTTTTTGCTCAACAAGGATTCTAGGTTTTGAGTATTTAGATCCATTTTACCACCGCTTTGCATATTAGCTTCATTAACTAATTATCTGTCAAAGAAGCACTTTTTATGCAAAGCTATTCCTTATACTGCAACAAGTACAAATCATAATACATACCCTTTCTATCAAGCAATTCCTGATGTTTACCCATTTCTCTTATCTTACCCTTATGCATTACGATGATTTTATCTGCGTTTTGTATGGTGGATAGTCTATGAGCTATTATTATATTTGTTCTGTCTTTTATAAGCTTCTTTATGGCGTCTTGTATCAACAGTTCTGTTTCTGTGTCTATATTTGAGGTAGCCTCATCAAGAACCAGCACTGAAGGATTGAAGGCAAGAGCCCTAGGATGCTCCAATAATCAACATTCTCCATATAAATCTGAAAACTGCTATAAAAACTGCTATAATTATTATTAAAAAAGCATATAAATATATCTGATGCATAGTTAAAGCTTGAACAAGTAAAGCATCAGTAAGGAGCCCCAATAGTTTCGGTGTGATAAGTTGAAGGCCATCAACAAATAGTAGAACAAATATACCTAGCATATATCTCCACTTATACTTTATGAAAAAATCTTTAATATGCCGAAATTTGTCCATATTACCCCTCCAAGAATAAGCTCACAATATTAGACTAATATATAACTGGTTTTATTTACAGTGAGTTTAATTATGGTAAAATTGTATTAAAAGAAATTTAACCAGAAATTAAAGAACTATACAAAGGAAAAGGAGTAAGATATTCATGGAAGCACAAAAAAAAGTATATGACAAGCTAAATTCAATGGGTATTAAATACGATATAATAGAGCATCCTGCAGTATATACCATAGAAGATATGGAAAACTTAGGCATAACTGATAAAGCAGAAGTTTGCAAGAATCTTTTTGTAAGAGATGCTAAAGGGAAAAAGCACTATCTCATAGTATTGCAAAAGGACAAAAGGGCAAATCTTGCAAATATAGCAGAACAAATAGGAAGCACTAAACTGAGTTTTGCATCTGAAAAAAGGCTCTCTAAATACTTGGGGTTGGACAAGGGTGCGGTTACCCCTCTTGGTGTAATAAATGATGTTAACAAAGAGGTTGAAGTGGTATTCGACAAAGATTTAATAGATAAAGAAAATCTGGGAGTTCATCCAAATGACAATAGGGCGACGGTGGTTATGTCTTATAATGATTTGGAAAGACTGATTAAAGAAAACGGTAATAAAATAACTTTTGTGAATATATAATTAAGAAAATACTATATAGCAGATTTGTATGAATTACCAGATATATTGACAATACAGATGATTTATGGAATAATACATCAAAAGTGAGTATGCTTAAGCATTAATTGCGAGCAGCATAGGGACTGAGGAAGTCCTACACGAACGGATATAACCCTTCGGAGTCACTTTCAAAGAGGCTCTGTGGGGTTTTTATTATAAGGGGGTGTAGATGATGATAAGATTGCTCACACAATCGGACAAGGAAAAGATTATGGATTACATAGGAAGAAATGAGCTTGAAACATCATTTCTCTATGCCAATGTAATTGAGTTTGGCATTGATAATAACCCGGATATGAGAAGATGTGGAGATTATTATGGATTCTTTGAGGGAGAAGAATTAAGAGGGATACTGCCTTTCTATAATCTGGGAAGCTGTATACCTCATTATGAAAGGATTGAAGCAGTGCCTTTCTTTGCAGAGATTATGAGAAAAAGAGATTTCAAATTCCTGCTAGGCATGAGGAAACTTGTAAAACCTTTGTATGAGGAAATTAAAAATTATAAAAAGATTGGGGAATACAGTGAAAGTTCTTATTTTATAAATAGAAACTTTAAACCTTTTAAGCTGGAAGGAGTAAGCTTCATCGATGCTGTTGGAGCTACAGAAGATAAAATAGTTGATTTTGTTTTGGAAGGAAGGATAAAAGGATTTAATCAAGCTACTAGCAGAGAGGATATCAAAAAATCATTATCTCAAAAGGGTAAGGAGGAAGATTTTATCATTGCCCAAAAAGATGGAAAATTGGTAGCTCAAGCAGGGATTCAGACATATACACCGAAAATCAATCAGATAGGCAGCGTATACACTCCGGAAGAGGAAAGGGGTAAAGGGTATGCTAAAGCAATTGTTTCAGAGATATGTAAAAGGATAATCGAAAGAGGCAAGATGCCCACACTTATGGTAAATAAGGATAATACTCCTGCTGTAAGGGCATATAATGCACTAGGGTTTGAACACTATGATGATTACCTTATTGTAAAGCTGGATTAATTACAGATATAATATAGAAAATAGAAATGTGAGGGATATAAGTTGAACAAAGGGTTAGAGTTTAAAAATGGATTAAAGGCTGCGATACCAATAGGCTTAGGATATATACCAATCGCTATTGCCTTCGGCATACTGTCGAAGGCTTCTGATATTCCTAATACTATAAGTATTATGCTTTCTATGGTGGTTTTTGCAGGAGCAAGCCAGTTTGTGGGGGTTAACATGTTGTCTCTGGGAGCGGCAACTGTAGAAATCGTTATGGCAACATTCATTTTGAATTTCAGACATTTTCTTATGTCAGCTTCACTATCCCAGCGAATTGATGAAAGGACTTCAAAGAGGTTTATGTCTTTATTGGCTTTTGGAATAACTGATGAGACATTTTCATTAGCTTCTATGTGGGAAGAAAAGAAGTTAAGTCCATATTTTCTGTTGGGTATAAATACTATTGCTTTCTGTTCCTGGAATACAGGTACATGGGCAGGCCTTTTACTTGGGACAGCATTGCCTGATACTTTGCAAAACAGCATGGGGATAGCCATATATTGTATGTTTATCGGACTTCTGCTGCCTTCCATGAAAAAATCCATACCTGTCCTGGTGGTTGCAGCCATGTCTATGGTTATACATTCAATGTTTAAATGGATACCTGTACTTGCAGGGTTATCTTCAGGATTTACTATTATTATAGCAACTATTGCAGCAGCAACTTTAGGCACTATATTGTTTCCAGAGGGGGTCGAGAATTAGTGACAAATCTATATATACTGGTAATTTTTATGGCTTTGGTGACATATATACCTCGCCTACTCCCCATGGTATTTTTGAAGGACATGAAACTACCACCACAATTGAAGGTATTTCTTCAGTTCGTACCCTTTGCTACCTTAGGAGCACTCATATTTCCTGGGATTCTAACATCTACAGGGGACATATATTCAGCCCTTGCTGGAGGAATTTTGGCTGTTATTTTGTCTCTTGTTAAAGCCAATGTCATGATAGTGGTACTGGGAGGAATTTTAGGAGCTTATATATTGATAATGCTAATGTAACAGAATTGTGTAAATATTTGGTGAAATATTTCACTTAATGACATATAATATTTTTAATAACATTAGTTGGATAAACAGGCAAACATCTGATATTTTAGGAGGTCACCGGCATGTTTCTTAAGAAGAATAGGAGAGCAGGTGGGGTTAATGTTTCATCAAAAATTTTTATGAATATGGAAGACGAAGAAGTAATAGAATCAGAAATTGATATAGGTCTGCTTAAACATAACCAAAACTGTATAATAGGTAAATAAGGAATAGTATCGAAGAAACAAGTTTTGCCGTAGAGAATTTGATAGGCATTACTGATAGAATTGCTGCAAAAGTTGAAGAGCAGATGGATGAAATAAGAGATTCGGTAGAAGAAGCCAAGGAAGTGGTAAATATTTTGGATGAGGAAATGCCAAGTTAAGGCATTTCCTTATCCATTTATACTTTCTCATATATATCCTTGAGCTTCTCGGCAATAATAGCCTTTTTGCAGCTTTCACACAGCAACTTTACATGAGCCTCTCCTAACTTTTCGCGGTTATATTCAAGCTGTTCCTTTGTAGCAAAGGGTTTTCCGCATCTTGTACATCTCAACAGTTGAAATTCTTTATTCCATATGTTCCTTATACCGTCTTTTTCTTCAATCTTTATAGCATCAGTTGGACATACATAGGCGCAGGAGCCACAGCCTATGCACTGGGCAGAAGGTTCGTCATAAGGAGTGGTAACCTTTTTGGTAATGCCTCTATTGACCGTAGATATTGCGCTGGCACCCAACTCTTGGCAAGCTTTTACGCATAATCCGCAGAGTATGCAGTGTTCATCCTTATCACCGGAAAATTTTATTCTATCTGGCACCAGATACTCTTTACAGAGTTTCTTTATGGTCTCATCATTTGGAACCCTTCCGCGAAGAAGCATAAGGAGGTTTCTTCTTATATTTTTTATCTTGTCAGAACAGGTGTAAACCTCAATTTCGTTTCTTACAGGGTATATACACGATGCTACAACACTTCTCCGACCTTTGTCCACGATCTCTACAACACATAATCTGCAGCTGCCAAGGCCAGGCAGGGCATCATTATGGCATAAAGTGGGTATATGAATGTCATTTCTTCTTGCTATCTGAAGCAGCGTTTCATCTTTTTGAGCTTCGCACTCTATATTATCTATGATAATCTTCATTTCCCCACCTCCTTTTTGACTTTTACAGCGTTGAATCTACAGCTATCTATACAGTTACCGCATTTTATACATAATTGAGTATTGATACTATAGGCTTCTCCCCTTTTACCCAGAATAGCTGAGGCAGGGCAGTTCTTTGCACAAAGCCCACAGCTTTTGCACAGTTTTTTGTCTATTTCGTAAGCAGTAAGTTCCGGACATACTCCTGCAGGACATCTTTTTTCTATAATATGTGCATAATATTCATTTCTGAAATGTTTTAATGTAGTCAGCACAGGGTTTGGCGCTGTTTTTCCCAATCCACAGAGGGAGGCTTCTTCAACGGTATGACATAAGCTTTCCAAAAGCTCCAAATCTTCTTCAATACCTTTACCGTCGCATATATCCGTAAGTATTTCCAGCATTCTCTTTATGCCTTCCCTACAAGCTACGCACTTGCCACAGGACTCTTCTGAAAGGAAACTGAGATAATATCTTGCCACATCTATCATACAGGTTCTTTCATCCATGACAATTATACCGCCGGAACCCATCATGGAACCTGCTTCTTTAAGGGAGTCAAAATCCACGGGAAGGTCTAAAAGATCTTCAGCTATACATCCTCCAGATGGACCGCCGGTTTGAACTGCCTTAAATTTTTTGTCTCCTATTATTCCTCCACCAATTTTGTATACCAGCTCCCTCAATGTTGTACCCATGGGAATCTCTACTAAGCCAGTGTTTTTGACTTTGCCTACCAGCGAAAACACTTTAGTGCCTTTGCTGTTTTCTGTACCTATGGAACAGAACCAATCAGAACCTTTCATTATTATTTCAGGTATATTTGCCCAAGTTTCCACATTGTTCAGAACCGTTGGCTGTCCCCATAAGCCCTTTTCCACGGAGCGAATATATTTGGCCCTTGGTTCCCCCACATTTCCTTCGATGGATTGCATAAGAGCTGTAGACTCACCGCAGACAAAGGCTCCGCCACCTCTAACGATTTCTATATCAAAATCAAAACCGCTGTTCAATATGTTTTTTCCTAATAAGCCTCTTTCTCTAGCTTGATTCAAAGCGTTGTTCATATTATTTAATGCCAGTGAATACTCATCCCTAATGTATATGAAACCTCTGTTTGAATTTATAGAATAAGCACATATGGTCATACCTTCTATAACCGTGTTAGGGTCACCTTCCATTATACTTCTGTCCATGAAGGCACCGGGATCCCCCTCGTCACCATTGCATATAACATACTTAGGAAAATTTTGAAATTTGCTACACTGCCTCCACTTGACCCCTGTGGGAAAGCCTCCGCCGCCTCTGCCTCTTAATCCAGATCTTTCAATTTCAGATATTACATCTTGAGGTGTCATTTGAAACAGCGCTTTACGAAGGGCTTTGTATCCTCCTCGTTCCATATATTCGTCAATGTTTGCCGGGTCGATTTCACCTATATTTCTCAATGCAATTTTCATCTGACATTTATAGAAATCGGTATCTTTATGAGAAATAACTCTCCTTTTTAATGCAGTATCATAGATGAGCAGTCTGTCGATTATTTCACCATTCATCAATGTTCTTTTCACTATTTCTTCAGCATCATCAGGTTTTACTTTGCTGTAGCATATATTGTCAGGTTGTATTTTGACTAATGGGCCCTTTTCACATAATCCATTGCAGCCTGTAGCCTTAACAATAGTTTTTACTTCAACATCTGCTTCGTATTTTTGGGCTAATTTCTTCAACTGTTTATATACATCCATGCTGTTATTAGCAAGACAACCAGTGCCGCAGCAGACATATACCGTCCTACTCATCATCAGCACCTCCGTATTCTTTTAATATCTCTCTTACCATGGAAGATGTTAACTTTCCATAGTACTTGTTATTTATAACCATTACAGGTGCTATAGCGCAGGATCCAAGACAATTGACGGTTTCTAATGAGAATTTGCCATCATCTGTTGTTTCGCCAGGTTTTATGCCCAAAGTATTTTCTATTTCATCAAGAATAGTTTTTGAGGATCTAATATGGCATGCGGTGCCATCACAAACTTTTATAATATATTTACCCTTCGGCTTAAGGCTTAAAGCCTTGTAAAATGTAGCCATACTATATAATCTTGAAAGAGGTATACCCATATATTGAGAAAGCTCAATAAGCTTGTCTTTGGGGATATAACCATATTGTTTCTGTAGATCTTGTAATATGGATAATGTATACCTTTTTTCTTTTGGATATTTTTCAAACAAAGTCCTCACCCCAAACTTATAGTATATATTTACATCAACCTCCGGCTACTACAGGGAAAATGCTTATTTCATCTTCAGGATTGAGTAATGTTTCTAGACCTTGCAGATGTACTATATTTCTACCATTGACAAGTATGATTATTTCATCACTGAGACTGTTATTTTCAAATATCTTGTTTCTAAATTTAGCACCATATTTTTCGCACAGTTTAAGCAAAAGTTCCTTTAAAGTGTAGCAATGGTCGATTTCAATTTCTTTTGTTCCTGTATAATTCCTTATGTATGCAAAATACTTGACTTTCATGATAGATTCCACCTTTTGCCTCATATTAAAATGTTTAATTAAAAAAATTCTACTTGTGAATCCTTATAGTTTAAATCGGGGACACTTCCCAGCAAGTTATGGAGTACTTGCAGAGCTGTGTCCCCGAACATTAAAATTCATTTATTCTATTGCCAATATCTTTAGTTTTTCATCTGTCGGGACACCCTCTTCATCCCAGCCTCTTATTTGATAATATTCTTTAAGCATTGTATCAAGTTGAGTTACTAAGCCTTTTGCAGGGCCAGATGGCATAGGTTCTTTAAGCAATCTATCAGGGAGTTTATCATCTGCTTTTGTAAAGCCTGCTTCAAGATTGAAGAGTTTCTCCAGATTCCAAATCCTTTCTCCTGCTTGTAAGATTTCTTCATCAGTGAGATCAATGCCTGTAGCAGTTCTCAACATTTCTGAAATTTCCGGCAGGCCTATTCCGAAGGTTGTGAATAGACATATACCAGCAGAGTCTACAACTGCTGTGAGATCTTGGAATGTTTTGAGCCAAGAGGCTTTTTCATCAGTTACAAAAGGATCAAGTTTTTCTGGAATTCCGAGTATCTCTGGGGAAGTTAAATATCCTCTTACGTGACATGCACCTCTATTAGATGTGGCATATTCTAGACCCATGCCTTGCAGGCATCTTCCATCGTAGGCAGGCATCTCCTGTTTTTTAACGGTCATGGAAAGTTCTGGATGGCCATAATGCTCTGCCATTCTATAGGAGCCCATAGCCATTATATCTCCAAATCCTTCCCTTAAGCCTGTCATCCTTGTAAATTCAACTATACCTTCGTCATCTCCAAAAGGAAGGTCTCTTCCTAATTCTTTGCTAGTCAATATACCTTTTTCATACATTTCCATAGCACATGCTATAGTTGCTCCCATGGTTATGGGATCAATACCAAGTTCGTTGCATATAAAATTAGCTTTGCTTATGGCTTCTAAATTTCTTACTCCGCAATCTGCACCAAAGGCCCAGCCGGCTTCATACTCAGGCCCTTCACCAAAGCTTTTGAATTTGCCTTCAGCTATTCTTGTGACTCTTCCACATCCAATATTGCATCCAAAGCAGCCTTTGTTTCTTACCAGATATTTTTCTGTTAAGGTTTCACCGGAGGTTTCATCAGCATATTCAAATACACCGCCATCTCTCCAGTTTCTTGTTGGAAGTCCACCACTTTGATTTAAGATGTTTACAAGTATCTGAGTACCATAAGTAGGCAAGCCTTCTCCAGTAACCGGATGGTTTTTCA
Organism: Clostridiales bacterium; assembly: GCA_012521375.1. Classification (GTDB taxonomy): domain Bacteria; phylum Bacillota; class Clostridia; order Lutisporales; family Lutisporaceae; genus Lutispora. Next base: position 9,444 of record JAAYMO010000109.1, read on the forward strand.
GCATATCTCTGCTTTTTTTGCATATCTCCAAGAACTCTTTTGGTTTAGCAACTTCCACGGATTTTGAGCCTTTTACCACAATAGCTTTAAGATTTTTTGAACCCATTACGGCACCAAGCCCAGATCTTCCTGCTGCTCTGTGTCTATCATTCATGACTGTCGCAAACAATACCAGTTTTTCACCACCGGGTCCTATGCAGGCAACCTTAGCATCTTCTCCTGCTTCTTCAATAAGCATATCTGTGGTTTCGAATACATTTTTTCCCCAAAGATGTGCTGCATCTCTTAATTCAACTTCATCATCGTTGATATATAGGTAAACCGGCTTTTCTGATTTTCCTTCAAATATTATTCCATCATATCCCGCATACTTAAGCTCAGGTCCAAAATGGCCGCCGGAGTTGGAGGCACCTATGGTTCCAGTCAATGGTGCTTTTGCTATTACTTCATATCTTCCGCTGGAAGTGGCTAAAGTACCAGTAAGTGGCCCTGTCATAAATATGAGTTTATTATCAGGACTGAAAGGCTCAACCTTTGGATCAACTTCCTTCATGAAATATCTTGTACCCAAACCTCTGGCACCTATATAATTTTTTGCATCTTCCAGATTGAGAGGTTCTTTCTTTATGGTATTATCTGTAAGATTGACTCTGAGAAGTGTTCCTGTATAACCCAACATTATTCATACACCTCCCCAAACAAATCTTTGAATTTTTCACCTATTTTCATTTTTTTGTTTAGATTTGCAGGAGTAGCTTCTTTATACTGTATTGCTCCTGAAGGACAAAGTTCTGCACATTGTGGATTTCCTCCACACAGGTCACACTTGATTAATTTCTTTTCTTTGGAACTGAATGTGATGTTACCAAGGGGACATGCGCTTATGCACATCTTACAACCGATGCATCTCTGATCTTCGATTATGACTGCATTATTTTCATCTCTTGCGATTGCTCCCACCGGACACACTTTCATACAGGAAGGATCTTCACATTGCATGCACATTATGGGTACTGATATGGCAGCCTCATCATAGGCTAGTACAGTTACAGCAGCTTGTTTTGGATTAAATTCTTCCATTCTATTGAAGGAGCAAATCAATTCACAGGTTCTGCAGCCGATACACTTTTCTGGTGCAATCATTAACACCTTGCTCATTATTTGCTGGACGCCTGATGACGCCAGCCTCACCTCCTTCTTTATATATTTATTATTTAATAATAAAAGTCCATCTGTTTTGGCAATAATTGCTCTACAGATGGACTCCTTTGCACAATGGCAGGTATGGGCATTTCTACCCATGCCCTATCGTTCCAAGTCCTTTTCGGGCTCCTTGGAATCGGAGTCTATATATAGTTAAAAGTCATACATTTAATTAACTATTCTACATATATTTGCCAAGTCCTTTTAATATGACTAAAATATTTGAAAATTTTTTAAATTTTATTTACTTATATTTAAATTTATTAAATGAGAAGGTAAACTAAATATGTATATGAAAAATATGTAGATTTTATAAAAATATTGTGGCAAAATGTAAGCTGTATAATTTATGATTTAATAAATCAAGTTTTGATGAAAAGGGATAAGCATATAAAAGGTATTGGTGTGGACATGCTTATAACATTTGAAATGAGAAATGCAAATATTAAATAAAATATTTAAGCTTATTCAGTGAGGTATTAGGAGGTCATAGTATGGGTAAAAAAATATGTATGGTTATTTTTTTATTATTGCTATTATTAAAAGTTCCATATGTTTATGCCGAAGCAAATGAGGTTTCAAAACTATCGGATATAACAGCGGAGCAGAAAGTAGTAGTACTTATGTATCATCATGTATTGCCAAATCAGCTCAATAAGTATTATAGAAACAATTCTGCCGTAATTTCATTAGAGGCTTTTAAAGAACAAATGAAATATTTATATGATAATGATTATAATATAATTACTATCAGAGAATTAGAGGAATTTATATATTACAAAAGACCGTTACATAAATCAAAAAATAACACCAGTGTATTAATAACGTTTGATGATGGCTATCTCAGCAATTATATTTGGGCCTATCCAGTACTCAAAAGCTATGGGTTTAAAGCCACAGTATTTTCTATCACATCCCATATTCCAAAAAAAAGTATAGAAGTAATAAATCCTGATAAGCTTGAAAAAATCAGCTACGAACAGATGGTAGCCACAAGGGATGTATTCGATTACGAAAGCCATAGCCATGCATTTCATAAAAAAGATCATAATAATGTTTCATATATAGTATCCATGAACAAAGATGAAGTAATGGAAGACTTGCAGATATCAATAAATAAGCTTGGCTCTTCTAAATACTTTGCTTATCCATATGGAGAATATAATGAAGAAACCATAGATGTCCTGGAAATATTAGGTTTCAAGCTGGCTTTCACAACTAAACCAGGATATATCAACCATGATAATCATCCATACCATCTGACTAGATTTGCCATAACCCCTTTCACTTCATTAGAACAATTTAAGAAGATAATGAATCTAAATGACTTATGATTCAAAGTGTATGGGTATAAACACAATAGATGAAATAAGATAAATTTTTGATATAAAAATTATAAGTATGACAAGCTGTAGAAGATACTTCTTTTATCATTAGATTGTGTTATGATATTAATAAAAACTGAGTAATTAAATTTCCAACATAATGAATAGAAATAATAATATATATTTCGTGATGTTGAGGAGAGTTTTTTATGAAACTAGAAAAATCATGCGGAGCTATTGTTTATAGAAGGATAAATAATAATATAGAGTTTTTGGCTATTAAAAGCAATTCTCCGGGAGGCCATTGGGGTTTTCCAAAAGGCCATGTTGAAGAAGGAGAAACGGAAGAGGAAACAAGTATAAGAGAGGTGTATGAAGAAACAGGCTTGATCATTAAGCTTTGTAAAGGCTTTAGAGAATACGATAAATACCAAGTATCTGAGAATACATATAAGGAAGTTATTTTCTTTATTGCTGATGCAATGGATCAAAATGTTGTGATAAATGAAGATGAGGTAGTAGAATATCGATGGGCCTCATTTGATGAGATATATGATATATTGACTTATGACAGTTCCAAAAACATATTAAAAAAAGCAAAGGAATTTGTTGAAAGACAGTGTTAGGTGGTAATATATTAATTTATCATATACTAAGGAGGGATAAAAATGGCTAAACTTATAGAATGCGTGCCTAATTTCAGTGAAGGCATCAATAAAGAAGTGATTGAGAAAATTGTTGATGAAGTAAGGAAGGTTGATGGTGTAAAGCTACTGGATTATTCTTCAGACACTGATCACAACAGAACAGTAGTCACTTTTATTGGGGAACCTGAGGCAGTTAAGACTGCTGCATTTAATCTGACAAAAAAGGCGTCTGAGCTAATAGATATGACAGTTCATAAGGGTGGACACCCAAGAATGGGGGCCACTGATGTAGTTCCCTTCATACCCGTATTGGATGTTACTATGGACGAATGTGTGGAAATAGCAAGAGAAGTGGGGAAAAGAATCGGTGAAGAACTGAGCATTCCGGTATATCTATATGAAAGCGCTGCCACCAAACCTGACAGAGTCAATTTGGCTGAAGTGAGAAAGGGCCAATACGAAGGTTTCTTTGAGAAGATAAAGGATGAGAATTGGAAGCCTGATTTTGGTCCATGTGAGATGAATAAAAAATCGGGAGCCACAGCTGTAGGAGCAAGGGCTCCCTTGGTAGCATTTAATGTTAATTTGGGAACCAGCGATATAAATATAGCTGACAAGATAGCTAAAACTGTAAGGCATATTGGAGGCGGATTGAGATTTGTTAAGGCTATGGGGGTAAGATTAGAAGAAAGAAACATTGTGCAGGTTTCCATGAATCTTACAAACTATGAGAAGACAGCTGTTTACAGAGCTTTTGAAATGATAAAGATGGAAGCTAAGAGATATGGTGTACCAGTTGTGGGAAGTGAGGTCGTAGGTTTAGTGCCTATGAAAGCACTTATTGACTGTGCAGAATATTATCTGCAAATTGAAAACTTCAGCATGGATCAAGTATTAGAAAAAAGAATAATGGAATAATAATTTTTCAACAAAGGGTGCTTTAACAAAGCGCCTTTTACTTTTTCATCTACCACGTAGACGGCAGTAGCCTATTGACTTTAGGCTGTATATTATTGCATAATATCTGGTAATAATCATATGCGTAGCAATATAATAATTGCAGAAAGGATGATACTATGGAAAGAACATTGGTGCTTATAAAACCTGATGCTATGGAGAGGAAACTGATGGGAGAAATAATCTCCATCTATGAGAAAAAGGGATTTCATATATCAGCACTGAAGATAGTAAAGCCGACAAAGGAAATGGCTGAAGAGCATTACGCAGAACATAAGGGCAAACCCTTCTATGAAAATCTTGTAAGTTTTATTACCAAAGGTGAAGTGTGCGCTTTGGTGATAGAAGGTGAAAATGTTATTGAAGCAGTGAGGAAAATAAATGGTGCTACTGATCCTTTAAATGCAGAACCGGGTACAATCAGGGGCAGGTATGCATTATCCAAATCAGAAAATGCAGTTCATGCATCTGATTCAATTGAAAGTGCCGAAAGAGAGATAAAAATCTGGTTCCCGGAGCTATAACCCTTTATTGTTTATAAGCCATAGGAAAGTATAATTCTACCTTAATATTAACTTGACCTAATGGCTTTCTTAAAATCCACATGAATAACATACAGACGTATCCTGACTATTTCAGGGCTGGCTCAATGGGACCTGATGCTTTTCCTGATATCTATGTAGGCCAGAAATTTGCCCATCGACAGACTGGGATAAAATCCGGAGACTGGATCAAGTATCTTATGGATCAGGTAAAAAAGTTGCCTGCTCAATCGGATGAACGGAAAAAAGCTTTGGCTTTCACCCTGGGATATGTTGTTCATGCTTCCGGAGACTTATTCGGACACGCCTATGTAAATAATTGGGCTAAAGGCTCGTGGTCGGGGATAAGTGACCCAGAGAATGCAAGTCTTGATGATGCGGAAGTGATAATGAGACACTTGGTGGTTGAAGGGTATATTGATAATCATAAGGTTCCGGAAAGATATAAAACTGATGAATACCAGAGAATAGCCGCACCCAAGGAATTCATACATGATAATTTAATAGCCAATGGAAAAAATCCCAACTATGATGATGTAAGAAGCGATGATGTAAATATCAGTCCCTTTTATGCCAGAACAGGCTCAACACCCATGCATTTGGGGATACTTTATAGAATACGTGAGAATTTGAAAAGAGGAATTGCTTCAAGAGAGTCCTATAATCCTGTGAGAATATATATGGAATACTGGCTTGAAGATATTGACAACGGACTGAGAGCCTGGGTAGAAACCAGTGAAAGGGTTGCAAAGGCTTTTCTGCTGCGCCAGAATAGTTTTCCCACTGCTATTAATGAGTTGGAGCAATGGGGAATAGAACATTTTACGAGCATGGTGGGAGCACCGGATTTTGTTGGAGGAGTAGTTTTGACTGCCAGCCAAATATATGATGTCATTGAAGAAATAATACCCGAGTCTTTGCGGCAATTCATAGAGGATTTGAAGAGAGGTTTCTATGATAAACTGCTTAATATGGCATATGGCATAAACTATGCTGATATGGTAAATATGTTTAATGACCCTGGCACATATTTTGACAGACCGGGACTATTCCCAACAGACGCCAGAGTCAGGCTGGACAGTGATACGAATAATCTGAATATGCTTCGACCGTTTAAGAACAGTGTAATGATGGCTAAGCTGAACCTCATAGGACGCGAGGGTATGGAGCAAATATTAAGGATGGCCGACGTAGAGCGTGTAGGAGCGGATATCTACCCTCCAATTTGCTTCATTAAGGCTCTGGACGTGGGATACGACTGGAACGATATAAGCTTTGAAGGGCTGAGAATATGGGATGACCATTGGGCAAGAGCATCGATATTTGATAAAATCTTCGAGCCGGAATCAACTAGATACAAATGGCTGTCAAAGAATGAGAGGGATGTACTGGATGCATATAATGCTATCATGAATGCAGATCCCGATCCATCTATAATGCATTATTATTCTGAATGGATGAAGAACGGCTGGACGAAGGAAGATGTGGAAAATGATCTGAGACAGTACCTGGCAAATCAGGCTTATCTTGATGATTACCGCCAAAAGACGGAAATAACTGAGGAAATTATATATGCGGATACAGTAATTAACAGCTTGCATCAGGGTATGCCTCGTCGTGTATATAAAAATCTTGATCTCAATGGAAAACAGCTTACAGTTAATTGCAACCTGGAAATATATAGAACGGGTTCTATAAATCTAAACGGAGGCACATTGATTGTCAATGGTGACCTCATCCTGGTGGAATCTGGTGTAATAGTCAATGGAATAAACACAGGCGGGGTATTGCTAGTCAACGGAGGAAATGTTATTGTACACGGCAACCTTGTGATTAAAAGCGGAATAGTAGACATGGGAAGAGGAACCATGAGTGTTGACGGAGATTTGGAGCTATCAGGAGGGCTTTTGGATGTTAATGAAGGAAGAGCCAATATAGCTGGAAACTTCGGAATATCTGCTATAATAAGGTCTCTTCCAGGTGCAACAGGACCATATACAAGATACATCTATGGGGGAGGCAACGGCATATTGAAGATGAATAATGATGATGATTATGTCTCTGTAGGAGGGAATTTCGTTACAACCTCCAAAGTCTCACACGAGAATTATCTTACAGCAGGCACACTGGAAGTTAAAGGAGACTTTTATCAGGCATCCTGGGCATATGGCTGCCATATCCATATAATTGACGGAGTTGCCAACTTGTTTATAAATGACGCAGTAAGATTCCCTGCCGGTGACAGAATGAATTTCAAGGCTTCCGACAATCATAGGGTGTTGCTGTCGGGAGACAGAAATCAAAATGTAGGAATGGTTTTAACGGGTTTAAATGATTCTCAGTTCAATATATTGGAAGTCACCAATAATGCAGGGGTAAATTTTGTAACCAAAGTGACTGTTGCAAAGCTGTTTGATCATAATAACAATGCATTTACTCTGACAGATGCTGAAAACTCCATATTCCCGGACTATGATGGAGACGGGCAAAAGGATAATGAAGATACAACACCATCAACACCATCGGCAACAACGACACCACCGTTAATGCCGAAACCGCCGACATTACCGAATCTGCCAACAACAACTATTCCGATAACACAGAAACCCTCAGTCACTGCAGCAGACCCGTCATCAACAGCTCCTACGAATCTAAAAGCATCTGTCGTTGGAAGCAGTATTAAATTGCAGTGGACTGGTATAAAATCAGAAAATTTAGTTGGATACTTTATATACAGGGGTACGACATCGGGTCAGCAGGATAAAGATCCACTAAATAATGCTCCTATAACAGGAAATGAGTATACAGATACCAATGTAAAAAGAGATACAACTTACTATTATATTGTAAAGGCTGTTTATTCGGATGGTAGCTATTCACAGCCTTCAGCCGAAGTTGTTGTTACAATTAGATAAATATTAATCATAAAGCTATCAGTTATAAAGCTGTCTTTTTACAGGCATATCAGCTTGGAGAGAGATAGCTTTTTTTCTGCATGATGCTTTTATTTCAGAAATTGACGAGTTTTTCCCATTAGATAGGCAAGCTTTATAATTTCCTGTTCTTCTTTGGACATTTTGCGATTAAACATTTTTTCAAACTGCTGTATGAGCTTGTCATAATCAATTTTTCTTTTGTGCTGTCTGGGCCTGGCTGGTACAAAGGATGGTTCATAAAAACAAAGCTCAATAGATGGACTATATATCTTCTTTAATATCTCAGCAGTATAGTAAGCATCAGAAAATGCATCATGAAAACTATATATAATAGGAATATGAAGAGCTTCGACTGCATTTTCCAGCCGAAGCATGTTTTTTACCGGGAGACCAAAATATTTAGATACATAGGGTTGAAGATTAATGTATTGATTAGGTATATGTTTAGAATCTAAATTATGATATTCCGCATTTCTAAATAGTTCTTTTATATCAGACATCCCCCAGACGCAGAATACAGAATCTGAATCACCTATAAAATCCACGAAGCATTCATAAACCTCTGGAAAAGCTTGTTCATTTGCAAGCTGTTCTGTAGTAATTCCTGTCAGTTGAGTGATAAATGGACTTACTTTTCCGTAGATAGTTGGTTTTACAAATCTATTAAAGGAAGCAACTCTATTAAAATGAGAATCTAATTTTAAAGCTCCAATCTGAATTATTTCAAAGGGATATTTGGACCACTTCACTTTGGTATCTTGCAAGGAAGATAAATCCTGATTAAATTCCATATCAAACACTATATAATGCATATCAATCTCCTTAAACATTTATAAGTAAAATTCGTCTTATATAATACATGATAACACTATTTCGCATTGAATATGATATCCTAACGACAGGTAGAAAAAACCAAATGCCTATGGTACAGTTAAAATATACCGTGTGAAAGGTGAGTGCGATGATAGTAGAAAGAATCAGGGAGCTGAATAGAAAGGATATCTTTTTAAAGATTGTATTGCCTGCAATTGTCATAGTATTATTGATTCTTTATTTCAAAGCTTTTTTTACCGAAGGTGCTTACTTTAATGATACATTTTTAGTAAAAAGCGTTGTTGGGGCAGAAAGACACTATATGGGAAAAAGCAGGCAAGGTGGCATACATATAACGGTAAAGGGACTGGAGGATACTCATGAAAGCATGGAAGTTATTTATAGACTTCCTGGTAATGTAAACAGGCAGTATACTGTGATGCTAAACCATGAAAATAAGTGGTTTTCGAGTATAGAAAAAATTATAGACAAAGACGGCAACATCATCTTCGAAGGTGAGTATAAAAAAGGGCAACAATACATGGTGGATAAAAACGGCAAGCCTTTATTTAGTTTTGATATTAAAGCATTGAGAAATGTAGATATAGCTTATGATGAAAACTATAAAGTGCCCCTGAAGAATATCGCAGAGTTTGCATTCTCTGAAAAGGATACTCTCAGGGGAGAACTCCGCTATTTGATATATGCATTGATTCTGTTTTTTGTGACTTGGATTGATTATAAGTATCCTTTGTTCTTCTTTAGGCTTAAATACTGGATTGAAGTGGAAGACCCAAAACCGTCGGAGTTTTACTTGACAATGCAGAGAATATCCTATGCTGTATTTCCTATAATTGGAATAATTTTAATGATAGCTGCAATATATTAGGCTGATAAAAGAGAATTCATATATTTATAGAATGTGAGGGATTGGGGTTATGAAGGAACGATTTTATAATGCCGTGATATTTACTTTTATGATAATGCTGTTTCTTACATCGGCAGTTTATGCAAATTCATCCTGGCACTGGGTGACTACAAGTCCAATGACAGTTTTACCCTTCGCCATTATATTTACACTTTTTATTGAAACAGCTTCTGTTGTCAGATTTGGAAGGGTGGTAAATACTAGAAGAGTTCTGAAGGTTGTAGGTCTGGCGAATGTAATATCTTTTATTGCACCTTATTTGGAACGGGCATATAGATTCAGGCCTGTAGCTGGAGAGTTATCTTTATTGGCTGCTTTTAATAAAGGACCATATTATATGATACTAAGCGGCTATCTGTTTCTGACTATTGCTGTAGAATTACCAATAGTATATTATCTTTTAAGTAAAGAAACCGCGAATAAAAAGAAATTAATAGGGGCAATTATTTCATCCAATATTATTACTACACTATTAGTAGCTATTTGTGAACGAATGATTTGTATAGGAAGATGGTGAAGTATCATTGGATAAAATCTTATATATGAAACAGCCTAATATTAAGGGAAAGCTTTATTATGCTTGTATATGCAGATCAGAGGATGATTCTGGAGGAATGTGTCCCAGTACACGGTTTTTATAGGAACAGAGAAATAGCAGAATATACAAGGAGCAAAGCCATGATTGTGTTAACTACCTTGATGTTTTTCACAAGAAATCTTTGGAATACGGAGCCGAATAATCCCCAGCAGCAGTTTGAAACAAACGCAGTAAAGGCCAGCAGCACAGCAAAGCCTGTGATTACTGGAGCAGACTTATAATAAGGCACTATGAAAACAGAAACAGTTGTAACAGCATAAATGATACCCTTTGGATTTACAAACTGAAGAAGTAATCCCCATATATATTTATTTGTGTTTTTTGCATTACCTTCATCACTATTGGGTTTGCTGGTATAAGTTTTCCAAGCAAGCCATAGTATATAAGCAGCACCAACATAAGTCATAATTGACTGAATTGATGGGATAAGATTGAAAAGAGTGACGCTAAAAAGGCCGCATAGAGTAAATATTATAAAAAAGCCAGTAAAAACGCCTGCATTAAATGGTATGCTTTTTTTAAACCCATATCTGCTGGCATTTGACATAGCCATTATATTATTAGGACCAGGTGTGAATGTGGTAACAATTACATAGGATATAAAAGCAGGAAAACTAGGCATAATACTTTACCTCCATGTTTTTCAATAAATCTTTATTGATATTATATCAGATAATTATGAATTAGATATGCATTATTTTACTATATATATTTATTAATATGAATATGCAAGGAAAGGGAGAAGATTATTGTGAATATTAATGTTATAAAAGAAAATGATGTGAAAATTGCTGTTGTAAACAGCAGCGAAGTTTTAATTACAGATGTTCAATCTGCATTGGATTTTATTGCAACAGTAGGATTTGAAACAGGCTGTCACAGGATAGTTTTGAATAAATCAGCAATATGTGAAGATTTTTTCGATTTAAAAACAAGGCTTGCCGGAGAAGTATTGCAAAAGTTTATAAACTATAATGTCAAAGTGGCTATTGTGGGCGACTTCTCAGTGTATAACAGCAAGAGTTTAAGGGATTTCATATATGAAAGCAATAAAGGAAAGAATATATTCTTCTTATCGGATGAAGAAAAGGCTATTGACAAACTAAGGGGGGTATAAGTTGAATAATACAGATGAAACCATAAAGGCATTGAGAAGCAATGGATTTCATGTCTGGTTTGCCAAAAATAAAGCGGAAGCAGAAAAAATATTCTGGGAAGAGATATTTTATGTAGCAAATCCTAAAGTAGTTTCCTGGGGAGATTCCCTCACACTTCACTCATTGAAAATCTTATCCAAATTCAAAGAGCTGGAAGGTGTTAAACTAATTGAAACCTTTGGCGAGGATTTGACATGGAGAGAGCAGATATATAATCGGAAGAAGGCATTATCTTGCGATATGTTTTTGACAGGGACCAATGCAGTTACTATTAAGGGGCAGCTTGTTAATGTTGATATGATAGGCAATAGGGTTGCGGGAATTGCATTCGGTCCCAGAAATGTGATTATATTTGTTGGAGTCAATAAGGTAGTGGAAAACCTGGATGAAGCAATGGATAGGATTAAATCTATTGCTGCACCTATGAATGCAATTCGCCATACAGACCTGAAAACTCCCTGTCAAGTGACGAGAAAATGTATGGATTGCAGCAGCCCTCAGAGATTATGCAATACCTGGACCATAACCGAGAAATCCTATCCTGTAGGAAGAATAAAGATAATATTAATAAATGAAGCACTGGGATATTAATAGCATCCCTATGTCAGCAGTACAAAAAATGATATAATATATTTAAGAAACTAATGGATTTATGGGGGATAGTATGTTTTTCATAGGAATATTTGGAATACAGAATAAAGAAAAAGAAATAAAATACTTGAATAATATATCCTGCAGCAATTGCAATGATGAATCAACTGCAAAGCTTATAAAGACCTATAATTTCTTTCACTTTTTCTTTATACCTCTATTCAAATGGAATGAAAAATATTATGTCATATGCAGCAACTGCAGTACAGTATTTGAAATTCCCAAAGACAAAGGAAAGAGGATTGAAAATGGAGAAGATGTGGAGATAACATACTGGGATCTTAAAAACGCAGAAACAGGATATTACAATAATAGCTATACAGCAGGTAACAGATGCTCTTATTGTGGCAATACGGTGGAATCTCACTTCCAATTTTGCCCTTACTGCGGAAGAAGGCTTAGATAATAAACTTTTTATAAAGGGTAGAGCCAATGTTAATTGAAAATTCAATGATTATTGGATTATTTTATCAATTTTCATAAATATATTAAGATAGTTTATTGAATAGGAATAGGAGAAACACAATATGGAATTAAAGCATATCGGCGAAATAGCAGCTTTAATTACGGCTATATGTTGGGCACTGAATGGAATTGCTTTTGAATCAGCAGGAAAAAAAGTAGGCTCTTTAGCTGTAAGTTATATTAGGCTGCCTATTGGGTTTTTTTTATTAAGTATTTATTCATTTTTCTCCAGAGGTTTGGCTTTTCCTGTTGATGCTACTAATCATACTTGGTTTTGGTTATCTATTTCAGGTTTGATAGGTTTTGTTTTAGGCGATATGTTTCTTTTTCAAGCCTATGTGGAAATCGGGTCAAGGATATCTCTACTTATAATGTCGGCAGCTCCTCCTCTTACGGCTCTATTTGGTTTTCTTATTATGGGAGAGAAGATTTCTTTCTTAGGCTTGGCTGGGATTTTTATAACTATGGCGGGAATATGCATGGTAATATTAAGTAGAAATCCTGTAGAGAAAAAAGTAGAGTTTAACCGACCTATAAAAGGTATTGTTTATGCATCTTTAGGAGCTTTGGGACAAGCATTTGGATTGATTTTCAGTAAATTTGGTTTAGGTTCGTATGATCCTTTTGCAGGAACACAAATTAGAGTTATAGCTGCTTTCATAGTTTATACGATTATAATAACTGTAAGAAACAAGTGGCCAGAGATAAAGTCAGCCTTTGATAATATGAAGGCTATAGGTGCCATAGCTTTAGGAGCAGTATTTGGACCTTTCATTGGAGTGGGATTTTCTCTGTTGGCAGTTCAATATACTGCCACAGGTATTGTTTCATCTATTAGTTCTATATCTCCTGTAGTAATAATTCCTGCTTCAATAGCTATATTCAAGGAAAAAGTTCTGCCAAAAGAAATATTAGGAGCTTTTATTTCTGTAGCAGGAGTAATCTTGCTGTTTTTATGATAGTTATAATTAAGAACATAAACAATGAACATAATGGATAGTTGTGATATTTAATAATATAAAGATTATGAGGGAATATAGAGATGATGGAGATAAAAGGAAAATACAATAGCGCAATTATATATACCCATAATATTGAATCAAGTGCTTTAAGCCAGATTCAAACCTTATGTGATCAGGAGTTTGTAAAAGGCAGCAAAATTCGCATAATGCCTGATGTCCATACCGGGGTAGGCTGCACCATTGGAACAACTATGACAATAAAGGATAAGGTGGTGCCTAATCTAGTAGGTGTTGATATTGGCTGTGGTATAGAGGTAATAAAGCTTGAAAATAAGCGTATGGAACTACAAAAACTTGACAAGTTAATATATGAGAAGATTCCCAGTGGATTCAATATACGTAATAAAGAACACCAACTTATCGATAAAATAGATTTAAATCAGCTTAACTGCAAAAGCTTAGTGAATTTGAAAAGAGCTAGGCTTAGCATAGGAACTTTGGGAGGAGGCAATCATTTTATAGAGGTAAACAAGGATAGTGAAGGCAGCTTGTATTTAGTTATCCATTCTGGCAGCAGGCATTTAGGTCATGAAGTTGCAAGCCTATATCAGAAAGAAGCCTTCAAGTCCATAGGTAAGGAAACCAATATTCCTAAATCCTTAGCTTATGTATCAGGACAGCTTTTTCAGGACTATATACATGATATGAAAATAGTTCAGAAATTTGCCGACCTTAATCGGAAAGCTATGGCTCAGGAGATAATTAAAGCTATGAAACTGAAGGATGTATCAAGGTTTACAACTATACACAATTACATAGATACTGAACATATGATTTTGAGAAAAGGTGCCGTATCTGCACAAAAAGGCGAGATTCTATTGATACCAATAAATATGAGGGATGGAAGCCTAATTTGCATAGGCAAAGGCAATCCGGAATGGAACTATTCAGCACCCCATGGAGCAGGTAGGATTATGAGCAGAACCCAGGCTAAAGGGTCTTTGACATTAACTCAATTTAAAGAGACTATGAAAGGAATTTATACTACTTCGGTAAATAAGGATACTTTAGATGAATGTCCTCTAGCCTATAAGCCTATGGAAGAGATAGTTGACAATATAGTCGATACTGTAGAAATAATAGATAATATAAAGCCTATATATAATTTTAAGGCAGCAGAGTGATTGAGATAAGAAAAGATTAAGCGAGGAGGACTACAAATGAATTTTGATATTTTAGTGAATAGAAAGAATACAGATTGCATCAAATGGGATGGTTTAAAAGAGATTTATGGAAAAGATGATATCTTGCCTCTGTGGATTGCAGATATGGATTTTGAATCCAGTCCTGAAATTATTGATGCATTAATAAATCGTTCAGAACACGGAGTATTTGGCTATCCCTTAATTTCAGCCAAAATATTTGAACCTTTTATAGAATGGAATAAAAGAAGGAATGGCCTGAACATAGACCAGGAATGGATACTTACCTGTCCAGGACTTGTTACTGGATTTACCCTTGGCATACTTGCTTTTACAAAAGAGGGTGATGGGGTCATGATACAGACTCCCGTATATCCACCTTTTCATTCCAGTGTGAAAAATAATAATAGAATCTTGATAGAGAATCAACTTATTGAAAAAGAAGGATATTACACCATAGATTTTGAAGACTTTGAAAGAAAGATAAGAGAAAACAATGTAAAGCTGTTTATACTGTGCAATCCTCATAATCCGGTGGGAAGGGTATGGACACTGGAAGAGTTGGAGAGGATGGCAGAGATATGCCTCAAGTATGATGTAAAAATATTCTCCGATGAGATACATTCGGATCTAATTTTAAAAGGTTATAAATTCAAATCTATTTTGTCCTTGGATGAGAAATACAAAAAAATAATTATATCGGCTATGGCTCCTAGTAAAACCTTCAATATAGCAGGCCTCACCGCTTCTATGGTGTTGATACCTGATGAGGATACAAGAGAGACATATGATAAAGTAAGGCAAAGTTTGAGCATAGGAATGCTTAATATATTCGGACTAACTGCTTTGGAAGCTGCTTATAGACATGGGGAACAGTGGCTGGAGGAAGTAATGAGTTATATAGAAGACAATTTTGATTACATGATAAGTTTCATAAAAGAGGAAATGCCCCATGTTAAATGTAGAAAACCGGAAGCAACATATCTGGGATGGTTGGATTTTAGAAATATATATCCAAAGCAGGATGATTTGAATGATTTTTTGATAAATAAAGCTAAGGTGGCATTAAATAGCGGATTAACATTTGGAAAGCAAGGAGAAGGATTTGTGAGAATAAATTTAGGATGCCCAAGATCCATATTGGAGGAAGCCTTAAACAGAATCAGAACTGCACTGTAATTTGAACTAAACTATGGAACAAAAAAAGATAGAAGGAGCATAGATATGAATTTTGTTGAAGCAATTTCCAGATTTATAGTTGGAGGAACATTGGTTTTAATTGTGAGTTGGATGGGTAAAATGAAAAACCCATATATCTCTGGTTTGATAGTTTTATTCCCGGTAGTGACACTAGTAGGCTATTATTTTCTATCTTTATCTATAGATGGACAAGCATTACAGAAGGTAGTATTAGTTACCTTTTTAGCACTGCCCACAACCATTGCTTTTCTAGGAACGGTTTATTTTACAATTACAAAAATGGCTGCAGTGAAGTCCTTAGCTTTAGGTTTATTGAGCTGGTTTATTGCAGCAGCACTGATAATAGTATTTGACAGATGTTTTCTCCATATTATGTTTAAATAATATTTAAATGTATAATTATTTTATTTAAACACACTCTAAATCAATATTTAGAGTGTGTTTTTAATTCAGCCAATGCAGCAGCCCTGATCCAGCCTATTTGATAATCGACTTCATCGGATTCATATATGATTAATGCCCAATCCTGGGATTGAAAAGGAAGCGTTCAGCAGGGATCATAGGTGGTTGCTTCACCTATAGCCAATACTTCAACTATGGTACCAGCTTCTAGATTTGCTAGTATCTCTGATGTATCTGTAGGCATAAGTTTGAAAGTAGTTTCCTTAATGATCTCCATGTTGCCCTGGTATCCTTTTATATATTTAATTTTATTCGGCACGCCGATAGAATCCAGCTCAAGCATAAGATCAGCTTTTTGCTTTGTAAGCATATCTATCTCTAATTCTAGCTTTTTAATACTTTCTTCTAATTGAGCAATCTTATTGTTTATTTCTTCATCATTTTGATTTTTTGGTTGAGAACAGCCTGTAGAGACAATAGAGATTAACATAACAATAATAATCATCAAAAGTGATTTTTTAATCTTCATAGAAATTTTCAATATTAGACCCCCTGAATATAATTTCAATACAAAATAAGTATATTTATATTTTAGCATATTTTTCCGTTTTTGAGCTCCTTTAATAATTAAAAATAAAAAATCAATTACCATTAAATTGACAGGATGCATAAATACTTAAAATCTAGAACTATTAATTTAGGTATACCCTAATTATAATAAACAATAAATAAAAGCATGAGTGTTTTCATATCCCCATGCTTTTATCATTTGTACTTTGTCAGTTAGTCACTGGACATTATACATTCCTTTGCTTTGCATGTACTTAAATATAGCTTCGCCGTGTTTTTGTTCTTCCTTTTGTATATGGTTCAGTACATCTCTAACTTGTGGATTACTGAATTCGAAAATAGCAGTATCGTAGGCTCCTGAAACATATTTTTCTGTCATCAGCATATCCGTACACATATCTGAATCTTTGGTAGTTCCGTTGAACTGCTGCGTATTGCCCATATTGCCGCTAGTGCTTTGGGTTCCAGTATTTTGAGCTGAACCTTGATTCTGCTGCTGATTCATTTGTGGAAGCTTTCCGCTTAGTAATTGATTGATGCTGTTAAGATGATTTCTTTCTATCTGGGCATTATTATTGAATATTTGCTTTAGCTGCGGGCATTGAGTTTGATTTGCATAGTTTGTATACTTTTCTATACAAATCTGTTCATGTTTTTTTTGGTCTTCCAATAACATTCTTTCTTTCTGCGATAATTGTAATTGCATATGCTACACCTCCAATACTATTTTGTATAAATTTCACTATTTTATACAATAAAGGAGGGTTACATAGCTTTTTTTATAGCATTTTCGATACTTTTTATAAAACCTTTGCTGGTTTTTGTTGCGCCACTTATAACATCTGCTTCAATTCTTTGTTTTCTTATTATCTCTTTAGGAAGCACCATAAAAACTTCTTCATACCAGCCCCTGCTTTCATGATGATCCAGGACTGTTATATCCACTATTTTCCCATTTTCAATTCTCACTTCTGTGATGATTCTCGCAGCAAAGCCTTTTGCTTCACCTTGGTATACTCCGTCTTTCAGATTGCTAAGAGGAATGCTGCTTATCATAGAAGTTCCACCAAAAACCTTAGGCATCCCTAACCAAATTACGAAGAACAATATAAACATTAAAGCAATATAATTCTTTGATGATATATTTTTTCTTCCTGATTTTAATCCTAAATTGGTATCTTCATTTATTTTACAATTACCTATACACTCCAGACATCTGATACATTCAGGAGATATGGAATCTTCCTTTGGTGAAAGTTTCAATGCCATAGTGCAGCTATTAAGGCACCCATTGCAGTGAATGCAGCTTTTACTCTGTTTAATTGAAATCAGGCTGAAGGAACTAAAAAGGGTTTGGGCTGCACCTAAGGGACAAAGGTACCTACAGAAAAATCTCGGTATAACTGCTGAGACAATAAATATACCAGCCAGTACCGCAAATCCTGTTTTCATTACTTTCCATGCAGAAAACAGTTTCGGTATGTTCAACATGGCTCTCCAAGGTGAGAATTCTGCTATTGTTGCACCATAGCCTAATATGGATGCCAGCAGAACAGCCAATAATATTGGGTATTTGGTATAAAGAGGATTAAAATCTTTTTTTCCTAAACCATTATGTTTAGAGAAAACAAGTTTTTTGCCAATCCAATTTGATATATCCTGTATCGTTCCTATAGGACATATCCAACCGCAAAAGAACCTTCCTCCTGCAATAGATATTACCAATATGGATATTGTCAGTGCCATGCTTCTGTTTATGCCATCAAATTCATAACTGCTGTCGTTTAAAGATTCTTTTAGGGCACTCCAAGCTCCATAAGGATTCAGGTCTCCTATGCTTATGATTTTAAAATTGACCAGTTGGCTTGTATAAAGATTATATTGTATTAATACTAGTAACAGTAAGACTAAAATAGCAATTTGTATGCTTGTCCTAATGTTTTTACTTCTATTTTCCTTCATAATCCATTACTTCCTAATATTAGTTTTTGCTTATCTTCGCTATATCTTTGATATAGGTTTCTCCAATGATTGCATCTGCTCCCTTTTCCACAGGCAGTAGATAGGAACTATCCAATTGATTTGGATTTATATCATATTGTTTCCCATCAGAATCAAATAGAGTTAAAGTATCGTTGTCTTCTATAATCATACCTGCTTCCTCTAAAACTTCTCCTAAATTCATACCCTTGCCTTGGGGCAGGTCTTCTTCACCGATAACCTTCATCATTATCTCAGGGAAAATAACAGCATCTTTAGTGGTTGAGAAATGGCTCATTTCCTTGACGTTCATGCCCAACTTGAAAGCCGGACCTATGTTCATAGGTGCATTTTCACCGCCGGTTTTTATATAATACCTATCTCTTACCATGCTGATGGTTTCATTCTTTACCAGGCCATCTGAACCTACCATGGTGAAAAAGCCATTCACATCTACATAGTCAAATTTGGATAATATTTTACCTACTAAGTAGGACTCATCTTTGCTGCCGTAATATTCATAGTAATAAGGTTCTATGTCTTTAACAATGGAACTGAATATATGGACATTTTGTATGTCTTTAGGTGAAATATGGGTATAAAGCTCAATTCTATTGACCATTTTAACCCAGTATACTCCCATCTCATCGGGTATCACTACTCTTACCGGCTTTTCTTCCCTGATTATTTCTTCATCATCAAACCTGATGCCCAGGATAATGTCTCTATTTTGTATAATGTCTTTGCTTATCATAGTGTAATAGTTGTCTCTACCTGTGACGCCTATGGCTTCATAATCATTGATATCTATGCCGTGTTTTTCCAATACATCTTTGAGAAGAGGACCCTCAGCTTTAATATCTATTTTAACCCCGGTTGTTCTTTGCAGTATAGTTTGAGTTGTAACCTGGGGAAAGGTCTTCAAATCTTCGATATTTACCCTTACGGAGTTATTTTCAGGCCAAGCTATCAAAAAGCTGTTTTCATCCTTATCCCACATTTCCTGTGGGATAAAGTTTTCAACCGGATCCATGGTTTTATTGTTGACAAGATAATTCCAAGCACCTATAGCTGAATTCACATTGTTGATTACAGCTTGGCTGGATACGCTGGCTCCTGTAACCTGAACTATATCGGTAGGTTTTTCAGGGTCTAACACTACTCTGTTTAGATATTCAAATAGTTCTAAACCTTTAAATCTATCGGTAAACCAGCTTTCCATAATAGGGTCAGCATAGTCAGGAGTGTCTCCCTGTTCGAGAATATGTATTCCTGCAATTTGTTTCTTTTCATTATCCATGACCACCAAAGTTTTTATGATTCCTTCATAGCCGGTTCCTGAAGCTACAAAAGCAGCAGGTATATTATCTATACTATATATTTTTTCAACGCCAGGAAAATTTTCCTTTATTATGAGATTGTCTAAGGCTCCATCAATAAGTTTTATAGTTGTTGCTGTTGGCAGTATTTCCTTTATCAAGGCTTTTTCCTTTCTTGTGTCATTGTTTAACCATAAAGCTGCAGATATTATTGTTACGATTATGATGAGAGTTAATATATAGATCATATTTTTTTTCATGATTAGCTCCTCATTCTATGATTATTTTTACAATATTTTGTACCCATTGAGGCTTGTTAACATCACCAGGCTCTTTTTGACCAATTACCAGTCTAAAAGGGGCCCCTTTATTGGGATCGTAATCTTTACCGTTTTCATGCCATGCGATTATCACAGGATATCTCTTTTCCGGATTATGTTCGTCTATATAGTCTTCCTTCAGGGTTTGTTCTACAGACATTTCGTGTTTATATCCATCTGATGCTATGAAAGTGATGGTAGAAGCACTATCTTTTAAAATTCCTTTATCCAAAATTGCTTTTATCTTTATTCCTTTAAAGTGGAAGTATTCTTCAGTGCCGTAGCTGTTAAGTGAAAAGAAGTCATCTTCATAATAAGCATCTTTCATGGATTTTAGTTCATCAAGAGAAAGTGTTATTGGATTTTCTATACCAGAACCTTCGATATGTAGGAGTGTTTTTTCATCTGGCTTTGTTTGAGGCGTTTCTTCTGGAAGTTTTTCTGGCTGTTGGGATTTTGGTTTCTCAGCCTCAGATATAGTATCTGTATCAGATGTAGTTTCTTCGGGTTTCTCTACAGTAGTTTCATCCTGCTTTGAAGTTTCTACATCTGTTTTATTTTCATCTTGAATATTTTTATCTGATTCCTCTACTTGCTGAGTTTCGCCGGCTTCTTCAGCGTTTGGAGCAGAAGGGGTATTCGATGAACATGCTGTTAAAAGGATTAAGGATAATATTAAGACAAATAATATAAATAAAGTTTTATTTTTCATAATTCACCTCCGTGTGAAAGAGCGGAGCAAGCAGATGGACTGCCTGCTCCTTGTTTTTGTATTACATTTTTTCCATTATCATTCTTATGATCTTAGAAGCTTCAGCCCTGGTAGATTGACCTTGAGGATCAAAACTACCATCAGGCTTGCCATTTATAATTCCTGACAGTTGAACAGCTTTTACTGCATCTTTAGCCCATTCACTGATGCTGGAAGCATCTGTGAATACTATTTCTTCAGCAACTGTTCCTAGTTCTATTCCCATAGCTTTTGCAAAATTGTATATAGTCACAGCCATTTCTTCTCTAGTTATTACATCATTTGGACGGAAATTGTCATTTTCAACACCTGCAGGAATATTTTTTGCACCAGCCCAATTTACATAATCTGTATACCATTGGCCGTCTTCTATGTCTTTGAATATTCCAGTGGAAGCTGAACCCAAATCTATATCCTTGAGAGTGCTTACCAGGAACTTGATAAATTCTGCCCTTGTAAGTGTATTATTGGGGCTGAATTTATTGTCTCCTGTACCTTCTGTTATACCTTTGGAATATAAGTATTCTATATGTTCTTGTGCCCAGTGACCAACTATGTCGATGAAAGAAGCATCAGACGCAGCTGTTACATTGCCATCAACAACGACCTTAACCACATTTTTCAAGCAAGCTCCTTGATTCATGTGAGTGATCATTCTTATAGGACCGCCTTCGTTTCCACTGGTATAACCATCACTGGATGTATCAGGAACCAATGGGTTTCCGTCTCCTGCATAGGCTAGAATTATTATCTTTCTTTCCAGTCCATCAGCTATTCCTTTTTCTAGAGCTTCTTTACCGAATACGGATAGAACATCTCTTGAGAAGCCATCCGAAGCTATAACTTTTACAGATGTAAGTTCTGCGCCTTTCTTCAATCCTGCTTTCTGGGAGATAAGCTTCCATAGGTCAAGACCTTCATGTTGATGTTCACCTATATAGGTATAGCTATCTCTGATTATTATATCGTCCATAGCTTCTAATTCACGCAGACTGAATTTCACTGGTTTTTCCAGTGCAGTTCCTTCTAATTCAAGGAAATAAGTGTCCAAGTATTGGCTATAGGTTGGACTCATATCGTGTTTCCAACTGGTTGTAGCACCTGCATTTACGGTTATTTTTACTACATTTTTTAATATGCTTTGGGAGTTCATATCATCTGCAGATTTTTGTCCAACAACTAGGTATAATGGACCACCTGAGTTGTTGTATGCAGGGTCATATCCTTTGGAATCCTTATCCAATACCAATGGTTTACCGTCATCTATATTGGCATTGTCTACGCTGCTGGAACCATAGGCCAATATCATCTTCAAGTCAGCTGCTTTTGTTGCTCCGTTAATATAATCTGATTTCATCACATCGGATAATGAGAAAGTTAGAGTTTTGCCGTCTGCTGCGGTTACCACTATTTCGCTTGCATTGGATTGAAGGCCTACATCTTCAGATTTTAAGAAGCTGTATAAATCTATACCTCTATATCTGATTTGGTCTTCTGATGCAGCTTTTTTAATGTTATAGTCACCTGTTACTACAAGGTTTTGTTTGCCTTCTATCTCAGAAACTTTAAAGGTTTTAGGTGTAGTTAGTTTTGCTCCTGGACCTTCAACTATCAAAGTGCTGTCAGCCAACTCTTTGTAAGGAGCTTCTATATGGGCATATTTATCTGGTTGGAGATTTATCTTAATAGAGGTTACACTACTTAAACTTTTAGCTTCAGACATTACTACCATCAATGGGCCGCCATCATTTTTCACATTTACTTTTTCACCGGTACCATCTGTATATGAGCTTATATAACCTGCAGCATTTTTATCAGCTACCATAGGTGTACCGTTTTTAGCAAATGCTAGCGCAGATTTCTTATTTGCATCAAAAATTTCATCCAGTGAAACTGTCAAGTTTGAGTCAGCGCTATTAAATGTAACTGTTCCTTTGTTGCCCGGTATTTGAACTTTTTCTTTTAAGAAATAACTTAAGTCTACACCTTCATATAGATCGCTGTATATGTTGTCACCTTTTTTCACATCGAAGAATGATTTTACCTTAGCTTTTACTTTTTCTGTGTTCCTTACATTCGAACCGTAAATCATATTTTCTATGTTTTCTACAGTGAAGGTTTCATTCTTTAAAGTACTTCCATCCATGCCTATTACTGTTACGTTTATCTTTTCTGAAGCTAGATCTTTGTAGATCTTATCCGGATTTCCAGAGTGGGTACTATAGTTTACATCATTGCCTACTATTATTTTATCAAGGAATTTTGCCTGTTTTGAACCGTTGGCATGATGGTATTCAATTTTTCCAGATATAATTCTTAATGGTCCACCGTCATTACCTAAACCGCTCTTGTAGCCATCGAGGGTATTCCTTATCACATAAGGATATCCATTAACTCCATAGGCAACTAACACTGGATAACCAATGGACCTCAGATCATCTTCAATCCTGGAAATATATTTGCCGTCATTTTGGTCAGCAGGATTCTTTTCATAATATCCGAATAAATCTGGATCGGATATTTGAGCTATTGTGAATTTATCAAAATCTGTATATCCATCTGTTGCAGTAAAATGAACTAATGTATCAGAATCCGCTCCAATTGCCATTGTTTCAGGAATTCCTGCCTTTTTCAACAGTTCCCAAAGCTTTACTCCCTCATATTCATTTACATACCAATATGTGGAGTTTGATAAGCTATATTCAGCCCTATAGCCCATACCATTAGGATCTGGTTTGCCTTCTTTATATTTTACCATGTCTTCTAGTTGCTTTACAGTATAGTTGACTTCTCTTCCCAGCTTATCTCCTGTTATGGTAATGATGTACTCAGAGTTTTCAGGAGTATTATAAGGTGCTTTATCATGCTTATAGCCTGGAGTTTCCTTTTCGGCTACATAAACATATGCCATATTGCCGAATTTTGTATAGCTAGGATTTGGATCTTGCTTGAATACAGATTTATCGTAAACTAATTTTATGCATCCATCTTCGTTGCCTAAGGTTTTATCTCCGCCTGCTTCTCCATCATAGACGAATGGTTTAGCATTAGAGCCATCAAGGTTTGATGTTCCATAAGCCACTATTATGGGTTTGCCTGCAGCTTCTGCTTGTTCAATTTCTTCCAGAGTAAATTCAGCTATAGTCTGCCTTACCCTGTTTTTTATAAGAACTTTATAAGCTGTATTTGTTAGCTTAATGCCTGTCTCACCTGAAGTCATATTTTTTAGCAGGTGCTGAAGTCTTATTCCTTCATATTTAAGAGTGGTTTCTTTACCATCTCTTATGTCCGTATAATCTCCACGGAAAACTCCTGCATCTTGATTTTCCATCTCTCTTATTGAAAGGGGTATACTAGCCTCAAGACCTGGGCCTTCAAAGGTCAATGTTGCTCCCGTTATAACATCTACATTGTATGGTTCGTCTCCTGGCAAGCCGCCGTTTGTTATGTGTTTATAAGGGCTTTTTGAAAAATCAGTGCCGGAAACAGGAGTCACTTTTATTTCATTTACCATTTTTATTAAAGAACCATTTTGGCTGTAAATTCTAAAGTATCCTACTATTGAAGGATCATCTTTGGCAGTATCATATACCGCCTCTGTATCATTAGCATTAGTTCCTGTTTCATATACAAGTATGTATTGTTTCGATGAATCTTTGATTTCTCCTATAGTTACAGGGTCATTTTTATAACCGTCGGCAGATATGAATTCTACCTTATCATTATCGCTATAACCTGCAAGCAGATCCTTTAGAGGTACACCTACACAGTAATCTGCTGTTGGTCCTGATTTTCTCATGTAGGTCCAGTTGCCTTTTACCCTTGGCATCAGGAGAATATCTTCTCTTGTATAGCTTTTGCTTCCTATTTTTAATACATCAGGAAGCTGGTCACCTACGACTATTTTCTGTATTGTCTTGTTATAAAGAGGATTATTGATTTCGTCTACATGTTGCTGCCCAACCATCAACAGTGGATAATCACTAGCTGAAAGAGCTTCCAGTGAAGATTCTTTTGGTATTACATCCGGATTGCCTCTGTCACCTGCTCTTTCAAAGGCAATAATTGTATCAACTGGAATCTTGCCAGTGGAATCGCCACTGCTAAGTCTTGGGAAGTAATATCTCTCTAAGCCTAAGGATGGAGTGATTAACTTCTTTGAAGTAGTAGAATCTCCTTTATGAGAAGGATCAAAAGTAACTGTATACCCGTCGGATGCTACAAAGCCGATTTTATACTGGTCATACTTGTCCTTTTTTAAGCCAGATTTATTGAGCAAATCCTCTACCTTAACACCTTTACCCAAATAAATGCTTTTTGTGGGAGTAGTATTTATGGCAGAAAATAATGCTGTGGTTTGCGGCATTGACTTCAGTTCTTCCAGTGTATAGGACTTTTCATTTGTCAAACCAATGCCTTGACCTGTCACTACTAAAATAGGTTCTTCTGTATTTGGCTTCCATTCTTCAGCGAAAGCAATGGTTCCCAATGATGAGATTATTAAGGATAAGATAATTATAAAAGACAAACTCTTTCTGAATAAAGCTTTCATGTTATAATACCGATTCATAAACCATCCTCCTATTATTTAATTAATATTTTCTACTATTATTAATTACTTATATATCAACATCACCTCTCAACGAATTTTCAAGAGAATAAAAAAACTTCTTTTGTGGAAAAGAAGTTTTTATACTTTGTTACTCCTTTTCACACCGGAAGGCATTGCAGTTTCCCACAATACCCTATCGTTTTAATCATCATGCAAATAATTACTTGTTTAGATGAATAAAATCGGAGTAGCATGCCATATTTTATTGTAAAAACTATCTATTACTAATTATAATGTTAATCATCTAACAATGCAAGTTATGCAGATGTTTTCCTCTGCGCTTTTTAGCTTCATTCTTACTGTTACGAAGGAAAAGCCCCATTCTCTGTAATTTCATACCAGAGTATTTTTCATAACTTTGTAAAAAGCGTCTTATCATCTCATGTTTTTCTTTTGTAAAAGAAGGGTTGTTTGTCAGTATAAAAAAGCAAACATTAGCCAGATCAGTCCTAGCATCTCCCCAATTAATTTCTTCAAAGTCCAATCCATATATTTCACCTTTGCTGTAGATGAAGTTTCTTAAATTTACATCTCCTTTAAGCAATGTATTAGAATTCTTAGATATTTTGTGCAATTGGGAAAACCATAGTGCCAATTTATCAATCCATACTCCCGTATCTAATCTTTCTACTAAGTCATTGATCAAATCTCCTTCTATATACTCCATAATCAAACGGTTTTTATCTTTACAGATTATTTTAGGCAAATTGATTCCATAATCATAAAGCATTTCTATATTACGATATTCTATATCAAGAAGCTTTTCTTTGTCTGAGGAGAATACCTTCATAATTGCTAACTGATTTTTTTCTTCTTTATCAATTCTTATCTTATATACCTGATTTCGTTTGCTATAAAGTTTAGCAAGTATTTTTATATTCACTTGTCCAACACCCAATCCAATGCTACTTTTTCCACCAAATCTGTAAGCCTTTCAATATCGGTAATGGCATTTATTACAGGAAGATGATCATAGCGACATATTTTGTTGCTGATAACGCCGCTTAATGCAACTACACCAGTTTTCATATATTTTTTTATATCTTCTACTGATTCAACACAAAGTATTTTGGGAACATCAAAATCTGTAACTCCTTCCAATATCACATAATCCTGTGTATAGAAATTTAAAACCTCCGGCATGGGAAGTCTTCTTTTAAACAATATGTCCGTTTCATAAATCCCTCTGGCGGATACCAGTTCTGCTCCTGCTTTCCAATGTCTGTATGTATTAGTGCCTTCCGTATCAATGGCAAATTTTTCATAATGGATTTCTTTAACTGTGCCTACAGAATAACTTCTACGATTTAATTCTTTTATGAGGCATTCTACTGTTGTGGTTTTGCCAGAACCTGAATATCCATAAATTGATATGACTTTCATATACTCGCCTCCTTTGAATTCAGGGAATTGTATTTAGAGCTTAAATCAACTTTTACCAAGATGTTGAAACAATGGCAATTAAAAATATCAATGTAACCACTATAATAGCATAATCTCCTTTTTTCATATTTAATTTGCGGTAATAGGTTCTAGTAGAATAGGCTCTAAAACCTCTGCATTCCATGGATAAAGATATAAATCTGGCTCTTCTCAATGCTTTTATCACAGAAGGGGTCAATATATATGTATATAGGGAAATCTTTTTACCTAGGGGTATTCTTTTTAAGTCAGCCCCTGCCAGTTGGACTGCTATTATGGAGTCAATAAACTCTTCTTTAATGAGAGGCAGAAATTTAATTGCAAGAAGAACCATAAATCCAATTTCTTGAGGCATCTTCATGGCTGCAAGTCCATATACCATATCCATAGGAGATGTGATTAGAATTATCAAAGCTGAATAAATTATTATAGACATTCTCAAGATTATTGATATGCCTGTTTCCAAGCCTTTAGTAGTTAAAATTTCTATGCCACCGAGAGCCAACAAAGGTTCCCCGCCATGAGTAAAGATGCTTTGAACTAAAGCCAGCACGATAAATACATACCATAATCTTTTAAGTCTCATCGTAGCTTTTTTTAAAGATATAGATAATAACATGCATATTGCCAACGTAAGGGTCAATAGCAGTAATAGCGACTTTATCTCTTTCAATATTATTGCTGCAGATGAGATAAAAAACACAATTACGATTCGAGTCCTGGGATCTAAGTCGATCATATGACTTCAACTCCTTTTGAACTTAAAATAAGGAGTTTGTCAACATATTTTTCAAGAAAATTTGGCTCATGGCTTATTATCATAAAACCTTTTTTTTCACTTTTCAATGTCAGAAGACATTTTTCCAATTGCTTTTTCCGTAGTATATCAAGACCGATGGTAGGTTCATCCATTATCAAATAATCCACATTTCTTGATAATACTGAAGCCAATGCCAGCCTTTGTTTTTCTCCCCGGCTCAGCTTCATAGGAGAATCATTTTTATACTTTTCCAATTCAAATAGATCAAGATAATAATTTATTCTATCCTCCATATCTTGATTATCGATTTCGTTTCCATATATAAAGCTAAAGCTCATCTGCTCCCAAACTGTAGGACAGAATAATTGTTTTTCAGGGTTTTGGAACACATATCCAATCTTACACCCTATTTGGGATAAAGGTATGTCTCTAACATTTTGGCCTTCAAGAAGGATTGTTCCTTTCTGAGGTTTTAATATTCCTAACATCAGCTTAATCAAAGTAGTTTTACCGCAACCATTTTCTCCTATTAATCCTATATGTTGATTTTTCTCTATTACAAAACTAATATTTTTTAATAAGCTAGTATTCTTGTTGTAGGAAAAAGCCAGAGAGTCTATTATATAAAAGCTCATTGTTGTCATCAACCTCAATTCTATCTTCAATGTTCCCATTTTTCATAAGCAAAATACTGTTTGCTACCATCAAATTTTTGATGCTATGGTCTATGATAATAATTGTTTTTCCAGCTTTATTGAGGGATTTTATTACACTTATTATTAATTTTTTATTTTTCCTATCCAATTCAGATAGCACTTCATCCAGTATTATTATTTCAGGATCCAGGCTTAGAATCGATGCCAATGCTACTAGATGTTTTTGGCCTCCAGAAAGTTGAGAAGGGTTTTTGTATCTTAAAGATTCAATGCCTAACATGTCAATAACTTTTTCAACCCTTTTTTCAATCTCTTCATAAGGAAGGCATAGATTTTCCGGAGCAAAGGCTATTTCAGCTTCAACGGTAGGGAGAAACAGCTGATTGTCCACATCTTGAAACACCATGCCTACTTTCTGGGCTAAATTGGGAAGATTTAAATTTTTTATATCCTCTCCTTCTATAATGATACTTCCATCTATTATGCCCGGCATGCTTTTTGGTATAGCTCCGCATAAGCAGAAGGCTAATGTGGTTTTGCCGCAGCCGCTTAAGCCTGCAATGGAGGTTATGGTTCCTTTTTCAATTTTAAAACTGATGGAGTTGAGAATAAGAGGGCTATTTGCTGTATATTTGAAAGATAAATCTTTTACTTCAATTATAGGTTTCATTCTATTGTTACCTCAAATACATATTTGCACCATCGCTGGCTGAAAGAATCTTTAACTATTATAAGCTGAAAGGGACCACTACCTCCTTTTTTCAAAGTGCCTAAAGGTTTACCGTCTTTTTCAAATGCCAAATAAACATGATCCGATAAGGCTTCATCTACAGACATAGCTATGACATATCCGTCTAAACCTTTTACCAGTACCTTTGAAGCAGATTTCAATGCTGAATCATCTATGTCTGCTTTATTCAATAGATCTTTTAATAAGACGCCTCTATATTTTCTCGATTTAGGGCCGGAGGTAGAGGTATCTTCGGTGGCTTTAAATTGATGATTTTCTAAGGCAGTGATTTCTTCAAAGTTGAGGCTTGCAGTTTCATCACTCCAAACAAAGGTTATGGTGCCATCTTCCATACTCGGGTTGTTCATGGTTTTCATATTCGCATATGCCAGTGTAAGCGTTGCTATGGCTAATATGGCTATTATCAATACCAATTTATTATTTATCATATATATCACCTTGTTTTCTTATAGTTTTAACAATATTGTAAGCTATGAGGCCTCCCAGTCCCCCTGATAATGATGCTGCACTTAGAGAAAGGAGCAAGGGAATTAGCGGCAAGCGAAAGAATACCATATTTGACAACATAGTACCGGATATATTGGCCAGCAGGCCTAATATAAAGAAGCCTGCCGGGGTTATGAACTTGTTTCCCAACAATTTGGCTCCTATATCTATCAAAATACCTGGCACTGTATATGTTATGATGCTTATAGCACCATGGTTTCCATAGGCCCCTGTGATTATTACCAATAAAGCTTGAGTTATGCCAATTAAGCTTCCAGTACCAATTTTTTTAGTGAGGCCTAATCCTAAGACTAACCATAGCATATAAAAGCCACCTGCAGCAGCACCCCCTGGGATGTAAAGAGGACCTGTTATTATATGAACTAAAGGTACAATAATCGGTTTTATGGCTATACCTAAAGCGGCGGTCAAGGATATGACTACCAATTCAAACATAGAGAATTTATTCAAAAATTTGCTCATATTACACCTGCTTTTTATATTAAATTCTATTTTCCATCGTTATAATTGGTATGAATAAATCTTCCTCACAGAAAGCACCGTGAAGCCCTCCCACTTCATTATCATCATGCATACCATGGTCTGAAGCGATTATCACATCTCCATCAAATCTCTCTACAAGCTCTTTTACATAAGAATCCAATACATTAAGCTGAGACAGGGCTTTTCCAGAGCTTGGCCCATATTTATGAGCGAAATCATCATAGGAATGGAAGTGAACTAAAAGAATATCAGGAGGGTCCTGGATTTCCTCTAGAGCTCTTTTGTATATTTCATCATCTATGGTGCCATTATTGTTTTCATCAATATTTAAAATAGTTTCTACTTCATCGATTATTATCTGCATATTGCCTTCAATAACCTTTGAAGTTTTGCCTATTTCGGCAGCTTTATCGAATATGGTATGGACTTTAAGCAGTTTTTTTTCTCTGCTTTTTATACCTGTATGTAAAGGTGTAGTACCTGTAACCATAGAAGCAAAGGTCACATCTGTAATTGTTGGATATACTGTAAGGGCTTTTACTGCAGTTCCCATAGATGATATATATGGGACATAGCCCATTTCTATTGACTTATTATACAAATCATAACCTAGTCCATCTATATATATAATAAGTACTTTTTTATCATTATTCAAAAAGTCTAAAACTTTGTTATATATACTCATTATACTTTCTTGCGGGGGGGTTTCAATTATCCCGATGGGATTATATACTTTAAAACTATCTGTATTTACGATGGTATTGCCAAGTATGCTTTTTTTAATGCTTATAATATCATCAACATAAAGTATATCTCCATTTTCTGTATAGATAGCATAACCCGGCATTTGATGTTTCCTATTTTTGATTATGATTACAGATTCGGAATTTGTTGATGTGAAAATCAGTATTCCGGCAAAAAAAGATGCTAAAGCTATAATAGAAAAAAATAAAATTTTTTTATTCATAACACTATCCTCGTTTCCTTTCCAAAATTGGGAGGCATAAACATTTCTATTTATACCCTGTCGGTTATAATCCATATTTTTTAACTTAGGATTTATAACTCAGAAACGTTATTTCTCTAATTCTACATTTATTATTTATTTCCTTCATAAATCATAAATAGTTAAATTTCAGCTTATGTGTCTATTATGACATAAAAAACAACAAATTGGATAATATTAATATAATATACTAAGAAAGGTTCCAAATTCAGTAGGAACCCGATTAATAATTCTATAATTCAGAAAGTAACATATTGCGCACACAATGTGATATGATTGACAAATTTGAACTATTGACAACAAGTATTTATATAATGTACAATATTGCTTAATTGTAAAGTTTTTTTAGGATTTTATGTGGAATTCACAAGTCCAATAATTATTATATAATAGCAATGAAGAGGACAGTAGCAAGAGGAGATGCATTCAGAGAGATGATCAAATGGTGGGAGATCATCTGCAAAACTCTTGGCGAAGATCACCTTGGAGCTGGATGTCTGAACTTAAGTAAGACATTCCGCAGCAATGCGTTAAATGTGTCGAGTGACAGTCATATTTGGCTGTAATGAGGGTGGTACCGCGTGCCTATGCGTCCCTATGGTTTTGCCATAGGGTTTTTTTAATATAAAAAAATACAAGGAGTTGAGATTAATGAGATTTAAACCTCTTTCAGAGAAATCGGTAGCAGAAAGAGAAAAGCAGATAGCTGAGTTTTGGGAACAAATAGATATTCTCGACAAAGCGGTTGAAAATAGAAAAGGTGCTAAACCTTTTATATTTTATGAAGGCCCACCAACTGCCAATGGCAGTCCTGGAATTCATCATGTAATGGCCAGAACCCTTAAGGATTCAGTATGCAGATATCACAGCATGAAAGGTTATGAAGTGAAGAGAAAAGCTGGCTGGGATACCCATGGGCTGCCTGTGGAAATAGAGGTTGAGAAGCAATTAAAATTATCCAATAAGCAAGAGATAGAAGAATATGGCATAGCCAGATTCAATGAAAAATGTCGTGAATCAGTATTTACTTATGAAAAACAGTGGAGAGAAATGACAGAAAGAATGGGATTTTCCATAGATATGGATAACCCATATATAACATTGGATAATGATTATATTGAATCTGAATGGTGGATACTAGACAAATTTTTTAAAGAAGGTCTAATGTATGAGGGACATAAGATACTTCCTTATTGTAGCCGCTGCGGTACAGGATTGGCTTCCCATGAGGTGGCTCTAGGTTATGAGGAAGTTAAAACCGACACTGTGGTGGTAAAGTTCAAGAGAAAAGATGCGGATGAATATTTCCTGGTATGGACAACCACACCTTGGACTCTGCCTTCTAACGTAGCCTTGACGGTAAATCCTGATGAAACTTATCTTAAAGTTGAACAAGACGGCACAGTTTATTATGTAGAAAAAAATCTTTCTAAGCAAGTATTGGGAGAAGACTTCCAAGTATTAGAGGAGATCCCTGGGAAAGATTTGGAATATATAGAATATGAACAATTGATGCCTTTTATTGAGGCGGACAAAAAAGCATTTTTTGTAACCGTTGCAGATTATGTAACAATAGTGGATGGTACAGGTATAGTGCATACTGCTCCTGCATTTGGTGAAGATGACTATAACACTGGAAGAAAATATGACCTGCCTGTATTTCAGCCTGTGGATGAATCAGGTAAGTTCACTGCGACCCCTTGGGAAGGCAAATTTGTAATGGATGCGGATCCTGAAATCATAAAATGGCTAGCTCAAGAAGGAAAGCTTTATAAGAAAGAGAAGCTGGCACACAATTATCCCCATTGCTGGAGATGCCGTACTCCTTTACTATACTATGCTAAGCCTGGCTGGTATATAGAGATGACAAAACTTAGAGATCAACTTGTGGAGAATAACAGCAAAGTAGAGTGGTATCCGGATTTTGTAGGAGAAAAACGTTTTGGCAACTGGCTTGAAAATGTAAATGACTGGGCATTGTCCCGAAATAGGTATTGGGGAACACCTTTGAATATCTGGAGATGTGAATGCGGCCACACCACTTCCATTGGCTCTAGAAAGGAATTGGTGGAGAAAGCCATTGAAGACATAGACGAAACCATAGAACTTCACAGACCTTATGTAGATGAGGTTCATATAAAATGCGATGAATGCGGCGGCATTATGACAAGAGTGCCGGAAGTAATTGACTGTTGGTTTGACAGCGGTGCAATGCCTTTTGCTCAACACCATTATCCATTTGAAAATAAGGAAAATTTCCACGAGCTTTTCCCTGCAGATTTTATATGCGAAGGCATTGATCAAACCAGAGGATGGTTTTATTCACTTATGGCTATTTCTACTTTTGTCATGGGAACCTCTCCATACAAGAGGGTATTAGTAAATGACTTGATATTGGATAAAGAAGGACGTAAAATGTCAAAGTCTAGAGGGAATACTGTAGATCCATTTGAAATGTTTGACAAATATGGTGCCGATGCTTTGAGATGGTATCTGCTTCATGTATCCCCTGCCTGGACACCAACCAGGTTTGATGAAGAAGGATTAAAAGAAGTATTTAGCAAGTTTTTTGGCACCTTGAGGAATGTATATTCTTTCTTCACTTTATATGCTAATACCGATGATATAGATCCAAGAGAATTCTTTGTGGAATATAAGGATAGGCCTGAATTGGATAGATGGATGCTCTCCAAATTTAACAATTTGGCTGCTCAGGTAGAATATGAAATGTCCATCTATGACTTGACAAAATCTGTTAGAAAGATTCAGGAATTTGTAATAGAAGATTTATCAAATTGGTATATTAGACGTTCCAGGAGAAGATTCTGGGCAACAGAAATGACAGAAGATAAAAAGGCTGTTTATAATACAACTTACGAAGTATTGGTAGGTGTGGCAAAGCTTATAGCGCCCTATGCACCTTTCATAGCAGAAGAGTTGTATAAAGAACTTACAGGAGAATTATCTGTCCATTTAGCCGATTTTCCTGTTGCTGATAAAGAATTGATTGAGCCTCATATAGAAGAAAGGATGGATCTTGTAAGAGACTTGGTGAGCCTTGGAAGAGCAGCAAGGGAGAAGGTAAGGTTAAAGGTAAGGCAACCTATCGCAGAAGTGCTGATAGATGGCAAATATGAAAAACTTATAAAAGATTTGGTCCCATTGATTGAAGAGGAACTCAATGTGAAGAAGGTTGTATTTGCAAAGCATCTTGATTATTATATGGAATACAATCTAAAACCTAATTTCAAAGTTGCAGGGCCAATACTAGGTTCCAAGATAAAACTATTGGGTAAGGCTTTGGCAAGCCTAGATGGGGCTGATGCGGTGAAGAAACTTGAGGCAGGCGAAACTTTGACTCTTACAGTGGATGGAGAAACCCTGGATGTAGTGAAGGATTATGTGCAGGTCACAATAACAGCCAAGGAAGGTTTCACTGTGGCTATGGAGAATAATCTGTTTGTCATATTGGAGACAACTTTAACTCAAGAGCTGATAGACGAAGGATATGCAAGGGAATTCATCTCCAAGGTACAGCAAATGAGAAAGAGCAATGGCTATGAGATGATGGACAGAATCAGAATATACTATGATGGTGATGATGAAATCGCCAAGGCTGTTGAAATACACAAAGATTATATCATGAGTGAAACTTTAGCAGATACAATTGAGAGAGTGAAGGATCCAAGCTTTGAGAAGCAAGATCTAAACAATCATGAAACAGGAATAAAGTTAGAAAAAATATAAATAATAGGGAAAGTTTTAGTTATCCTCCAATAAGAATATTTACTAGTAATTGTAATCACAGTTATTGTGATAAATGTGGATTAAAAATATTCTTATTGGAGGATTTATTATATCCATTTACTTGTATATTTAAGTTGGCTCATTATGATTGTTTATAATGATATTATTGGATCTGAGCAGTATAATAATAGGTAAAGATTTGTTATGGAGGTAATTGTTTTGGATAGGTTAACACATATAAATGAAAAAGGTTATGCAAGGATGGTAGACGTTACAGAAAAAACGGAGACTATCAGAGAAGCTGTGGCTCATGGTTCTATTTATATGAAAAAGGCTACCATAAGAGCTATCCTGGAGGGAAAAATAAAAAAAGGGGATGTGTTATCTGTAGCTCAGGTAGGCGGGATAATGGGAGCAAAGAGCACTTCTGATATAATACCTATGTGCCATAATATAAATATCTACGGTGCAGATCTGGAGTTTTCAATAGATGAGGAAAACTGTAAGATTGATATATTTGCCACAGTTAAGACCTATGGAGTAACCGGGGTTGAAATGGAAGCTTTGACAGCTGTATCTATTGCAGCACTTACTATTTACGATATGTGCAAGGCCATCGATAAAGAAATGATTATATCAGATATATATATTGTGAAAAAAACAGGAGGAAAATCAGGGGATTTTTATTTTAGCGGAACTGATAGAAAAAATTCATGCAGCTAAGATCATAAGGAGGTAGCAGTATTGATGAATGATGGGTTTACATTTACTGTAGGAATTATCACTGTCAGCGACAAGGGTTTTAGTGGAGAGAGGATAGATGAATCAGGGCCTGTGATAGAAGAATTATTAAAACCTGTAGGAGGTATTATAAAAAAGTACATAATAGTGCCGGATGAGAAAAAAGAAATTAAAAAGGCAATGCTAGAAATGTCAGATATCATGAAGATTGACTTAATATTGACGAGTGGGGGAACAGGCTTTTCTCCTCGTGATATAACTCCAGAAGCCACTCTGGATGTCATAGAAAAGAATGTGCCAGGAATACCTGAAGCTATGAGAGCTGAAAGCCTTAAGATAACTCCTAATGCTATGCTGTCTAGGGCTGTGGCTGGGATCAGAAATAAATCCTTGATTATAAACTTGCCTGGAAGCCCTAAAGGGGTGAAAGAGTCTCTGAATGTAATCCTTCCTGCATTAAAGCATGGTATAGAGATTCTTAGGGGTGAAGCATCGGAATGCGCTACAAATCCCATTTCTCCAAGGACCATAGATTCAGACTCATAGATATATGCAGGAAATGTTATTGATAAAACTATAATATTATGCTAAGCTAATAGAGCATGGTTTTCCGAGTTTAATTTTCTAAAGACAAGTTCTATGAAAATTAAGCCGTTGGGTTCCGGTAGAAATGCCGTAGCCTCCCGTGTTTGGAAAGGAAAACTCTGATTCTATAAATTTAGAATTATATGAGTAATCCTTTCGGATTGCTTTTTTTGTTTGGGGGAGTTTAATGACCTATTTCGTTGATGCATTTAAAGAAGCACTTGGTTTATTATTGTCATTTGATAAGGAACTATATGGCATCATTCTGCTGACCTTGAGGATATCTGCAGTATCCCTTGTCATAGGCAGCTTTATTGGAATACCTATAGCCAGCATCTTGTATATGAAAAAATTTCCTGGAAAGGGCATATTACTAAACATAATAAGCACCTTTATGGGATTACCGCCTGTGGTGGTAGGGCTATTTGTTTATATTATGCTTTCTAACCAAATGGGGCTATTGGGTCATTTGAAGCTGCTGTTTACGCCTGTAGCAATGATAATTGCTCAGACCATATTGGCTTTACCGATTGTAATAGGGCTCACGTATACGGCATTGATGTCCTTGGATGATCTTTTGGTAAAGACTTCAATAAGTATGGGTGCTTCTGAATATCAGCTTTTTGTTACAATTCTTAAAGAAGCCAGATATGGAATTGGCACTGCAGTTATAACAGCATTTGGAAGGCTTATGGCTGAGGTGGGAGCAGTGATGATGGTAGGTGGAAATGTCAGATATCAGACAAGGGTTATGACTACTGCCATAGCGCTACATAAAGGCATGGGAGAATTTCAGACAGCTTTAGCATTAGGTACTATACTTCTGTTCCTTTCCTTTATCATCAATTATTTTCTGCAGTTTCTGAAGGGAAGAAGGGTTTAAATTGGCAGACTACATTTTTAGAGTAGAAAACTTGACGAAAAACTACGGAGATAAAAACGTACTGAACATTGAAGCTCTGGACATACATAAAAATAAAATAACTGCCCTAATAGGTCCAAGCGGAGCAGGTAAAAGCACTCTATTGCATCTGCTTAATGGCATTGAAGCTCCTTCTTCAGGGAACATTTGGCTTGAAGATAAAAAGATTGAACAGAAGGATATGGATCTAGACATAAGGCGAAGTATGGTCATGGTGTTTCAAAAGCCAGTGGTGTTCTCCGCTACAGTATATGAAAATTTGGCTTATGGTTTGAAACTGCGGGGGATGAACAAAAAAGAGATTAACAAAAGAGTTGAAGAGATGCTGGAAGTAACTGGTTTGAAGGATAAAAGCCAGCAAAAAGCCAACACCTTGTCAGGCGGAGAAGCCCAAAGGGTCGCAGTTGCCAGAGCTATGATTATAAGACCTAAAGTCCTTCTGCTGGATGAGCCTACAACAAATTTAGATCCTACTAATATTTTTACCATTGAAGAATTGATTAAATACGGGAAAACCAAATATGGCATTTCTGTTATCATAGTCACCCATAATATGTTTCAGGCCAAAAGGCTTTCGGATAATTGCATATTTATGCTGGGAGGAAAGATAATAGATTATGATACTACGGAAAACCTGTTTTCTAGTCCGAAAAACGAAACTACATGGGCTTTTATAAATGGTAAGATGATTTACTGATGAAAATTTGTTAAATGAGGAGAGATAAATATGAAGAGATTTTTAGCATTCGTACTGATTTTATCAATGATATTGACTTTGGCAGCTTGTTCTAAACCGGCTACTGAAGTACAGGAAGAGCCTGAAAGTCCCTCTGTATCTGAGGAAAAAACAGAAACATCTGATCTGGAAAAAAGCATAACATTAGCAACTACTACCAGTACTCAGGACACAGGGCTTTTGGATACTTTAGTTCCAGCTTTTACAGAAAAATATGGCGTTGAAGTAAAGGTTATTGCTGTAGGTACAGGCGAGGCAATTGAGATGGGCAAAAGAGGAGATGCTGATGTAATACTGGTTCATTCTAGAAAA
The DNA here is from genome assembly GCA_012521375.1 of Clostridiales bacterium. Lineage (GTDB taxonomy): Bacteria > Bacillota > Clostridia > Lutisporales > Lutisporaceae > Lutispora. The sequence goes on from JAAYMO010000109.1 coordinate 47,612, forward strand.
GCAGAAGATGCCTTTGTAGAAGAAGGTTATGGTGTTAATAGGAAAGATGTAATGTATAATTTCTATTTCTTAGTAGGATCTGAAGATGATCCTGCAAAGGTAGCAGAGACAAATAATGCGGTAGAGGCTATGAATGCAATAGCAGAAAGCAAATCCACCTTCGTATCCAGAGGCGATGATTCCGGAACTCATAAAAAAGAAAAAGAATTATGGAAATCTGCTGATATAGACCCCCAAGGTAATGAATGGTATATGGAAGTAGGCCAAGGGATGGGTGCAACATTGACAATAGCCAATGAAGAAGGCGGATACACATTGGTTGATAGCGGAACTTGGTATGCTTATCAGGACAAAGTAAACATGAAGATAGTATTGGAAGGAGACAGAGCACTCTTTAACCCCTATGGAGTTATTGCTGTCAATCCTGAAAAGCATCCTAATGTAGCACATAATTCAGCTATGGCATTTATCGAATTCATAACTTCTGAAGAAGGTCAGAAAATAATCGGGGATTACAAGAAGAATGGATATCAGCTGTTTGTTCCTGATGCTAATTAGAAAATGTAATATATATGAATTGTTTCATTTAATCGCAAAAGCGATGCATAATGTTATGCATCGCTTTTACAGCATAATAAAATATTAACTTTTATGGTGTAAAGGGATATAATTTAAGAAAAAGCTTTGGAGGGCACAATATGAAACTATTTAATGTAAAAAAAGTCGATGAAGTAAAAAAAATAATTGATGAGGCATTTTCTGATATATGGAGCAAATATGAGTTAGTACCTATTGAAAAAAGCTTAGGAAGAGTGGCATATGAGGATTTGCATTCACCCATAGAACTTCCCGAGTTTTCAAGATCTGTAGTTGACGGGTATGCTGTATTATCTAAGGATACTCATGGAGCAGGCGAAAGCATGCCAGTTTTTTTAAATGTTATAGGTCGTGTAGAAATGGGCCAGGTAGCAACCGATACAATAAAAAGCTCTACCGCCATATATGTACCTACAGGGGCTATGATACCTCCAGGAGCAGATGCGGTTGTAATGATAGAATACGTAGAAAATTTAGATGAAAATATCATAGCAGTTTATACTCCTGTAGCACCAGGTCAGGGCATTATAAAAAAAGGTGATGATATAAAAAAGGGTCATAAAGTGTTATCAAAAGGTAAAAGAATTAGGGCAAGAGATATCGGAGTTCTATCTGCTTTAGGAATAGAATTCATAAAGGTTTATGAAAAAATAAAGGTTTCAGTAATATCCACAGGTGATGAAATTGTCAACCCTTTCGGGGAGGTATCTTTTGGCCAAATAAGGGATATAAATACTTATCTCATATCTGCCATGGCTGAAGAATCAGGAGCTGAGATAAGTTTAAAACTTTTGGTGGAAGATGACTTTGATGAGCTTATAGAAGCCATCAAAAAAGCACTTCAGGTTTCAGAAATAGTTGTGTTATCAGGAGGAAGTTCAGTGGGAGCTAAGGATATGACAGCCAAAGCTATAGAATTTATGGATGGCGGAGAAATTTTTGTACACGGTGTTGCTGTTAAACCGGGAAAACCTACTATCGTTGGCAAGATAGGGGATAAAGCTATATTCGGCCTACCGGGACATCCTTCTTCTGCTATGATCATATATAAATTGTTTGTAGACTATTTGATACGGAAATATTATTCTATGAATGAAGATACAATATATGTTGAAGCTTCATGCAGTGAAAACATACATTCTGACCCTGGCAAAGAAACTTATCAGCCTGTAGAATTGATTGAAAAAAATGGGGCATATGAAGCAATACCCATATATGGTAAATCAGCAACCATATCCAAAGTAGCCAAATCAATAGGCTATATTAAAATAACAGAAAATAAAGAAGGTATCAAAAAAGGGGAAAAAGTGAGAGTGGCATTGTTTTAATTCATATGATAAAGGATGTGATGGAATGGAAAGGAAAATATATCTGGATAACATGGATGTAGATGAAGCTTTGAAACTATTTTTAGATAGGACTGGATACAAGCAAGAAATAGAAGAAATACATGTTATCCAATCTTTGGGAAGGGTTACGGCAGATGCTGTATTTGCTATATATTCATCCCCTAATTTTAATGCTTCTGCTATGGACGGCATAGCTGTAAGAGCTAAAGATACTTATGAAGCATCAGAGGTTAATCCTGTGATATTCAAAAAAGGACAATACAAGTATGTAGATACAGGAGATCCCATAAGTGAGCCTTATGATGCAGTTATAATGATCGAGGATGTTGTTGAAGTTGGAGAAGGCAACCTGAAGATAATCTCGCCTGTGTTTCCATGGCAGAATGTAAGACCTATTGGTGAGGATATAGTGGCAAATGAGATGATAATTCCCTCTAATCATATAATAGGTCCTGTAGATATAGGTGCTTTGCTATCGGGAGGAATCACCACTATAAAAGTGTATAAAAAACCAAGAGTAGGAATAATTCCCACAGGAACAGAAATTGTGGAACCAGGAGAAAAACTTAAGATTGGAGACATTATAGAATCCAATTCCAGAATGCTTGAAGGACTGGTTAAGGAATATGGAGGAGAACCATTAAGATATTCGATAGTTGCAGATGATTATGAATTACTGAAGGCTGCAATCAAAAATGCATTGATGGAAAACGATATAGTTGTAATCAACGCTGGTTCCTCAGCAGGTTCAGAGGATTATACTTCCAAACTAGTGGAAGATATGGGAGAACTGATAGTTCATGGAGTTGCAACAAAGCCTGGTAAGCCTGTTGTACTGGGATTTATAGAAAACAAGCCGGTGATAGGAGTGCCTGGATATCCTGTTTCAGCTTGGGTTGTGTTTGAAATATTTGCAAAGCCATTGATAAACAGGTGGGCAGGCAGGCAGATAAAACAAGAAAAGAAGGTGGAAGCAGTACTTTCTAAAAGACTTGTTTCATCCCTTAGAAATAAGGAATTTGTGAGGGTAAAATTGGGCAAGGTGAATAATAATTTGATTGCCACACCGTTAAGCAGAGGGGCAGGAGTTACCATGTCTTTAGTGAGGGCAGATGGAATACTGGAAGTTCCTCAAACTTGTGAGGGCTATGAAGCTGGAGAAAAAGTGAATATTAATCTTTTGAAGGATTTGGAGGATATTCAAAATACTATAGTTTCTATAGGAAGCCATGATCTTATAATGGATATTATCGGTAACATGATTCATAGGAAGAATTCTGCTTATAATCTTTCTTCCTCTCATGTAGGAAGCATGGCAGGCTTAATGGCTCTCAGAAGAGGGGAAGCTCATATGGCTCCTATACATCTATTGGATGAAGAAACTGGAACATATAATATAGAATATATAAAAAAATATTTAGCCAATATGGACATTGCTCTCATTAAAGGTGTCAAAAGAATTCAGGGCATAATGACTAAGAAAAATAATCCTAAATCTATTAAGGGTATAGAAGATTTAGCCAGGGATGACATACGATTTGTCAATCGGCAAAAAGGTGCAGGAACGAGAATATTGACAGATTATTTACTGAAAAATGCTGGAATAGATACGGAAAAAATCAATGGCTATCAAAGGGAAATGACAACTCATATGGCAGTGGCTGCAGCTGTTGCGTCAGGCTCAGCGGATGTAGGGGTAGGAGTATATTCAGCGGCAAAGGCTATGGATCTTAATTTTATTCCTATAGGGGAAGAAGAATATGATTTTGCAATTCCCACAGCTTTTTTGGATGAAATAATGATAAAATTATTTATAGAAGTTATAATGTCCAAAGACTTTAAAGATTATCTCAATCAAATGGGAGGTTATGGTATAGAGAATACGGGACATATTATCAAATGCAATTAAAAGGGATGGTTATAAAAGATGAAAGATAAATACGGCAGAAATATTGAATACTTGAGAATTTCACTTACCGATCGATGTAATTTGCGCTGTAAGTATTGTATGCCAGAGGAAGGAATACATGATAAAAAAACGCATGGTGAAATAATGACTCTTGAAGAAATATATGAAGTAGTAGAGATTTGCACTGAGTTGGGAGTAAAGAAAATCCGTTTAACGGGAGGAGAACCTTTGACCCGTCTCGGTGTAACCAGCTTGGTAGAAAAAATTTCAAAGTTAGATAAAGTGACAGATATCAGCATGACAACTAATGCAGTGCTCTTGAAAAAATATGCGAAAGAGTTGAAGGAGGCAGGTCTTAAAAGAGTAAACATAAGTTTAGATACTTTGAATGAGAAAAAGTACAAGGAAATTACCCGTTTAGGCTCCATTAAAGATGTATTCGATGGGTTGGAAGAAGCAAAGAAAGTAGGGCTTTTACCGATAAAGATAAATATAGTTTTGATTGATAGATTTAATGATGATGAAATAGAAGACTTTGTTGAGCTCACAAGAAATGAAGATATTCAAGTCAGATTCATCGAACTGATGCCAATAGGTCAAACCGCTGATTGGGCAAGGGATTACTTTGTTCCCAACACTATTGTGTTGGAAAGAATTAAAGAGCTGGAGCCTGTAGAAATAGGGGACAAGTCAAGCCCTGCAAGGTATTATATGCTGCCTGGAGGAAAAGGAAAAGTAGGTCTTATCAATCCAATAAGCCATCAATTTTGCAGAAACTGTAATCGACTGAGACTCACTGCAGATGGAAAGATTAAGCCCTGTCTTCATTCTGATCAAGAGATAGATGTTTTGAAAACAATCAGAGAAGGTGGAAATGTAAAAGAAGTAATGAAAAGCTCCATATTGAAAAAACCGTTGAAACATCATCTAAATGATGGAGAAGCGATACAACGAAGTATGGCGCGTATAGGAGGCTAAAAAATATTATACAAGGAGTATGTGATATGGAAGGAAAAATTTTAGCTGTAAATATCAGTGAAAAAAAAGGAGTGCATAAGACTCCTGTAGAAGAAGGATATTTCAAAGTAGATCATGGACTAGTGGGAGATGCTCATGCAGGTAATTGGCATAGACAGGTGAGCCTTCTTGGAATTGAAAGTATGAACAAAATGAAGGCTATAGGAATAGAAGGTTTATGTACCGGAAAATTTGCTGAGAATCTTACTACTGAAGGTATAAAATTATATGAACTTCCTGTAGGTACTAAGCTCCAAATCGGTGATACCATTCAAGAAGTTACACAGATAGGCAAGGAATGCCATGTAGGCTGCGCTATTTTTCAGCAGATTGGCGACTGCATAATGCCTAGGGAAGGAATTTTTACAAAAGTTTTGAAAGAAGGAACTGTAAAACCGGGCGATGTTATTAAAGTCATTGAATAGATGAGATGAAACAAAGCTTATGCAACAATCATGCGGGGCCCAAAAGCCCCGCATTTACAATCTAAGATCTTCCGTTTTGAAGAAGGTCTATGCTGCCAAGAGCAATATGGGCAAGGCCTAAACCAATGAGACCTGCACCTATCGCTACTCTAGTATCCCTTTTGGTCATGCCATGCTTACGCATGTCTCGGACCCTCATTGCGGTACCTGCGGCTGTAACAGCAGTACCTAATATTGCAGGGATCAATCCTTCACGCATAAAATACCTCCTCAATATGAAGATTTAGATGTGAAGCTAGTTTTTGACGTTTTTTATGATAATATGCAATAATGAAGGAAGTTAAAAAACAATAATCATATATTATATGCTTGTAGCACTAGTAAGCTTTGTTGTACCACTAACCAAATATTTCACTGGCTTGCAGATAATTTAAGCTGATTTTGTCTTATAGTTTTGCTGTGAAATGTTCAAAACCTGTGATAAAATTTAGGTTGATAAAAAAATAAGCAGAAGGAGAATACCAAATGAAAATAGTGATCATAGATGGTCAAGGGGGAAAAATGGGGAAGATGATAGTGGAACAGTTGAAAAAAAGCTATCCTTCCCTTGAATTGATAGCCATTGGTACAAACAGCATAGCTACTGCAGCTATGATGAAGGCAGGAGCCGATCATGGAGCCACAGGTGAAAATCCGGTGGTAGTTGCAAGCAAAGATGCTGATATAATTATTGGCCCCATAGGTATTATAATTGCAGATTCTATGTTAGGTGAGGTTACGCCTGCTATGGCAAAGGCCATAGGCCAGAGCAAAGCCAAAAAGATATTGATTCCTGTAAACAAATGCAATAGTCATATTGTAGGCTCACAGGATTTGCCCATGTCAGAATACATAAGACTTGCAGTAGATTTAGTCAGAACCATCATAAAGGACATGTGAGCACAATGTCGCATATTTCAGCAATCTTCATCTCGCTAAAATAGAGGTTTTCCATAGGTATCCACTCTTGGAGAAAACGTTTCAGCATATACTCACCGCTTCTTTGTAGAATTCTCTGTTTTTGCAGTTCACTATCTATACTCATGAAAATTTTCAGATCATATTCCTGCCTTAATGTGGGGTGCATTGAATATACACCCTCGATTATATTTAGTTTTTTAGGGGAGACTTTAATATAATCCGTAAGTCTCCCTACTTTACAATCATATATCTGATACTTAAATTCTATATTTTTTCTTATATTGTCCAACACCTCTTCTTTGAAACGCTCATAATCCACATTGCCACCTACTTCCCTTATCCTTTCAGTTGTCCTCTGTTCAGGACGAAGAAAGAAGTGATCCATATGAAAAATATTGGAATCATAAATATCGGACAATGACTCTGCCAGAGTGCTTTTTCCACTGCCACTATTGCCATCTATCGCTACTATAACGGTATTGTTTTTTCTCAGCAAGTCATCGATTTTTTCAAATAACTCTATATATCTTTCTTTTAGTTTCAATACCTAAAACATCCTTTCCAGAAGTTTGCTTTTCTCAAGAGCTTTATATACCACTGGTATCAGTATAATCTGTATTATTATACCAGGCAGGGCTGTTATGAAAGCTCCCGATATAAACATAGACCAGGAATAGGCTTTTCCGGTTAGACCGAGCAAAATAACATTAGCTATACCCAAAATTACTCTGCCTGATAGCATGGCGCCAATCAGTGCAGCCAATACGTTGAGTCTTGTTGACAAAAGTCCGATTACAGCACCATAGGTAGCAAGCTCTAAAGCCATTGAAATGGCAATGGGATAAAGGGGAGGCATACCAGTCAGAAAGCTGGAAATCAATGGAACAATGATTCCTGCTGCAAGACCGTATGTCCAGCCGCAAATAAGGCCGCATAAAAGAACCGGTAAATGCATAGGGAGAAATATGGAACCGGATAAAGAGAAAGCATGGAAGGCTATGGGCAATCCAATACCTATGGCCGTAAAAAGTCCTGTAAGAATCAGTTTTAGTGTCGATGATTTATTCATGTTATTCCCTCCAAAAACAAAAATACCACAAGATGAATGCCTTCCTTGAGAAAGCATATACCTTCGTGGTATATTAAAATTATTTATAAATAAGATAAAATTTATAAGTTAACTTCAGTTAACATTGATTTTAGTATAGCATGGCACTATAAAATGTCAAGAATCGAGCAGGGCTTCATATTCAACTTGTTAGATCAGACTAAAGAATCGAACACTTTGAGTTACTGTAAATGTTATTATTATCCCTGCTATAGTAGGCACTATAAATGATATAAAAGTCCATTTCCAGCTTTTTGTTTCTTTTCTAATAGTCAATAAGGTAGTACCACAAGGGAAATGCATTAAACAAAATAGCATTACGTTTATTGCAGTGAGCCAAGTCCAGCCGTTGGAAATCAGAAGATTTCTTAGAGCTTCGATACTTTCCAGTTCTATCATAGAGCCTGCAGCCATATAACTCATTATAATAATAGGCATTACAATTTCATTGGCAGGCAAACCAAGTATGAAAGCCATCAATATATATCCATCCATACCTAACAACTGTGCGAAAGGATTCAGAAAAGTGGCACCGTAATCCAGCAAACTGCTCCCGCTTATATGAATATTTGCCATTATCCAAATGAAAAGACCGGCGGGGGCAGCTACCATTACAGCGCGACCTAAAACAAATATAGTCCTATCAAATATAGATCTTACTATTATCCTCCCAACCTGAGGCTTACGATAAGGCGGTAACTCCAGCGCAAAGGAAGAAGGAATACCTTTTAATATGGTTTTTGATAAAATTCTTGATACAAAAAGTGTCATCAACACTCCCAATACTATTATGCCTGTTATGGTGGTTGTAGCGATTATTGTTTGGAATGGTTTCTTTGCAGTACCTGCGATAAAGATAGTTGTAATGGTTATTAATGTGGGAAAGCGGCCGTTGCAGGGCACAAAGAAGTTTGTAATAGTTGCAATAAGCCTCTCCCTTGGTGAATCAATGATTCTACAACCGATAACCCCTGCTGCATTACATCCAAAGCCCATACACATGGTTAATGCTTGCTTACCGTGGGCACATGCTTTTTTGAAAAAATTATCAAGATTAAATGCCACCCTTGGCAAGTATCCTAAATCCTCTAAAAGAGTAAATAAGGGGAAAAATATGGCCATTGGCGGCAGCATTACAGACACTACCCAAGCAAGGGTCCTATATACACCAAGGACCAATGCACCATGAAGCCAATGAGGAAGACCATGAGTTAGAAAAATACTGGTTAACTTGTCTTCGATGCCGAAAAGTATTTTTGCAATAGCATCTGAAGGAATATTAGCCCCTACAATGGTTATCCAGAAAATTATTCCTAGTAAAGCGATCATAGCAGGGATTCCAAATAATTTTGACGTCAGTATATCATCGATTTTCCTATCCAATTGATTATGGTTTTTGTTTTCAGTATAAACCACCTGTTGGCTGATGTTTTCAGCAAGTTTCACTATGGTTGTAACTATTTGGTCTTGTAGATTAGCAAATCTGTCTTTCTCGATTTTGCCGTCATTGATAACTGAACTATATATATCATCTATTTCTTTTGTTAGATTAAATCCTAAATATTTATCGATGGAATTCAATATTGCTTTATCTTCATCTATTAGCTTCAAACTGATCCATCTGCTATTGATCCTATTGTCAATCAAGCCTTTTATGGCCTTTTCTATAGATGCAATCGTGTTTTCAATGCTATCGCTGTATTGTATCTTTATTGGGTTTGTTTTAATCTGATTTTGGGATACCTTATAAACAGCCTCCATCAGATTATCCAGCCCTTCTCCATTTCTTGCGCTGGTTCCCACCACAGGTATTCCCAGAATCTTAGATAGTTTATTTAAATCCACATGGATTTTTTTTCTACGGGCTTCATCCATCAGATTGACACATAAGACAACTTTATCGGTGATTTCCAATATTTGCAGCACAAGATTCAGATTTCTTTCTAGGCAAGTAGCATCTGCAACAACCACTGTAGCATGGGGATTACCAAAGCATATAAAATTTCTTGCAATCTCTTCTTCTACTGAATTGGATAATAAAGAATAAGTGCCTGGTAAATCTACTAATACGAATTTTTTATTTTTATATTTATAATAGCCTTGTGCTGTTGTAACTGTCTTTCCTGTCCAGTTCCCGGTATGTTGATTTAATCCTGTAAGGCTATTGAATACGGTACTTTTGCCTGTATTAGGATTGCCTGCTAGAGCAATGATAACATCATCAACTGAATTTAGCTGTATATCCAGCATTTCTTTTAACGTGCTTATTCCTGTTGATTGGCTGGTAAGACCCACTATTGTAGCCTCCTTGATTATTTATAATAGCTCTACCATAATTTTTGATGCCTCTTCTGAACGCAACGCGATTACTGCTCCGCGGATTTCATATGCAGTCGGATCACCGGAAGGGCTTTTTCGTAGTGATTCCACTATTGTATCTATAACTAAGCCTAGATCCAGCATTCTCCTTCTCATATTACCATCAGCAGTAAGTTCCTTCACTTTAGCACTTTTACCGCAGGGTATCAGATTAAGTGGAATGATATTCTTTTTCACTGATAACAACCTCCATGATAAGATTTAGCTGCGTGAAAAATTCTTACCTATGGCTAATATATGAGTACTATAAGAAATGTGACACACATAGAATTAAAAAAAATGAATGTAATATTAAGGTGTGATAGGATTGAAAAATAATGAGGATTTTTATACTGTCCGAGGATATGAAATCCTGGGGAAAAAGAAAAAGATGCTATCCCATAGTATGGAAGATTATCTTGAAATGATTTATAGAAATAGTATAGAAGAAGGATATGTCCGGATCAATACACTTGCAGAATCATTAAATGTTCAGGCACCGTCAGCCACTAAGATGGTGCAAAAGCTTACAAAACTAGGCTATCTACAATATGAAAAATATGGAATAGTAAAACTGACTCCTAAAGGTGAAAAAATAGGCCGATTCCTACTAGAACGCCATAAAATAATTGAAGATTTTTTAAAACTCATTGGGGTGAAAGAGAAATTATTAGTGAATGTTGAATTGATTGAACATAATGTTACGAAAGGCGCACTTGCTAAAATCAAAATTTTAAACTCATTTTTTAAATCATATCCGGAAATATTCAAAAAATTCCAGGAATACAGCTTAGCTTATAAGGAAGACGAGAGTTAAGCAAAACCGGCAACGCCGGTTTATTATATTATTGTCAACATTCGGACACCTAATGTGATATAATTGAAAAAAAGATTGGTAGGTGATAATATGAGCCTTCGAATAATATATGGCAGAGCCGGCTCCGGCAAAAGCCGTTTTTGCATAGAGGACATAAAAAGGAGCAAAATCAAATATCCTGAAAAAACATTGATACTTATGGTGCCTGAACAATTTACATATCAGGGAGAGAAGAATGTAGTTGAAGCTCTGGGCGCATCAGGACTTGGAGAAGCAGAAGTAATGAGTTTTAAAGGTTTGGCTCGTCGTGTACTGGACCAGGTGGGTGGAGGAGCCAGACAGCATGTGAGTTCGGCGGGAAAAGCCATGATTTTATACAATATATTAGAAAACAATAAAACCAACTTCAAAGCTTTTGGAAGATCGGCAGGCCAAAGAGGTTTTGTTGATCGATTGTCGTCAATGCTCAGTGAGCTTAAAAGATATAATGTAAGTCCTGATTTGCTTTGGGTAGTAAAGGATCAGGTGGAAGACAGATATTTGAAAGATAAGCTGGAGGATTTATCCCTCATATTCAAAGATTATGAAGAATTGGTACATAATAGATACATAGATACAGATGATGATTTGACTATTCTTGCTCAGCGGATGGACAAGAGCCAAATGTTAATGGATGCTGAGATTTGGATTGATGAATTTTCCGGTTTTACACCTCAAGAATATGAGGTAATAAAAAAACTTTTGAAATTATGCAGCCGGGTTAATATAACCCTTTGTACCGACTGTCTTGTAGATAAGGAAAAGATACAGGATGTAGATGTTTTTTCTCCCACCAAATATACAAGCAGTCGTTTGATTGAAATGGCTGAGGAAATAGGAGTGGAGATAGAAAAACCTATAAGGTTGGAAGGAGACATACCTTGGAGGTTTTCTGACAATAAGGCTATGATGCATCTGGAGAAGAATTTTTTCCGATATCCTTACGACATCTATAAAGAGAAAACAGAAAGCTTAGGTATAATGTCTGCTGCAAATCCTTATAGCGAAGTTGAAGCTGTGGCGCGTCAACTCATTGAGTTTTGCAGAGATAAAGGATTGAGATATAAGGATATGGCAGTAGTTACCAAAGACTTGGACGGTTATGAGAAACTCATCAGAGTGATTTTCACTCAATATGGAATACCTTTCTTTATCGATAAAAAGAGAGTTGTGGCGGATCATCCTCTAGCCTTACTGGTGCTATCTGCCATCAGCATCATACAGAAAAATTTCACTTATGAAACCATGTTCAGATACCTAAAAACAGGGTTGACAGGTATTGATAGGTCAGATGTGGATCTTATAGAAAACTATGTTTTGGCCAATGGGATAAGGGGTAACCAGTGGTATAGCCAAAATCCATGGACTTATAGGCTCAATCATTCCTTTGAAGAGGAACCATCCCAAGAAGAAAATGAAACAATAGATAAGGTGAACATGATAAAACAGAGCATTATAGAGTCGCTGCTTATACTGAAAGATGGACTGAAGAAAAACAAATCAGCAAAGGAAATGATTAAATGCCTATATGAATTTTTATGTCAAATAGGCATTCCTGAGCGTATAGAAAATTTAATCGATTTATACAGTCAAAGAGGAGATCTGGAAATTGCAGATGAGTATAGGCAGATATGGGATGTGATAATACAAGTTCTGGATCAAATTGTAGAGGTAATGGGTGCGGAAACTCTTGATATAGATACTTTATATAATTTATTGTATATAGGTTTTACCCAGCATCATATGGGGATAATACCACATTCTGCAGACCAGCTTCTGGTAGGAAGCGTTGATAGGTGGAGAAGCCACGAAATTCAATGCCTTTTTATTCTAGGTGTAAATGATGGAGTTTTTCCAGCGTCAGCAAAGGATGAGGGGATGCTGTCGGATAAAGATCGAGAGGTGCTAAAATCCTTAGGTTTAGAACTGGCACTGGATACAAAGTCAAAATCCTTTCAGGAGCAATACCTCCTTTATACCACATTGACTAAGGCGGAAAAGTATGTAAGACTCAGCTATCCTATTGCTGATCATGAAGGGAAAGCGTTAAGGCCTTCTTATGTAATCAGCAGATTAAAAAGAATTTTTCCAAATATGGAATGCAAGAGCAATGTGTTAAGCCTTGGAGAAACAATAGATCTTATCGGTCCTCCCATGCCTTCTTTTAATTATCTGATAGGTTTTCTAAGGGCTCTTATGAAAAATGAAAAAGATGCTGAAATATGGAAAGATGTATATCTATGGTTTATGGAACAAGAAGAATGGCGTCAAAAGCTTCAAAATGTCACTGAAGGTTTATACTATAACAATGAAGAAAAACCTCTTGGAAAAGAAAAAGTAAGTAAATTTTATGGAAATGTCTATTATTCCAGTGTATCCCGTTTGGAAAGATTCGCTTCTTGCCCCTTTGCTTATTATGTTGAATATGGATTAAAGGCGAAGGAACGTAAAATCATGAAGCTGAAGGCTCCCGATATAGGAAGCTTTCTACATCTTGTAATAAGCAAATTCTCGGAAGCATTGAAAGAACATGGATTGGAATGGAGAGATTTGGACCAGGAATGGTGCCGGACTGAAGTATCAAAAATAGTGGAAGAGATAGTTGAATCTGCTCAGGACATTCCCTTCAAAAGATCTAAAAGATATAACTATTTGAAAGAAAGGCTTAAAAAAGTAGTAGTAAGATCTATTTGGCTCATTGCTGAGCATGTAAAGAGAAGCGGTTTTGAGCCTATTGCCTATGAGGTAGCCTTTGGCCAAACTGATGAACTTCCTGCTTTAACTTTGGAACTGCCGGAGGGGGAAAAAGTTATCCTCACCGGAAGGATTGATAGAATAGATTTGCTGGAAACAGATAAAGGTAGCTATGTAAGGATTATAGATTATAAATCCGGTTCCAAGGATTTTAAACTTTCCGATGTTTACAACGGTATTGAGCTTCAACTTATAACCTACCTAAGTGCCATATGGGAAAAGGGGCTAAAAGATAAAAAAGAGCCATTTATACCTGCAGGTATACTCTATTTTAAGTTAGATGACCCTATTATAAAGGCAGATGGAAAGGATAGGGAGAAAGACGTAGAAGAAGAGTTAATGAAAAAAATGAAAATGAAAGGGCTGATTTTGGCTGATAAAGAAGTCATCACCCAGATGGATAAAACCATAAGCGGAGATTCTCTGATTATTCCTGCTAGCATCAAAAAAGACGGCAGTTTAGGCCAAAGATCTTCTGCAGCAACATTGGAGCAGTTTGAGCTTCTTAAAGAACATGTGAGGAAAACTTTGATGAAATTGTGTCACCAGATGTTATCAGGCAATATATCCATTTCACCTTATAGAAGAAGAAAATATATTTCCTGTTCATATTGTTCTTACTCTTCAATATGCAGATTTGAAAAGGAAATAAACAGGTACAGAATAATAGGAGATATGAAAGATGAAGAAGTATGGAAGAGGTTGAATAAGACCAGAGAAGACAAGGGAGGTGAAGATGTTGGCTAATTGGACTAAGGAGCAGTTATCTGCAATAGATACTTCTGGTTGTGATTTACTGGTAGCAGCAGCGGCAGGTGCCGGCAAGACGGCAGTGCTGGTAGAGAGAATTATAAAAAGAATAATAGATGAATCAAATCCTATTGATATTGATAATATGCTGATAGTAACCTTTACCAATGCGGCAGCTTCGGAAATGAGGGAGAGAATAGGAGAGGCATTGGGGAAGGAGTTGGAGAAAAAACCAGAGTCTTATAAACTTCAAAGGCAGATGCTTCTCCTCAACAAAGCTAGTATTACTACTATCCATTCATTTTGTATGGATGTGGTTAAGAATAATTTTCACATGCTGGATTTGGATCCAAATTTTCGAATAGCAGATGAAACAGAAAGCCTTTTGCTGAAACTAGAGGCTCTGGAGGAATTATTTGAGCAGAAGTATGAAGAAGAGGATATGGATTTTATATATATTTTGGATCGATATGGAGGAAACAGGGATGACGAAAGACTTAAGGACATGGTTTTGAATATATATGAATTCGTCCAGAGCAGTCCCTGGCCTGAAGAATGGATGGACAAGGCTCTGAAATCCTATGACACATCAGAACAATGGGATTTTTCCCAGACTCCTTGGGCTAAGATTATAATGGATTTTGCAAAAGTAGAAATCCAAGGGGCATTGAATCAGCTGATTAAGGCGAGAAAAATAGCTGAAGACAATATAGGTTATGAAAAATGTGCAGACCAATTGGATAATGACATACAAATGATAATGAAACTTAAAGAATCCGGAGAGGAATCTTGGGATCAAATGTATAAAGCCTACAGCACCTTAGAGTTTTCTAGACAGCAAAGCCCTGATAAAAAAGCGGACAAAACAGATTACGAGGTTTTAAAAGCGTTGAGAAAGGAAGCCAGAGATAGAATCAATGCTCTGGGAGATGGTTTTTTCAACTGCAGTTCTGAAGATATAAAAGGAGATCTTGAAGCTTTATATCCTGTAATATCTACACTAGGCCATTTGGTTTCTTCCTTTAGCAGAATATATATGGAAAAAAAGAAGGAAAAAGCTATTATAGATTTTAATGATTTGGAGCATTTTTGTCTTAATATACTAATTGAAAAGGATGACAAAGGAAATACTAAACCTTCACCGGTAGCCTTGAGTATAAGGGATCGCTTTAAAGAAATCCTTGTGGATGAATATCAGGACAGCAATTTAGTTCAAGAGGCTATTTTATCAGTGATATCCAAAAGAGATGAAAATAATCCCAATATGTTCATGGTGGGAGATGTTAAACAGAGCATATACAGATTCAGGCAAGCCAAACCTGAGTTGTTTTTAGATAAATATGAGAGGTACTCGGAAAAAGAAGGTTCCAGGGAGAGGAAAATAAAGCTGTTTAAGAATTTCAGAAGCAGAAAAGAAGTGCTGGAAGGAGTCAATTTTATTTTCCGTCAGATTATGTCTCCCTATCTGGGGGAGATAGATTACAATGAAGAAGAATTTTTGAACCCCGGAGCAGTTTATCCCTCTGTGGACACAGAAAAATCTACCACTAACCATGAAATAGAATTGCATATTGTTGATTTTAGTGAAGATGAAATGATTAAAGAAGAACAAGAGGAAGAAAAAAATATTGAAACGGAAGATATTGAGGATTTAGATGCGGTGCAAACCGAAGCAAGACTCATAGGGCAAAGGATTCTAAATCTTATGGGTATGACCAAAGACAGTCCGGGGCCTTTTAGAGTATATGATAGGGAATTGAATGATTACAGAGATATTATGTATAAAGATATTGTAATATTATTAAGAACGGTGCGAGGCTGGGCAGAAGTATTTCTACAGGAATTGGAGGCCATGGGGATCCCTGTATTTGCCGACACAGGTACTGGATTTTTCCAAAGGCCGGAAGTTCAGGTGGTCATGTCGCTTCTTCAGATAATCGATAATCCTATGCAGGATATTCCACTGATATCTGTGCTTAGATCACCTATAGCAGGATTTACCTCTGAAGAACTTATGGATATCAGACTTGAAGATAAGGAAAGCAGTTTTTATGATGCTTTGAAAAAAATCAGCCTCAAAGAAGATGATTTAGGGTCAAAAGCCAAAGATTTTTTGGAAAGGCTGGAAATATGGAGAGATAAAGCTCTGCATATGCCAACAGATGAACTTATATGGTATCTTATGAACCAAACAGGCTATTACAGCTTTGTGGGGGCAATGCCTCAGGGAAATCAAAGACAGGCAAATCTAAAGGTTTTATTTGAAAGAGCTAAGCAGTATGAGGAAACCAGTTTTAAAGGTTTATTTAACTTTATAAATTTCATCAATAAGCTGAAGACCAGCAGCGGAGATATGGGAAATGCCAAGATACTGGGAGAAAATGATGATGTAGTTAGAATAATGAGCATTCACAAAAGCAAAGGGCTGGAATTTCCTGTAGTATTTGTGGGAGGAACAGGCAAGAGATTCAATTTACGTGATGCCGGCAATACTTTGCTTCTCCATGAAGAATTGGGTTATGGTATTGACTTGGTAGATCCTATAAGGAGGATTTCCTATTCCACAGTGCCTAAGCTGGCTATAAAGCACAGGATAAAGCTGGAGAGCTTGTCCGAAGAAATGAGAATATTGTACGTTGCCATGACCAGAGCCAAAGAGAAACTTATTATAACAGGTTGTGATAATAATCTTGAAAAATCACTGATGAGATGGAGTGCTGCTTTAGACTTTTCAGAGGATAAACTGCCACCGGATTTGGTAGTGAGGGGACTAAGGTATCTGGATTGGATAGGTTTGGCTTTGATGAGACACAAGGATTTATGTAACTTAACGTCACCATATGATTTAAACTTTGACAATCCAAGGTTGATGGACAATGACCAATCCCAATGGAATATAAATTTATGGAAAAAAGATGACTTTCTAAGAACAAAATTGGAAGAAGATGAGAAACAAGAAGAACCAGATTTTCTTAAAGAACTGGAAGACCATATAGGAATAATTAAACCTAGGGAGGATATAGCTAGGAAACTGGAATGGTCATATCCATATGAAAAAGCTACTAAACTGCCTGCCAAGCTCACGGTAACCGAATTAAAAAGGATCAGGGCAGAAGCAGAAGAGGAACCAGCAGCTAATCTATACAAAACCCATTATCTTAAAAAGCCAAACTTTTTGAAAACCAGCGATGCCATGACAGCTGCTGAAAAAGGTAGTGCCATGCATTATGTAATGCAGCACTTGGATTTGGATAAAACTGATACTTTAGAGGACATCGAGGAGCAGATTCAGAAACTATATGAAGAAGAATTCATCATAGAACAATGGGCAAAAGCAGTAGATGCCAAAAAGATATACAAATTCTTTTCCTCGCCCATAGGCAAAAGGATAAAAAAAGCAGACAAAGTATACAGGGAGATGCCCTTCAATATAGAAGCAAGCTGGGAAGAAATATTTCCTGATGAAGAGGGTGTAAAATCTGAAGAGAAGATACTCATTCAAGGCATCATAGATCTTTATTTTATGGAAGGGGAAAAGGTGATACTTCTAGATTATAAAACAGATTACGTAGACAAGAACAACATAGAAGATGTAATCTCCCGCTACAAAACTCAGATTCGATATTATGAAAAGGCCCTTAATAAAGCCTTGAAAAGAGACGTGGATGAAAAATATATATATCTGTTTAGTATAGACAAAGTAGTAAGAGTTTGAGTCATGGATGGAGAAATCCAATAGTTCATAGTTCAATAAAGGGGGTTGATGAACATTTTTAGGCTCTTGGAAGAACGGGACAAAGAACTGGAGCTCATATTAGATAGCATACAGGATGCTATAACCATAGTGGACAAATATGGTATAACAAAGTATTGGAACAATGCTGCTGTAAAAATGTACGGAATCAAAAAAGAAGATATAATCGGCAGGCATATAAAGGATTTTTTTCCCTCTTCCCTTTTACCAAGAATAATAAAAGAAGAAAAATCCTATGAAAATATATATAACAGTCCAAGAGAAAACAGCTTCAATATAATAAGCGCATCACCACTGTATTATAATGGACAATTGGTAGGAGGAATCAGTTTAGACAGAGACGTCACTGATCATATAAGGACTACTGAATTATTGAATAAGGCTCGTTCCAATTTAGACGTACTTCGAAAAGAAGTAAGTGCAATAAACAAGAATCGCTCCTCCTTTTATACAATTCTAGGAAACAATCTAAAATTTAGAGAAGCTGTGAATTTAGCAAGAGATATGGCACGATCTAATATAAATATATTGATTTATGGTGAAAGCGGAACCGGGAAAGAGCTATTTGCAAGGGCTATACATATAGAAAGCGGCAGGGAAGGTTTATACGTACCTATAAACTGCAGTGCCATACCCAATGATCTTATGGAAAGTGAATTATTCGGTTATGCTGGTGGAGCCTTTACTGGAGCATTAAAGGAAGGAAAAACAGGAAAGATTGAGTTGGCTCATAAAGGGACATTATTTCTGGATGAGATAGGAGACTTGCCTTTACATATGCAACCTAAGATATTGAGGGTTTTGGAGGATGGAATGGTTACAAAAATAGGCAGCGCCAAAAGCATCAAAGTGAATATCAGAGTGATAGCTGCTACAAATAAAAACTTAGAAGAGATGGTTGAAAAGGGAACATTCAGAAAAGATTTATATTATAGGCTTAATTCTGTGGTCATAAACCTTCCTCCTCTTAGGGAGCGAAGGGATGATATACCTCTGTTAGCTAATAGATTTGTCCAGGATTATTGTATGGAGTATGGTTTAAATATTCTAAACATATCTCCTCAGGTGATGGATGCATTTATACAACATGATTGGCAAGGTAATGTCAGGGAACTTAATAATGTTATTGAGAGAATGGTCGTCATAGCCAAAAACAATAAACTGACTACTCTGGACATAAATACTCTTCCAGAAAATATAGTGGTAAGAAGAAAGACTGCAGTAGAAGAAACTCATAATAAGGAGAATCCCTATGATTTAAACAATATTTTATTCAATGCAGAGAGAGATGCAGTTATTAATGCCATGAAAATGGCCAACAATAACAAATCAAAGGCTGCAAAACTGCTCAACATTCCCAGAAGCACTTTGTATTTTAAACTAAAGAAATATGGAATATAGATAATGAAAAGCTGACACATATGTCAATATATTGGCACATGCGTCAGCTTTTTGACGTCCATTATACCTTTTGTAACTAAGTCATTAAAACCATCAAAACTACTTCAAAAGGAAATCTTCCTTGCACCGTCATAAGATTTTGTTTAAAACATAGTTATTTATTAATCTATAGTATTAGTGTCAATAAATTGACACTATGAAAATCTGATTATAGCTAAATATATTGAAAACTCTGATAAATCAGACATTTGTGTATATGGCACGAATTTTGCACTTTTTTTCTGTAAAGGAGTTTATGAAGTAGGAGGGTTTTATTGTGAGAATTGAAGAACACCCTATATTATCCTTTAAAAATGAAAAAAAGATAAAGTTTTATTTTAACGGAAAAGAGTATGAAGGTTTCGAAGGGGATACAATTGCTTCTGCTCTTCACGCAGCAGGTGTAAAGGTTTTGAAGCATAGTCACAATCATAAAAGACCAAGAGGTTTTTACTGTGCCATAGGAAATTGCTCTTCCTGCCTGATGACTGTAAACGGAGAGCCTAATGTGAGAGTATGTATAGAAAAACTCAGAGAAGGCATGATGGTGGAAACTCAAAAAGGCAAGGGGGTATTGAAATGAAGACGGTTGAAATAGCCGTTATAGGAGGTGGACCTGCAGGCCTTTCTGCTGCCATCAATGCTGCCTCACTGGGTGCCAAAGTGGCCATCATTGAACGGGATGATCAGTTGGGAGGTCAACTGAGAAAGCAGACACACATGTTCTTCGGTTCCAAGGAACAGTATGCATCCACCAGAGGTATAGATATAGCAGTCATACTGCAGGAAGAACTAAAGAAATACCGGAATAATGTTGAAATATATACAGATGCAACAGTATTAGGTATATATGAAGACGGAGTGCTGACCATTGAACAAGGCGGAAAATACATGAAGCTTAAACCGGAAAGAATCATAGTAGCCACCGGCGCTTCGGAAAAATTCCTTGCTTTCCCCAATAATGACTTGCCGGGCATATACGGCGCAGGGGCCGTCCAAACCCTTATGAACATATACGGAGTGAAACCTGGAAATAATGTGCTGATGGTTGGGGCTGGCAATATAGGGCTTATCGTCAGCTATCAATTGATGCAAGCGGGAGTAAATGTTAAAGCCATAATAGATGCAGCACCAAAAATCGGAGGATATCTAGTACATGCATCCAAAGTCAGGAGGATGGGCATACCCATACTCACATCTCATTCAGTGAAATATGCCCATGGCAAAGATTCATTGGAGAAGGTCACAATTTGGCAGCTTGATGACCAATGGAAGCCTATAGTTGGTACTGAACAGGATATTGAAGCAGATGTTATGTGTATATCTGTAGGCCTTTCACCTTTAGCAGAGCTCCTTTGGCAGATAGGCTGCAAAATGGTATTTGTACCTGAGCTGGGAGGACATGTACCTTTGAGGAATGAAAATATGGAAACCAGTATCAAGGGTATATATATTGCCGGCGATGTGGCAGGAATAGAAGAAGCAAGCAGTGCAATGGTGGAAGGAAGATTAGCAGGTCTTTGCGCTGCCAAAAGCTTAGGATATGATACTGAAAACTTCGAAAAGTTAAGGCATGAGTATTTGGCCCAATTGAATTCTTTAAGATCGGGTCCTGTAGGAGAAAAGATTATAAAAGGCCTTTCCAAAGTAACCGCATAGGGAGGGATATAGATGTTAGAAAGAACAGGTATACCAACTAAAGCAGAGATAGAAAGCATAACCCCTTCTGATGAGAGAAGGAGAAAGGGGCCAGTTGCTGTAATCGAATGCTTTCAGAAAATACCTTGCAATCCATGTTATACATCATGCAAATTTGGAGCCATAAGAGAATTCAAGGATATAAATGAAAGACCTGTGTTAGATTTTGATAAATGCACAGGATGTGGAATATGTGTTGTAAATTGTCCTGGGCTTGCAATTTTTATTATAGATGAGACTTACTCAGACACTGAAGCTTTGGTGAAAATACCCTATGAATTTGTTCCTCTTCCATATGAAGGAATTTTTGTAACTGCATTGAATAGAGAAGGAAAACCTATATGCAGAGCAAAAGTGGTAAAAGTACAAAATGCAAAATTCCAGGATAAAACTCCTGTAGTATCATTGGCAGTGCCTAAGGAGTATTCCATGGAAGTAAGATTTTTCAATATAGATGACTACTTCAGCGATAGCACATATATTTGTCGATGTGAAGAATTGACTTTGGGAGAGTTGAGAGAACTCATAAGAATGGGATACAGAACTCTTGATGAGATAAAGAGGATTAGCAGGGCGGGCATGGGACCATGCCAGGGGAGAACCTGCAGGCAGCTTATCATGCAGGAATTGGCTAAAGCTACAGGGCAGAAGATGGAAGAGATGCCCATGACTACCTTCAGACCTCCTGTAAAAGCCATTAAACTGGGAGCCTTGACTGGAGGTGTTGATAATGAATAAAACTGCTAATGTGGTAATAATAGGCGGCGGAATCTCAGGTTGTTCAATAGCATATAATTTAGCGAAAAAAGGCGTTAAAAATATAGTGGTTATAGAAAAACAATATCTGGCTAGCGGTTCAACAGGGAGATGTGGAGCCGGTATCAGAATGCAGTGGGGTACAGAGAGAAACTGCCTATTGGCTAAACTATCCACAGAGTTCTATGAAAATGCCAACGAAGAACTGGAAGTTGTACATGATATAGAGTTTAAGCAAGGGGGATATTTGATAGTTGCGGCTACGGAAAAAGAAGTGGAACAGTTTAAGAAAAACGTAGCTTTGCAAAATAGTTTAGGCATTCCTACTGTATATCTTTCTCCCAAGGAAGCAAAGGAAATCATTCCTCATATGGATGAAAGCAAAATACTAGGCGCTACATTTTGCCCTAAAGACGGACATCTAAATCCTTTTTATACTACAGAAGCCTTTGCTATCGCTGCCAAAAGGCTGGGGGTAGAGTTTATGACCTATACTACTGTTACCGGAATAACCACCAAAAACGGGAAAGTAACAGGAGTTCATACCGATAAAGGTTATATATCAACTCCTATAATTGTAAATGCTGCTGGAGGTTATTCAAAGATAATCGGTCAGATGGCAGGTGTTGATGTACCTATATATGCTCAGCGCCACCAGATACTTGTTACAGAGCCTGTTGAACCTCTGCAAGATCCTATGTATATGAGCTTTGCGTTGAATATTTATTGTCAGCAAACGCCTCACGGCAGTTTTATCATGGGAAGAGGCGATGACAATGAACCGACGGATATGAGAATAACATCCAGTTGGCAATTCATGGAGGAAATGGCCAAAACCTGTTGTGAATTATTGCCTTTACTATCAAAGCTTAGAGTTATAAGACAATGGGCTGGCCTATATACAATGACTGAAGATGCACATCCCATATATGGAGGAGTAAAAGAATTAGAAGGTTTTTATCTTGCTTGCGGCTTTAGTGGTCATGGCTTTATGCTGGGGCCGGCTACAGGACTTTTGATGGCAGAAACCATTTTGGGAGAGACTACTACAATAGATATAAGCAATCTTGATAAGGATAGATTTGAAAGAGGAGAGCTTATACTAGAGCCATCTGTAGTATAAGTCCGAGAAATCTTTATGGTATTGGCATCATATTTGCACAACAATGTTTTCAACTACTGACATATAATTGTAATTATTTTATAAAAAGTATTAATTGATGTATAATTACAATTAAGCTAGATAATTGTTAATAATCTTTGAGGGAAAAAACTGTTTTGGGGGTGTAAAAATGAAGGTTCTAAAAAAGGATCCTGAAAAATGTATAGCATGTCATGCCTGTGAAGAAACCTGTTCAAAACTCTATTTTAAAGAAGAAAATCCAGATAAAGCCTGCCTAAGAATAAAAGAAACAGACTCACATCCGGAAATCATCACCTGTACTCAATGCGGAGAATGCATAGATATTTGCCCTGTTATTGCCATAACCAGAGACAAAAATGGCATTGTAAGGATTGATCAGAAGAAATGTGTAGGCTGCTTCATGTGCGTTGGTTTTTGCCCGGAACTTGCCATGTTTATGCATGATGACTATATAGAGCCATTCAAATGTGTATCCTGCGGTCAATGTGTAAAGGTATGTCCTACAGGCGCAATTTATATAAGTGAAGAGTAATATGGGAGGTGAAATGATGATCTTAAATGAATACAAATATGAATTAGGAACAATAGAGAGAGGGTATAACAACAGATCGTTATATATCAATCTCAGTGATAATACTATAAAGGAAAAAGAAGTAACCCAGTTTATGAAAGACAAATTCATTGGTGGAAAAGGCTTTGGTCTCTGGTACCTTTGGAATGCGGTAACCCCTGAAACCAAATGGAATGACCCGGAAAACGAGATAGTCATAGCCCATGGACCTATAGCAGGTATAACTCAATATCCAGGTTCGGGGAAGTCCTTGGTGGTTACTTTATCTCCACTAACCCATATGCCTATGGACAGCAATGTAGGAGGATATTTTGGGCCTTATCTGAAATTCTCCGGTTTTGATGCATTGGAGCTTCAAGGCAAAGCAGAAAAGGATGTTATCATATTTATTGACGGTAATAGAGGTATAGTACAGATTATGGAAAGCGATGTGGAAGAAAAGGACAGTCATTTGCTTTCTGAAATATTGACAGACCGGTTTGCTAAAAATGAAGAGGATAAAAAGAATGTTTCTGTAGTATCCACCGGAAGTGCAGCGGATAATACTTTAATAGGCCTGTTAAACTTTAGCTTCTATGATATAAGGAGAAAAGCTGTAAGACTGAAGCAAGCAGGAAGAGGTGGTATAGGCACTGTATTCAGAGACAAGAAGATCAAAGCCTTGGTGGTGAGATTTGAAGGGACTAAGGGTAATCTTAATAATCCAGCAGACCAAGGGAAGATAAATAAAGCAGGAATAAAGCTTCATAGAGAAATATGCTTGCTGGACGATAAGCAAAACAGAATGAGAAAAATAGGCACTGCAAACATAATTGAAATTATGGATCAATATGATCTTTTACCAACCCATAACTATAAATTTGGAAGCCACAAGGATACTTATAAGATTTCATCTGATAAGTTTCAAGCAAGGGTAACCCAAGGTCTACCTGATGGATGCTGGTACGGCTGCAGCCTATCCTGCGCAAAGGCTGCTGATGATTTCATACCCGAAACAGGCCCCTACAAGGGTCAAAAGGTTATAGTAGACGGCCCTGAGTATGAAAATGCAGCAGCTTTAGGATCAAATATCGGTGTATTTGACAGAGATGCTGTATTGGAACTTAACTTCTATTGTGACACCTATGGTATAGATACTATATCTTTCGGAACCCTTACAGCCTTTATAATGGAATGCTATGAAAACGGCATACTGGACAAAGAGAAAACAGGAGGTCTGGAACTCTACTTTGGAAACAAGGAAGCAGCACTGGAATTAATACATCAGATGGCTAGAGGCGAAGGCTTTGGAAAGATTGCAGGGCTAGGAATAAGAAGGATGAAGAAGATATTTATTGAGGAATATGGAGCAGATGCTGATTTCCTAAATGATATAGGTATGGAGCAAAAAGGTTTGGAATACTCAGAATATCTCAGCAAAGAATCTCTTGCCCAACAGGGAGGATATGGATTGACAAATAAAGGGCCTCAGCATGATGAAGCCTGGCTCATATTCATGGATATGGTAAATAATCAGATACCTACCTTTGAGGATAAGGCGGAAGCATTGCACTATTTCCCCATGTTCAGAACCTGGTTTGGTTTGATGGGCTTGTGTAAACTGCCTTGGAACGATATTGTTCCCGAAGACAACAAATATACTGATGAACCTGCAAAAATACCGGAACATGTACAAAACTATGTAGATTTATTTAACGGGATAACTGGAAAGAATATAGATAAACATGAGCTGATACGCCAATCTGAGAGAGTATACAATTTTCAAAGGATATTTAACATAAGAATGGGCTATGGAAAGAGAATTCATGACAGAACCCCCTATAGATCCATGGGCCCTGTTACTGAAGAAGAGTATCTATCAAGGCAAGAAAGGTATGATAACCAACTGAAGGAATTGGTAGGAATTGACCCAGAAGGTATGACTACAAAAGAAAAAATTGCAGCTTTGAGAAAATACAGAGAAGATCAGTATGAGAAGCTAACAGATGCAGTTTATCAGAGGAGAGGCTGGACAATGGATGGAGTGCCCACCATTAAAAAGCTTAAGGAGCTGGATATGGATATTCCCGAATTGATAGAAGTAGTAGAACAACATCTGTAGCACCAAGATAGTAGAAGTCAATATCTCATTATTATATGAGAAAAAGCAGGTGATACAATATGATTATTGTGAATGGTAAAGAATTCCCTTGGGAGGAAGGGATGACGGTAAGAAGATTATTAGAACTTAAGAAGTATATCTATCCCAGAATAACAGTAAAGATAAACGGACAAATTGTAAATGAAGAAGAATATGATACAAAAGTAATCAATGACGGCGATAATGTGCAATGCATTCACCTTATGGCAGGGGGATAAAATGGCGGCTAAACAGCCGCTATTTTTGTACTATTTGGCTTTCCCAACATAAACCTTTAATGCATTGAAATGATAATTATTATTATTTTAAATCCTTTATTATTTACAAAAAATATATTATAATATATACAAAGTTTAATTTTGAGCACAAAATAATTTAAGGAGATTTTATTATGGATGATATTTTAAAAATAATAAAAGACACATCTCTTACTTATGAGCAAAAAGTATTCACTCTTGCAAAGGCTGCAGAGAACAGCATAAAGCCTCTCAACATCG
This sequence comes from Clostridiales bacterium, assembly GCA_012521375.1. Lineage (GTDB taxonomy): Bacteria > Bacillota > Clostridia > Lutisporales > Lutisporaceae > Lutispora. The sequence continues at coordinate 73,695 of JAAYMO010000109.1, forward strand.
ATGAAGAAACACAAAAATATAGAGATAATGGGATCATATGCGATCTTTTCGAAGGCAATGCTCCCTATAGGCCGAGATATATTGTACCGGATTATGAAGTTTTTTTAAAAAATGGTAGTAAATTTTTAGACCTGGAGCCGCCAAAAAACATATGGGAAGCCATAAACAGTCTGCTGATACTTTATAAGCATGTTCCTTCCATAACATCTTTCCCTGTATATTTAGGCAATATAGATACTCTTCTCGACAGATTTGTGGAAGATGAAGAAGAGGCATATCAAGCAATTAAGTTATTCCTTCTTCATATAGACAGAACCATCACAGATTCTTTCTGCCATGCCAATATTGGACCTGAGGACACCAAAGCGGGAAGGTTAATTTTAAAGGCTTCCAGGGAGCTTAACGTTTCAATACCAAATATCACTTTAAAATACAGCGAAAAAACTCCTGATGACCTTGCACTGGATTCCATTAATACAACCCTCATCACTGCTAAGCCTAGCTTTGCAAATCATGAAATGTTTGCTGGAGAATTAGGTGATGACTATGCCATTGCCAGCTGCTATAACGGACTGCCTATAGGTGGAGGCAACTTTACTTTGGTGAGGCTGAATATGGGAAGATTGGCGCCTATGGCAAAGGATACGGAAGACTTCATTAACAATCTGCTTCCCGATGCAGTAAAGAAAATGGCAGGCTATATGGATGAAAGAATTAAATTCCTCATGGAGGAAAGCGGATACTTTGAAAGCAGCTTCCTTGTAAAAGAGGGGTTGATTAGTGTCGATAGGTTTACATCCATGTTTGGTATGGTAGGACTGGCTGATGCAGTAAACCATCTATTGGGAGCCAAAGACCAAAAGGACAGATTTGGATACTCAAAGGAAGCCAACGATTTGGGTGTAAGGATAATAGAAAAGCTGGAGGAAGAAGTAAAAAAGCATCATAACCCATACTGTAAATTCTCTGACGGCAAATTCCTTCTTCATGCCCAGGTAGGTATAGACACAGACAAGGGTATAGCTCCAGGATGCCGCATACCTATAGGAGAAGAACCGGAAATATGGGATCATATAAGGCATTCTGCCCTTTTCCATAAATTTTTCCCGACGGGCATAGGTGATATATTCAGATTTGATAGCACAGTGAAGAGAAATCCTCAATATGTTCTTGATATAATGAAAGGTGCCATGAAAGTGGGGATGCGCTATATCTCATTCTATACGTCCGACAGCGATGTGGTACGGATAACAGGCTATTTGGTGAAGAGATCGGACATGGAAAAGCTGGAAAGAGGAGAACAGGTATTAAACGGTGCTGCAGTTTTAGGTCTTGGTGCAGTGAAAACCCAGCACGTGTTGGATAGAAAAGAGAGAAAAGATGCTTAGAGGTTTGGTAAACAAGATAATTCCTTTTAGTTCTGTAGACGGCCCTGGAAATAGGACTGCTATATTTCTTCAAGGCTGCAATTTCAATTGCCTCTACTGCCATAATCCGGAAACTATAAATCTATGCAATAACTGTGGAACCTGCACCAAAGTTTGCCCTACCCAGTGTCTTACTATGGAAAATGGAATAGTACACTGGGATAAAGAAAAATGTATTGAATGTGATAACTGTCTTAAAGCGTGTAAAAACTGCAGTTGTCCAAGAACAACCTATATGACTGTAGAAGAAGTAATAAAGGCCATAGAAAACACAAGACCTTTTATATCGGGGATAACCTTGTCCGGCGGAGAATGTATGCTGCAAAAGGAGTTTGTCATAGAACTTTTTGAAGAAGTGAAAAAGCTCGGGCTTACAGCCTTCATCGACAGCAATGGTTCTATTCCCTTTTATGGAGACGATAGGTTAATGAAGGCTATAGACGCAGTTATGCTGGATGTTAAATCCTATGATAAGGAAGAGCACAAGATGCTCACTGGACAGGATAATGAAATAGTTTTTAAGAATATGGAATACCTGGCATCTATAAACAAGCTTTATGAAATTAGAACTGTCATAGTGCCTGATATATTGAATAATGAGAAAAATGTGGACAGTATCAGTAAAAGACTATCAGAATTGAATCCCAGCATAAAATATAAACTTATAAAATACAGACCCATAGGGGTTCGTACAGAAATAATAAAAAGCAGTATGCCATCAGAGGATATGATGGAGAAGCTAAAGAGTATTGCCATAAAAAATGGATGCAAAGATGTAATTGTCGTATAAAAAGCATTGGGGACGGTTCTTTTTGCTTCTCGTTGGAAGCAAAAAGAACCGTCCCCAATGCTTCTATTTTTAAAGAACCGTCCCCAATGCTTCTATTTTTAAATGCCTTTAATAGAAAGCCTTTTTTAATAATTATTCTTGAGGAACCATGTTGAAATATGGTATTCTTTGTATAAATGGATAATAATATTTGGAATACTGGAGGTATATTATGTTTAAAAAAAATAAATCTTGCGATGAAGCTTTATGCATATTAAACTATGTGGAAAGCAGGATGAAAGGAGTAGAACCGGAAAAACCCTGTGTAGAATACCATGTACATACGAGAATGCTAGATTCTTTTGAAAAACTTTTTGCCAATGAAGCAAAAATGTCTGAAGCTGCTAAAAAGCTGTTGTCAATTGCAGCATTACTCAGCAGTTTTGATGTAAATATGTCTCATATATCTTATAACCTTTTAGATTTTGCAAAAGAAATGGCACTAGTAAGCGAATCAAATTTAGCTATTGTTGAAGAAACCACAGCTAGCATGAGCGAGGTAAACGAAGCAGTAAATGAGACTTCTAGTACTTTGCAAAACCTTGCTGAAGCATCTCAAATATTGATGGATAGAAATAATTCATCATTGTCTCAATTATCGGAAATAAATGAACTTAAGGATAATGTGGTAAATGACGCTAATATTATGAGCAATCAAATTCAGGAGCTTGTAGAAATGGCTAACAATATAAACTATATTGTCAACAGTGTAAAAGCCATTGCAGATCAGACCAATCTTTTAGCACTTAATGCTTCCATAGAAGCAGCCAGAGCAGGAGAACACGGAAGAGGTTTTGCAGTAGTTGCACAAGAGATCAGAAAGTTGGCAGATGATACTAAAAAGAGCTTGGAAGGAATGAATTCCTTTGTTATGAATATCCATAAAGCTGCTCAAGATGGTAAGGCTAGTATGGATAATACAATAAAATCTACAGTAGAAATGAGCCAAAAATTAGAGGAAGTGACCGAAACCATTGGTAATAATGTAGAAATGCTCAATACAACTATCAATAATGTAGTACATATAAATAAATCAATGGAAGGTATTAAAATGGCTACCAATGAAATAAGTCAAGCTATGGAAACTTCCAGTGCAGATGCAGAAAGGTTAAGTGTTATGACTAGAACTATAGCCGATGATTCTGAAAGAAGTGCAGAATATGCTAAACAAATAGCAAATATAGATGACTCCTTATACGAAGTGGTGAAAGATATGCTTAACGCTCTTCAAGGAAGTATTAATGCCATAGACAATGAAGAGGTGCTAAAGAATATCAATCAAGCAAAGGATGCGCACAAAAATTGGATGAATGTGTTAAAGGAAATGGTTGATGAAATGAAAATATATCCTATACAAGTCAATGGAGACAAATGCGCTTTCGGTCATTTTTACCACTCTATAAAAATTAATCATCCAGAAGTGAAAGAGGATTGGGATTCTATTGATGGTGTTCATTCTGAATTGCACGGATATGGTCATTTGGTAGTTCAGGCTGTAAAAGAAAACGACAATGAAAAGGCTAAGGAATACTATGAAGAAGCTGCTGCTCTTTCTAAAATAATGTTAGAAAAATTGGAAATTGTATTGGAGAAGATAGAAGACCTTGATAAAAAGGGAGTTCAAATATTGAAGCAAATCTAGGATGGCACTTTTTTATGTAAGCCACCGGGGACAGTTCCACATTGCTCACCTTTATTGGAAAAGTGAGCAATGTGGAACTGTCCCCGGTGGCTCATTATTTATCCTACCTTAGGAAAAGTTACAATTAGCTTAAACAGATCACCATCAATGTATATATCCAACTTACCATTTTGCAGTTCAACAAGACTTTTTGAAATAGCCAAGCCTAATCCGGAACCCTCAGTACTTCTAGATTTATCTCCCCTTGTGAAACGTTCTGTTATTTCTGAAGGATCAAAGTTCATTTCATAAGCGGATATATTTTTAAATATGAAGCTAATTTCTTTATCGTTTTCTTCAGCATCTATATATACCCTAGAGTTAGGCATGGAATACTTTAAGATATTCCCTATTATATTATCGAAGACTCTGTATGTTCTCCTACCGTCTAATTGGCACATTACCTTGTTGTCAGGCAAATTGATCCTTATTTGAAGAGTGCTTTCAGATATCTTTTCCTCAAGCTCTCCCAAGGTCTGTCTTAGAAGGGCTACTACATCCAGCTCTTCCAAGTGCAGTTCAATATTGCCACTGCTGGCTTTGCTGGCTTCAAATAAATCCTCAATAAGCACCTTCAATCTCTTGGATTTTCTATCAAGAATATCTATATATTCTTTTTTTGTTTCCTCATCTATATCATCTTTTTTCAGCAAATCTATATAAGTGATAATAGATGTCAAAGGAGTCTTTAGATCATGTGATACATTTGAGATAAGCTCCGTCTTCATATTCTGGCTTCTTACTTCTTTCTCAACGGCCAGTCTAAAGCCCTCTTTTATATTGTTCAAATTCCGAGCATAGGGGCTTAGTATCCCCATATCTTCAGGTAACACTACATCAAAGTTGCCTTCAGACAGCTGCATACTGGCTTTATTTAAAGCTCTTGCTTTATCCAGAATTTTTACCAGGTAACTAAATAGAAAACCTGTGTAAACTATTGCTAAAAAAGGACCAAAAGGAAATGTGAAGGAAATAAAGCCAAGCACTATCAAATGTATTCCCAACAGTTTGAGTAGCTTTCTATGGGAGTCATCATCAGTGTCTATTTCTATTAAAATATTTGCTATTTCTTTTATGCTTTCTATAACATAGAAAATCAGTTTTCCCAATATGCTGTTTTTTATAAATCCTGATACAAAGCCTGTGTGATAAATATGCTTGATGTATGTGATGCACAAGTAAATCAAGATGTATAGAATGAATGTGATCGGTATGCCTATTAGGTAGAAGTACAAGTTTGCATCACGGAGCATGGTGTAGATATTAAATTCGCTGTCATAACTAGGGGCAAATGAAACAGCATCAAGAATTAAAAGAATTAGCCCGAAGAATAAAAACCATATGAAAATCTTAAGCTCAATAAAAGTTCTATTGTGAGATTTCACAATTGAAGCTTTTTTCTGATGAGAATAAGGTATGGCAAAAGCTATTATAGTAAGTAAAAGCAAGCTTATGCCGCCTATAGACAAGACCAAAATAGTATATTGTTCCAATTGCCAATGGTCAGGAAGTCTAGTGAAGCTTGGGAATATATAGCTCTTCAATGGAGCATAACTTCCTACAGAAGTTACTGCAAGAATCAGCATCATCAATAAAGTACCCCATGTTGAAGATGCCAAAGAGCTATTTTTTGTACTATTATTTTTAAGTAAATTCATTTCCATATGATTATCAGATGAGCTATTTTTATTATTATCTATTCTCTCTTCACTGGATGGTTTATCTTCAATATCAGTTATAATTTCATCATTTTTAATATTTTCTTTGATATCAATATCATCCTTCAAATTTATATCCAATACCCCACACCACCTTCAAATATTTTGGCTCCTTCGGATTGATCTCAATCTTTTCCCGAATTCTCCTTATGTGCACTGTCACAGTATCCGGATTATAAGCCGGCTCATTCCACACTTTTTCATATATCTCTTCAATTGAAAATACTCTATTTGGATTTTTCATGAGTAGATGCAGTATCTTAAACTCAAGGGGAGTAGTCTTTACAGGCACTCCATCTACAAGAACCTCTTTAGTCATGTTATTTAACTCTATGCCTCCAATCCTTATAACATCATCCTGTGGCAATACACCATTAGAATAACTGGTATATCTTCTGAGACAAGAATTAACTCTGGCTAAAAGCTCCAATGGATTAAAGGGTTTTGTAATGTAGTCATCTGCACCTATATTGAGCCCAAGTATTTTATCCGTATCCTCTGATTTGGCAGAAAGGAAAATTACTGGCACAGTACTGTTTTCTCTTATTTTCATGACAGTCTGAATACCATCCATCTCGGGCATCATGATATCCATGAGTATCAAATGAATATCTTCTTTGTTAAATATCTTTAAGGACTCTATGCCATTGCAGGCTTTATAAACATTATAGTTTTGGTTTTTCAGATAAATCTCTATAGCGGCCGCTATTTCCTTTTCATCTTCTACAACCAGAATATTGTACATTCACGTTCACCCCTGAATTCTCTGAGATATCTCTACTAGTAATAATAGCATACAGTGTTTAAGAAAAAACAACTATAATTATTACAAATTTCTTAAGAAATCCAGTAACAGCACAAAAAAACAGGCAAATTGAAAGAAGTGTGGAAAGATATAAGAAACTTATCCAGTTATTACCTGACCTGTTTTATTCATGATGAAAAAACATACAATACTTCCTACTAATCCATAATTGAACAATTGTATCATAAAAACGGGCTGAGAGAACTATTTCAATGCCTGCTCTCTTGTCCGACTTTCTTTTTTATAGATATAATCAATATGATATAAATCCACCATAGAAATAAACAATCATGCTCAAAAGAAAGACATGATATTATTAATATGAAATTAATTATTGGAGGGGTATAAAATGGCAGATTATAGAGAATTATGGCAAAAACTCGGTATGGATCTGGAAAAACATGATGTATTATGTGAGGTGCTTCCTCAGCTCTATGGTGGAGTTTATTTAAGTCAGGAAAACAGACCAGAAGGTATGAACTATTATAATTTTGTGGTAGCTGAGGTACATGGACTTAGAATTAAAGAGCTGGATGATCATAAAAAGGAAGGGGGCAAAGTAGTAGGTACTTTTTGCGTATTTGTTCCCGATGAACTTATTCTTGCTGCCGGTGCCATAGGCGTCGGATTGTGTGCTGGATCTCAATTCTGGATAGAAGACGGAGAGAAGGTGTTGCCAAGAAACATATGTCCATTGGTAAAGGCTTTCATGGGAGCTAAATTAAGCGGCACTTGTCCCTATTTCCAATCTTGTGACATGATAATAGGAGAGACAACTTGCGATGCAAAAAAGAAAGCCTGGGAAATTCTTGATGATTATGTAGATACATATGTAATGGATCTTCCACAGATGAAAAGAGAAAAAGACCATAAGAAGTGGGCTGAAGAGATATATGATCTAAAAGAGAAGTTGGAGAAGCTGACAGGAAACACTATAACAGAAGAAAAGCTTCATGAAGCTATTAAACTTTGCAATAGAAAGAGAATAGCTTTACAAAGACTCTATAATGCCAGAAAAGCACTTGATGTACCCATAAGCGGCAAGGATGCTCTCTTAATATCTCAAATAGCATTTTACGATAATCCTGAGAGATTTATAGAGATGACCAATAAGCTTTGTGATGAATTGGAAGAAAGAATCGAGAAGGGTATTTCAGTAAACAAAAAAGGTGACAAGAGAATACTCATAAGCGGAACTCCAATGGCTGTTCCCAATTGGAAAATGCATCATATAGTGGAAAATAGTGGTGCTGTGGTTGTTGCTGAAGAAACCTGCACTGGTACAAGATATTTTGAAAACCTTGTAGATGAGAGTCCAACTACAATGGATGGCATGATAAATGCATTAGCTGACAGATATTTAAAGATAAATTGTGCATGTTTTACCCCTAACAAAGGAAGAGAAGAGGACATAATAAGGCTTGCTAAAGAATATAAAGCAGACGGAGTAATTTATAACTGCCTCCAATTCTGCCATACCTACAACATAGAATACACCAATGTAGAAAAAGCCCTAAAAGAAGCAGGCATACCTGTGCTATTCATTGAAAGTGATTATAGCAACGATGATGTAGGGCAGATACAGACTAGGGTGGAAGCTTTCCTGGAGATGCTAGGCTAATAATGGAATATGACTATTATATACTATTCAACACTCATACCGATGGTTTAGTGCTGGCAAAAAAGCTAAAGGAAAACAATATAAAATATACAATAGTTCCAACTCCCAGGCAGCTCAGCAAGAGCTGCGGCATTGCAATAAAATATGAGCATGAGGATGAAAAAGCTATTTTGGACATTATTGATAAGCATGAAATAAAGATATTGGCAATGCACTCTCTGGAGAGAAAAAATATGGAAATAAAATTTATATAACAATGCTTTATGAGGAGAAACATATGATCAGTATAGGAATCGATATTGGGTCGGTATGTGCAAAAGCTGCCGCTTTCGACGGAGAAAAAATGCATCTGCTTATGCAGCCCACAGGATGGAATCTGAAAAAAACAGGAGAAGAGCTTTATAGAAAGATTCTCCGCATAAGCGGTGGAAAAGAAGAGGATGTAGTCGGAATAATAGGCACAGGTTACGGAAGAGTATCCATACCCTTTGCAACGAAAAAAATTACTGAGATAACCTGCCATGCCAAAGGTGCAAAGTATTTAAATCCAAAAGCTCGGACAATTATCGATGTGGGAGGACAGGACAGCAAGGCTATATCCATTGATGATAAAGGCAATGTGCTGGATTTTATAATGAATGATAAATGTGCTGCAGGCACAGGCAGATTCCTTCAAGTAATGGCCCATGTGTTGGAGGTAGAAGTAGACGAATTAGAGTATTTGGCAGCTCAGTCAGCACCAAGGGATATAAACAGCATGTGTGCAGTATTTGCGGAGAGCGAGGTTATAAGCCTTCTGGCTGCCGGAGCAACAAAAGAATCTATTGCTTCGGGCATACTACATTCCATATCCAATAAAATTGCACATATAGCTAACAGGATAGAAATTAGAGATTTAGTATTTTTTACTGGTGGAGTGTCAAAAAATGAGCAAATCAGAGCTATACTTGAAAAGAAGCTGAAATGCACTATATATACCCATAAAGAAGCACAATATGCCGGAGCTATAGGAGCTGCTTTGTTAGGATATGATATGAAAAATTAAATATAGATAGGTGTTTGTGAAATAAGCCGGTTAAGGAAACATTTGTTACTTTTTCCGGCTTATTTTTGTGTTAGAATTAGGTACTGTAATGGACTATGTGACAAAGTTCTATATATTGCATTTATCATAATTAAGACTATTCATTAATAATAATGTTTATTAGCAGAAGTTAGGATTAGATTGGAGGTAGCATGAAAAAATACGTCGCAGTAAAAACCAAGTTTTGGATTGGACATGCTGTAGCAGCTCTTTGGACTACATTCTCCATAATTGTATCCCTGCCCTGGGTTTTTGAATTGAGCAAAATAGTATCACTTCCTGTTTCAGTGCTAATTATTGCAGGAATAAGCTATCTGCCTGGATATATAAACGCTTTCATGGTTGTAAGTCTGCTTTTGGATCGGCAGCCTTCCTTTAAGGTATCTGAACCGGAAATTCCAATAACAATAGTAATTGCGTGCCATAATGAGGAGAGAAATATTGCCTCTACCCTAAAGTATATTAAACAACAGGATTATAGTGGGATAATAAAAACAATAGTGGTTGACAATAATTCCAATGATGAAACTGGAAAAATAGCAATGGAAGCCGCTGAAAGGCTTTCATTGCCTGTACAGGTTCTCAGGGAGTCCAAGCTAGGAAAGAATCATGCTCTGAATAAAGCATTGAAATATGTTGATACAAAATATGTAATAACTTTGGATGCAGACACTCTTCTTCATAAATCTGCAGTAAGATATCTGGTATCAAGGAAAGAATCAGCTCCCGGTGAAGTATGTGCTGTGGCAGGAGCAGTTTTGGTAAGAAACAGCCGCCAGAATTTTATAGCCAGGATACAGGAGTGGGATTACTTCTTAGGTATAGCCAGCATAAAAAGACTTCAAGGGTTATATCAAGGTACCTTGGTAGCCCAGGGAGCATTTTCGTTGTATGAGACAAGAGTGATCAAGGAACTGGGCGGTTGGCCTGACGCCATAGGAGAGG
>JAAYMO010000110.1 GCA_012521375.1 Clostridiales bacterium
CAGCATTACTGATTGCATATATATGCCAATTGAAATGGATCGTTAGATTAAATTAATGATATGCAGTTTAACTCCCACATACAAAATGATGTGTGCAGACTAGGAATATCGATTCTTAGTCTGTTTTTGTTCTTTTATCTATATGAAAGATTAGACATGAAATATATAACACTTTTGATATTAATATTAGTGTTGGTATTGAGAATAACATGAGGTGAGAGTCAAAGAAACGTATATCAATACTATTATGCTAAGAGGGCAAAAAATGCAGGACTTATCAACGCAATACATAACCTGCTTATTGAGAAAGGTTGAATGATGAGTCTGGAAAACTTTTGCTCTCTAAAGACAGATTTTCATTGGAAATGATGCCTAATAATCTTTTAGCTTCTCCTAGTTTTAAAGCATGGTTGGAAGATGAACCATTGGATGTTAATAGATTCTTATATTTGGAACTGCTGTAAAAAGTACTGGTCGTGCATTGAAAAGCCATCAAGGAATCACACAAGATCAGGAAACGTTAGAGGCGGTAGAAGCTCAGCTCGAAGAATTGCAGCTTGAACTTGAACAACAAATAGAAAAGATATCAAATGATTATGATATGATCATGGAAAATCTTGAAGAGGTGGAAATCGGAGCTTCAAGCGGAGATATAACTGTACACTTGCTGTGCTTGGCTTGGAATCCATATAAAAAAGATAGCAATGGTTTTTTGACTGAGGCTTAGTTATAAACTTAATACCTAATTTCACTTAACAACTAGATTCTGTACTAAGCTCTACGATATGATATAATTCATGTTGTAGAGTTTTATTATCAATATTGGAGGTAATGAAACTGACAGATCCAAATGCTTCAACAAAAAAGGTAACCCTTTGGACGAGGCAGGATATAAGAAGTTTGGAGGACTTGAAGAAAGATGGTGTTTTTTGTATAAAAAGGAAGCACTTGATAGAGAAATATGATTTGATTGCAGATTATATAATAAATCTTTACCGTTGGTTTGTTAATGCTGCAGACAAAATAGTGCCCAAGCCGGAAGGAGTAGAGTTTCCAATATGGTGTTCCATCAGTGAGGAATATATGCTAAGACCTACTGACACAGAGATTGTATATGTATTGGAAGTTGATGAGTCAGAAATCATATATTTTGACGGTTTAAAATGGGATTATGTGCTTAATCATCATTATGTACCAAAGGACGATAAGGATTTGGAAGAATATAAAAGAGATATATCCAATAAAGGCTTCAGAGATTCATTTTCCTTCCTTAATGAGAATACTTCACACTTTTATCCAGAGGAGAGAAAAAGAGTAATAGATAGTTGGATTAGAATATTTGATATTGATCAATGGGATCCTTTCAGAATACAGGCGAACATATGGGAGATAAGACCTGAGATGATCAAGAGCATACTCAAAAAATGTGACTCAATATAGCAAAGTGAGAATATGTCCGCTTTTTTATGTTTTGTAATTCATATTGTGATTTGCTAAATCTAGGGGAGGTGTATATATGGCTTTAATAGCATTGCTATCATGTACGAAAACTAAGAAACCTTATAGATGCAAAGCGAGGGAAATGTACTCTGAAAGCAGATGGTTCCCTAAGGCATATGAATATGTGAAAAGAATTGGCGCCAACAAGATATTTATTTTGTCATCATTATATGGATTAGTTCCAGAGGATAAAGAAATTGATTACTATGAAAAAACATTAAATGATTGCTCAGACAGTGAAAAGAAAGAATGGGCACAGAGAGTATTATCTGATCTCAAATGTGAAGCTAATCTAGAAAAAGACAATTTTATTATAATAGCTGGTAAAAACTATTATGAGTATCTTATTCCTTATCTAAAAAATGTAACTCTTCCACTTAAAGGCTTAGGTATTTATTATTGGGAATCAACACTAGATAAACTTATAAAAGACATTTCTAATAATACTAGCTCCCAACATCAATATAAAACAAGTATTAATAAGCAGAAAGATATAAATTACTCATATAATCTCCATAAACTATTAAATGAATTGCCTAGAATTAGGTATCCATTTGATTTCGACAAATTACCCAATAGCGGTATATATATAATGTTTGAGGAAGGAGAAAAGTACTTTGATTTTGATAGAATAGTAAGAGTAGGGACACATAGATCGCCAAATAGACTTAAAGGTAGATTGAGAGATCATTTTATTATTGAAGATAAGGATGGAAGCATTTTTAGAAAGAATATTGGTAGAGCTATATTAAACAAAAATCATGATGCATTTCTAAAGGTATGGGAGTATGACTTATCAAAAACAGAAGATAATGAAATATTACAGCGGGCAAATCCAGCATATCAAGCAATAGTTGAGGAATATGTTACAAGATATATACGTACTAGAATAAGTTTTGTTGTGATTGGAGAAATCATGGATGCAAACGAAAGATTAAGATTAGAAGAAGGAATAATTGCTACATTGAATAATGATAAGCAATTTGCACAAAGTACCAAATGGTTAGGTAATTATAGCCCTGTAGAGAAAATACGTAGTAGCGGATTATGGCTTGTGGAAGGTTTGAATGCCGAACCATTAACAGAAAGCGAATTTGAAAGAATTAAACAGCTGGTTGGGACAAGCAATTATGATAAAAAAGATATAAAAATTACATCTCAGTGTGAAACTAAAAAAGTCAACCAATATAATAGCAACAAATTTGCTGAAGTACTAAAAGAAATACTAGAAAAAGCCAAAATTGAAGGAAAAGACTATATAGATGTTGAGTCTGGTTATCTTCATAGACTTGTAGGAGGTTACCCTGGACGGAATCATAAAATGCCATTATGTTGTAGAGTTATGAGAAGTTTTATGAATAAGGGTGATATTATTTTATATTCACCACCGAGTGGTAAAGGAGCAACATTGAAAATTAGATATTATCTTAAGTAATTTAAAAGACTCTACATATAATATAAAGTTTCGAAACATAAATTTCAAATAGAAAGATATATGGTAATTAGAAAAATAGATGACATGTTACGGGATCAAGGGTTGTTAAGTAGACAAGCTGTACTAAAAAGTGAGAGAAAATTATAGTTAACTGCAGTCTATATGTGATTGCAGTGATTTTATTTCATGGTGTAATATTTATGGTATAATTAGTAAATAAGTATCTAATTTGGTAAGGCATTAAAATAGATATATGCTTAGTGTAGCTATTAAATATAGCATATTTATGGAGGGATATATTATGTGTGATACGCTGGTTGCTTTATCAAATGTGACTATGGATAACTCTGTGATATTTGGAAAGAACAGCGACAGGGAGCCCAATGAGCCTCAAATTATGATTAGAATACCTCCTAAGAAACGTGATAAAAACGAAAAAATCAAGTGTACATATATAGAAGTTGATGGAGAAGAATTTACTAATGATGTAATATTAATAAAACCTCATTGGATATGGGGTGCTGAAATGGGGATAAACAGCAAAGGATTAGTCATAGGCAATGAGGCGGTATTTACAAAGGAAAAGCTGAAGCCGAAAGCACTTCTAGGCATGGATATGCTGCGATTGGCTCTTGAATATTGCGATACTGCTGATAATGCTGTAAAATACATTATTTATCTGCTTGAAAAGTACGGACAAGGTGGGAAGGCAGGATACATTGCAAATCTTCGCTATCATAATTCTTTCATTATAGCTGATTATAATAATGCTTATGTATTGGAAACAGCAGGTCAGAATTGGGTTGTAAAACAAATAGATGATATATATACAATTTCAAACTCCCTTACTCTTAATAAAGATTTTGATGAATGCAACAGTGGGTTGATAGATAATGCCATAAACAGAGGATGGTGCAAATCAGAAGAGGATTTCAGCTTTAAGGCTTGTTATGAGGATAAGCTTTATTCCTTTGCTACAAAAGGTGATTATAGGCAAAAACATACTAAAGATAGTTTGAAGAAGAATACCGGAAACATTGATGTTAGCTATATGATGAGTATTCTTAGAAGTCATTGCGGTGATGACAAGGTTAGTAATTATAAATCCGGCAGCATGAAAACTATATGCATGCACGGAGGAGGCGTTATTTCCAGTCAAACCACCGGAAGCATGGTTGCCCGTTTGAAAGATGGTAGCATTACATTGTGGTGCACTGGTACTTCTCTGCCATGCCTTTCTTTGTATAAACCCTATTGGTTTACTGATAGCACCGAGATGTTTTATTCAGAAGAACAGCAACCAGAAGCTGTAGAATATTGGAAGCAAATTGAACAGTTGCATAGGAAAGTGCTCAATGGAGAAATATCCGATCTTTCATCATTTATAGCCAAAAGGGATGATATGGAAGCACAGCTGCTAAAACTAGCTGACCAAGCCAAGACTGATAAGGATAGAATTGAAGTTATGAGATTAGCAAAACAATCAGAGAAGGAGCTATATGAAATATTTGCAGATAATATATCAAAGGTTGAAAAGAAAAGATTAAATTTGAATTTATACTATAATGTGTATTGGAAAAAGCAAAACAAAAGCCTTAATAGTTGAAGTTTAATAAAAACATAATAGTTATGACTTTGGTACTGATTATAAAGTAAATGGAGTAATAATATGAAAAACATGAGAATTGAAGACATTGAGATCCAAGTAATCAAAAAAAGCATTAAGAATATGTATATAGCTGTATACAAAGCTGACGGTCGAGTAAGGATCACTGCACCTAAAAGAATGAAAGACGAAGATATTAGGAATTTTGCAGTTTCCAAGTTAGGCTGGATAAAGAAGCAACGGGCAAAGTATAAGAATCTAGAGATAGAGCCTCAAAAAGAATATGTTTCAGGTGAAAGTCATTACTTTCAGGGCAGAGCATATTTATTAAATGTCATCTATACCGATAAAAAGCAGAGAGTTGAGATACACAAACATCAAATGGATTTATATATTAGAGAGGGCAGTACCAGAGAACAACGGAAAAAAGTAATGAATGAGTGGTATAGAAGTCAGCTTAAAGGGGAGATTCCTAAGCTTATCGAAAAGTGGGAGCAGATAATGGGTGTAAAAGTAAACTCTTTTGGAGTTAAACTGATGAAAACCAAATGGGGTACATGTAATATTGCTGCAAAGCGAATATGGATCAACTTGGAATTGGCAAAAAGGAGTCCAAGGTGCCTTGAATATATAGTAGTTCATGAGATGGCACATCTGCTTGAAAGATACCATAATAAAAGATTCTATACATACATGGATCAATACCTGCCTGATTGGAAGGAGATTAAAGAAGAATTAAAATCAGGCGGTTCTCTGGCATAGAACCAGGATAATATGTAATAACAGATATGGAAAGAATATCTAAGGGAAGAAGGTAGAATATGCTGAGTAAAACTAAGAGGGTGTTTTGGGGTTTCTTTTCCTTTGATTATAAAGCGATGGAAATATATTTGGAAGAAATGGCTGAAAAAGGATGGATGTTAGAGAAGGTTGGAGGGCTAACAGCCAAATTTAGAGCTATAGAGCCTAAGAAGTTGAAATTCTGCGTAGATGTGTTTAAAAAAGGCGGCCCCTTCACACCAGAAAATACTATAGAAGCGCAGGAGTATAGAAAGCAGTGCGAGAAATTAGGTTGGACTTTTATAACATCACAAAATTATCTGCAGTTTTTCTATGCAGATGCAGATAATGTTCCTGCCCCTATTCAAACAGACGAAGCATTTGAACATAAAATTGTTGAGACTACCTTATGGAGAAATGAAATGCTGGCTATGCTTGTATCCTCCGTTGTTGCAATTATAGGATTGACTAAGTTTTTTCCTGTAAGCTATAAAAACTTTTTAAGCTTTATAGGTGTAACTGGAACAATATTTTTTCCAATGCTGTGTGTTTTCATGTTTGCTTATACTATCTATGGCTTAATCAGAGTGCTAAAGGCAAGAAGAAATATTAAAAAGGGATTACCTATAGGAAAGCCTTCTTTGAAAAGTGCCCGAAGGCGCATAATAGTATTCCATGTTCCAGTATTGATTATTGGAATTATATTCATACTTTCACTTTTAGGCGATGCACTTTATAAACCTCACATTGTAGGACTATCTATTTTGGGCCCAGTTTTTGGTTTAAGTGTTGGGTATTGTCTTAGATATTTTATTAAGAAAAAGGCTGCTAAAGAAGATGGCAGTGCACTATATATCACTATTGCAGTCATTGTTGTAGCTTTTTTTATAATTATAGTTAATTCACTGTTTGCAAATATTTTAGTAAGCAATACCTATAGGCAAGATTCAATACCTGAGGCTTATCCTATAGTTAGTATGGAAGAACTATTGGAAGGTTCAGAGAAAGGCATATTAGAAAGTAGGGAATTTGATCATGGTATGAGTCCCATTATTCCAGAACATTATAATTACCGGGAAACTAGATATATAAACGGTAAAACAGAGAGTATACGGATTAAATATTATAAAGCCATAAATAGATATTTTGCTGACGTAATATTCAATGGAATCAAGGAAGAATTAGAAAAGGGATTTAAGTGGAAGGGTATGAATCTGTTTACAAAAACTATTATCAAGGATGATGAGATGAGGGATTTATGGAATGTGGATAACCTGGTATTGACAAAGAGCAGGGATGAAATTATAGTTCAAAAAGGAAATACAGTGGTGCATATATCTGGAGATATAGATTTCAATGATAAACGAACAAGTGAATTGATCTACAGCAAGTTGTTACTATCAAGATTTTAGATAAGTTGTTGAGCATATAAAATATGGAATTATTTTTATAAGATAATCAGATAGAGTAGAGGTGTTTCTATATTAATAAAAGGGAAGGAGAGTCTGTCATGAAAGCTTTATTGGTTATTGACATGCTAAAGGATTTTATAGATGAAAAGGGAGCATTAAGTGTAGGGCCGGCGGGGAAAAAAATTATACCTTTTATAAAGGAAACCATTGAGAAGTTCAGGCAAGAAGGCTATCCAATCATTTTTATCTGTGATAATCATGAAAAAGACGATAAAGAATTTGATATGTTTCCCCCTCATTGTATTACCCAAACTAGAGGGGCAGAGATAATAGAGGACATTAATGTCAATCTGGAAGACAAGATAATAAGAAAAAGACGTTATAGTGCCTTTTTCGGGACTGATTTGGATTTGTACCTGAGAGAAAAAGCTGTGGATGAGCTTTATTTAGCTGGAGTGTGCACAAATATTTGTGTGCTTTATACCGCAGCCGATGCAAGAAACCTGGCATATAAAGTCAATATTTATAAGGATGGAGTAGCATCTTTTAATGATGATGCCCATGAATTTGCATTAAAGGAAGCGGAAAGCACATTAGGTTGCCAGCTTCTCTAATGGCAAATGAAGTATGATAATACAAGGTAATTATTTTTTAATGTTGGATATACCAGAATTCTTATCTATGAGAAAATTTACTGGATAGACTGGCTGCAAGAAACCAAGATACATTAGATGAGGTATAAATTGCCCTGATAGATTAACTCAAATGATACTGTAAATGATAAAAAATATAGAAACATTGAGCTTTAAATTAGGAAGCCCTCAAGATTACAAACAAGATTATGATGATTTTATGTAGTTTTGGTTACATTATCTGTTCTAGATAGATTGCAAAATTCCAGAAAACTTTTGAG
>JAAYMO010000111.1 GCA_012521375.1 Clostridiales bacterium
GATTCTTCCAATGCAGGAGTAACAGTATCACCTATAGGTTCAACATATGCGTTTATTTCTGCCCTTCTCTTGGGGCCTGGTGGAATATACAGCCTTAATCCTACTCGTAAAGGCTGATTAACTGGAATCATATTAACACGAGCTAATTCCTGATAGCTTATGCCAAATCTTTGCCCGATATTGTACAAACTATCTCCAGGCTGTACCCAGTAATAGCTTCCTACTATGGGGATTACCAAAGTTTGTCCTACCACCAGCTGATTAGGATTAGGCACTTCATTTGCGCCTACAATAGCAGAAACAGTAGAGTTATATATTTGAGCTATTTCAAATATTGATTCTCCCGGTTGAACCACATGGATCTGCATAATATCACCTACTTAAAAAACTTGCTTATATCATTATATGTTTAAGAGATGGAAATGTACTTTTCTATTTGACTTAAATATTTTTGCAAAGAATGCAAAAAATAAATTAGTTTGCTAACAGGCAAAGATAAACCATACCAATAGATAGTAACTATTATATTGTTGAAGGTATTAATAAAAAAATGTCGAATAATAATTGGTAAATATTATCTGAAAATAATTGGAGTGGTGATAAAGTGATGAAAAAAATATTGATAATCGGAGCGGGCATTGCAGGGCTTAATGCCTCAAAATCAGCCAGGGAAGTGGATAAGGATTGTCAAATAACAATATTGGAATCGGGAAGTTTAAACACATATACAAGGACGAGAATACCACATTATATTTCAGGGGAAACCAGTTTGAATGACTTGACTACCTATGGAGATGATTGGTACATAAAGAACAGAATCAATCTTGTGAAGGAAACAAAAGTTACAGGAATTGATGTCAATGAAAAAATGGTATTGACCGATAAAGGAAACTATTACTATGATAGCCTTATAATAGCTGCAGGTGCCAGTCCTTTTAAACCAAACATTAAAGGTATCGATTTGAAAAATATTTTTACAATACGCACTATTCATGATGCTGATAATGTAATAAATTCGGCAAAAAAATGCAAAGTATGTACTGTGATTGGAGGAGGATTGCTAGGGCTGGAGATTGGTCATTCAATAAGGCAGCTAGGATGTGAAGTAAACATAATAGAAAGGAATGAAAGATTACTTCCCAGGCAATCAGATAGTATTGCATCATCACTTCTACTGGATGCCCTAAAATCAAAAGGTATTAATGTTTATCTTAATGGAGAAACTGAGGAATTCGTTGGAGATAATGAAGTTTCAAGAGTTAAGTTAAAAGATGGAAGAGTCATAGATACTGATTTTGTAATACTTTCTATGGGTGTAAGAGCAAATATAGCTCCTTTTGATAATATAGGACTGGAAATCGGTAGAGCTATTAAAGTTGATAAGTATATGAGAACCAATATAGAAGATATATATGCTGCGGGAGATGTAGCAGAATACAATGAGAATAATTATTGTATATGGCCTATAGCTATATCACAGGGTAAAGTGGCAGGAAGCAATGCAGCAGGAAAGGTAACCATATATGAAGATACTAAACCTCATACCCAGCTTAAGATACCTGGTATCACTTTGTTTACCATAGGCAATATATTCTGCCAGGATTGCGAATCTCTTCAACGATTTGATAAAGACAATGGCAAGTATCTAAAATTCTTTTTGAAAGATGGGTTAATCGTAGGAGCTATAGTATTTGGAGAAGTATCGTTGCCCAATAAAGTTAGAAAGGCAGTAGAGAATAAGAAAAAGTTTATAGGCATATCCAATATTGATGAGTTATTAGAGTCACTATAATTTATATAAAATTCAGTAATATATTATTGTTAATCTTATGCCTGATCTTTAAATTTAAAAGCTGTAATGGAAGCTGCTGGAAAAAGTTGTTATAGTCACAAGTGATATTACACGTCCTTTACCTTCAAATATTATATTGCCACCATTGCTCAATGAAATGTATTCAGCAGGTGTTAAGAGTGAAGACATTACGATTGTATTTGCAATAGGAAGCCATCGCTGCCACACTGAAGAAGCAGCTAGATATTGCCCCATTGACTTCATCATAAATGTAGTGTTGGACGAGCATAAAAACATAATCCATGCTGTTGCAGGGCACTACATAAAAGCACATCGAGAAGGCTGTAAATTTATTGATAGACTGTATAAAAAGGAAATCGAAGCGCGCGCGGATATAGTGATCGTATCCCAAGGTGGGGCTCCAAAAGACTTGAATCTGTACCAGACCCAAAAAGCACTAGACAATGCAAAGCATGCGGTTAAAAAAGGTGGCATAATTATTCTTGTAGGCTCATGTAAAGAAGGAATGGGAGATCATGTATTCGAGGAATGGATGACTAATTCACCTACACCGGACTGTATGATAGAGCGTATTCAGAAGGACTTTTAGCTTGGAGGGCATAAAGCAGCTGCGATTGCACTTGTATTACAAAACTCTGATATTTATCTTGTTTCAGACATGGAAGCTAAATTTGTACGGAATATATTTATGCATCCGTACCAATCTGTACAATCAGCGCTGGACGATGCTATGGAAAGATTAGGTAGTAACGCCACTGTATTAGTAATGCCTCATGGGGGTTCGACTTTACCTGGCTGCAACTTGTTGTTTTTGTAAAAATAGCAAAGTTTATTTACTTTTTTGCCGAAATTTGCTATAATCAAGAAAACATTGAGTGCAAAATAATGGCAAACCTCTTATAATAAGGGGGCGATTATATGAGAAAACCAATTAGGAATAATACAATAATGATTACTAGCGTAGCCATCATGATTATTTCGATTATCATCGGTGGCTTTATTTATAACTTTGCTTCTAATGCCATTATAGCTAATCTTTATGAGTCTCTTACAGAAATTGCGGTGTTGGGAGCTAAAGCTGTGGAAAGCAGCTTAAAAGGTTGCTTAGATGTAATTGAGACCATAGCCGCAGAAGAACCGATAAGAAATCCCCAAGTTTCTATAGAGGAAAAAATGAAATTGCTAGCTGAGGAAGCCAATAGAAAAGGCTTTGCCAGGTTGAGCATTGCGGATCTTTCAGGAAATTCCCGGACTACAGATGGAGTAGAACTATATGTAGGAGATCGCGAGTATTTTAAACTTGCCAAAAACGGTATTCCCAATGTGTCAGATCCTATTGTAAGCAGGGTTGACAATAGTCATGTTGTTACATTTGCCGTTCCCATAATCAACGATAAAGAAGTAGTAGGAGTTTTATACTGTACCCAGAACATAGAAACTCTATCGCTAATAACAGATGGGATAAAACTAGGAGACTATGGCAGATCCTTTATAATAGATAGCTTGGGCACTACAATTGCTCATGAATATCGGGAATATGTGAATAATAGAGTAAATATTATTCTTGATTGGCAAAAGCTAGGGTATCACAAGAGCATGTATGATTTTTTTACAGCCATGCATATGAACGAAAAGGGCGCAGGACAATATATTTTTGATGGCACTATAAGATATGCGGGATATGCTAAAATTTCCGGAACTAATTGGTATTTTGGAATATCTGCTCCAAGGTCACAAATATTCAGAAGTATAAATCATATATATTACTTCTTAGGTTTGATTTTGGTGTTGGGAATAATCATATTTTCAGTTGCCCAGTTTTATATCAGAGTATTAAGGAAAGATCTGCAGACCGAAAGAAATGTGGCTGCAGCAGCTGTAGATGCGGCAAATCTAATTATAATAGGAATAAATAGAGAAGGTATTATATCTGAATTTAATAAACATGCTGAATCCAAGCTAGGTTATAAGAGTTCAAATGTATTAGATAAAATGAAATTATCAGATATTGTGCCTTCCGATGCTATGGATTCTTACAATAAACTCATGAGTCATATAAATGATGGAAAATCCTTGAATTCTTTGGAAATGCCATTGAAAAGTAAAAAAGGAGATGTTATACATATTATTTGGAATCTGAACATTGTAGATAATGTTGAAGGATATTATGATATTATAGGTATAGATATAAGCGAGAGAATAAAGATAGAAAAGGAATTAATTGAAAGCCATGAAGAATTGACTTCACTTTATGAAGAACTTTATGCCTCTGAGGAAACATTAAGGGTTCAATATGATGAACTGGCAGAAAAAGAAAAAAGCATTCACAATTTAGCCTATTATGATCCCTTATCTGGACTGCCCAACAGAATCAATCTAGAGGAATATTTCAATGAAAATGTTTTAGCACAGAAAAATGCAGCACTGTTTTTTATGGATTTGGATAATTTTAAATTTATTAATGATACCTTTGGCCATTTTATAGGCGATGAACTTCTGCTTCAAGTTGCAAATAAAATTAAACAGCTCATCGGCAATAATCATACTGT
Organism: Clostridiales bacterium; assembly: GCA_012521375.1. Taxonomy (GTDB): domain Bacteria; phylum Bacillota; class Clostridia; order Lutisporales; family Lutisporaceae; genus Lutispora. Next base: position 4,363 of record JAAYMO010000111.1, read on the forward strand.
TGCAAGATTTGGCGGAGACGAATTTATGGTATTGATTGAAAACTATGATGATATAAGTGAAGTAGAGGAGATAGCACAGAATCTTTTGAAATCTTTTGAATCCAGCTTTTATGTAGATGATATATTATTGAATATATCTACCAGCATAGGAATATCACTTTATCCTCAAAATGGTGCGGATTTTAAGGAGTTGTTAAAATGCGCTGATATTGCCATGTATGTTGTAAAAGAAGAAGGCAGAGACAATTATGCATTTTTCAGTGAGGAAATGAACCAGCGCATTGTTAAGAGGATGACGATTCAAAATAGCATGAAAGAAGCTATTAATAATGATGAGTTTGTGTTATATTATCAACCTCAATATCATATTTCAACAGGTAAGATAAAGAGTTTTGAGGCTTTACTAAGATGGTTCAGCCCAGAGCATGGATTCATTTCACCATCTGAGTTCATTGATATTGCAGAAGTTTCCGGCCTTATAATACCTTTAGGGAAATGGGTTCTGGATGAGGCATGTGGTTTTATAAAGCATATAATTGAAATGGGATATGAGGATATATCCATATCGGTTAATGTTTCTGTAGTACAGTTGAAGCAGGATGGATTTGTGCAAATGGTAAGAGATATTCTAGTAAAACATGAACTGGAACCGTCAACGTTGGAACTGGAGATAACAGAAAGTGTGCTGATGGAAAATATCGATTATAATTTAAAAGTGATTAGAAAGCTTAGAGAATTAGGAGTCAGAATATCTTTAGATGACTTTGGTACAGGCTATTCTTCTTTAACTTATTTAAGAGATTTACCAATAAATATTGTTAAGATAGATAAATCTTTTGTAGATAACATTCTTTATTCTAAAGATAAAAAATGCTTAACAGGAACCATTATTTCTATTGCTCATGATTTGGGACTTGAAGTAGTTGCTGAGGGAGTGGAAGAGAAAGAGCAATTAGAGTATCTAAAGCGGCATAGTTGTGATATGATACAGGGATACATTATTAGCAAACCCTTGCCAAAACAGGAGGCTGTAAAATTGTTATAGTTGTGATCTTTTCATTATGAAGGGAGTTGTTTAGGTGAAAAAAATATTTATCAATGGCAAGGTAGTCACAATGGAAAGAGATATGCCCTTCGCAGAAGGAGTAGTTGTATGGGATGGGAGAATAGGTTTTGTAGGAAGCAATGAAAATGTGGTGAGATACAAGGATGCCGATACCCAAATTATAGATTTGAATGGTAAGGTAATGGTATCAGGCTTTATTGACAGTCATATGCATCTATTAAACCTGGGTTTATCGATGAAGACCATTGATTTAAGCGGGGCAAGATCAATTCAACAACTAAAAACCATGATTTCAGAATATATAGAACATAATAATATTAAATCGGGACATTGGGTTTTGGGAAGAGGTTGGAATCAGGACTATTTTGAAGAGAAAATGTTTCCTAACAGATATATCCTAGATGAAATATCACAGCAGCACCCTATTGTAATCGTAAGAGCTTGTGGACATGCTATAGTTGCAAACAGCAAAGCCATTGAGGCTTGTGGTATCAATAGTTTTACAAAACAAGTAGAAGGAGGCTCAATAGATTTAGATGATAAAGGGGAGCTCAATGGGATATTCAGAGAAAACGCCATTGCGCTTATATATGAGATGATGCCAAAAAGTAATGTAAATTCTATAAAAGAAGCCTTATTAGCAGCTCAAGAAAAAGTTTTATCATGTGGATTAACATCTGTTCAAAGTGATGACTTACAGTCGGCTTCAGGAGCAGGATACAAAGAAGTCATTCAGGCCTATAAAGAGCTGGTACAGGAAGGAAAATTAAAATTAAGAGTTTACGAACAATGCCTTCTTCCTACAATAGATGAGTTGAAAGATTTTTTTGATAACGGATACTATCCTGGCTGGGGCGACCAATATTTCAAGTTGGGACCTTTAAAGCTGCTGACAGATGGTTCCCTTGGAGCCAGAACCGCATATTTGACACAGGATTATAAGGATTCTCCTGGAAATTGTGGTATTTGTATCTATACACAAGAGGAGTTAGATCAGCTTGTAGAATATGCCCATGAAAGAAATATGAGCGCAGCAATACACTGCATTGGAGATAAAGCCATGTACATGGCTTTTGATAGCATAGAAAAATCAGTAAAAAGAATGCCAGGTAAAAATGTAAGACACTCTATAATTCACTGCCAGATAACAAATGAAGAGCTTTTAGAAAAATTCAAGCAATTAAATCTTATTTCCCATGTTCAGCCTATTTTCTTAAACTATGATCTTCATATAGTAGAAGAAAGAATTGGAGTGGAGAGAGCCAAATCTACTTATAATTGGAAAACTCTTATAGATAAAGGTGTATATGTAGCCTTTGGGTCTGATTGTCCGGTAGAGTCTTGTAATGTTATGCATGGAGTTTATTCAGCAGTGACCAGAAAGGATCTTACAGGTTATCCTGAGGGCGGCTGGCTGCCTGAACAGAAAATTTCTGTTGAAGAGGCTTTGTATGGATTTACCCTAGGAGCTGCCTATGCTTCCTTTGAAGAGAATATAAAAGGCTCAATCAAGGAAGGGAAATTGGCTGATTTTACCGTGCTGAATGAAGATATATTTGAAATAGAACATGACAGATTAAAAGATGTGGAAATAGCTGCAACAATAGTAAATGGTGAGATAATGTGGGGTTCATTGTAATATTATTTATTAAGATATTTGTAGCGATTTGTGAGGAGTTTTGAGTAAATGAATATTAAAAGTTTCATATCAATAAAGACAATAATTATATTAGCTCTGATTTTAGCAATCATGTTTACTGCTTATAAAATGCTAGACAGCCAGAAAGCTCCCGAACCAACTGTAACTGTTGAAAACCAATCTATTGCAGATTCCACAGTTATATTGGAAAGGGTTGAAAGACTCTGGGAATTGTCATCCAATAAATATTTTTACAGCAATGTGGTGGCATTTAAAGATAAAATGAAAATCAAAGATTTTCAATTGCCTTTTACTGAGAAGTCTTTTTTAATAAAATACGATGGATATATAAAAGCTGGCATAGATGTTGGAGATATAGATATATTGCTTAATGAAGGGAAGGCTATCAAGATAAAATTAAAGAATTCAAAAATACTAGATCATGTGATTGACGAAAAAAGCATATATGTCTATGATGAAAAAGACTCTATATTCAATAATTTGAGCATAAATGATATTTTTAATCAACTGGCTGAAGAAAAAGAAAATATAGAAAAAAAGCTTATAGAAAAGGGTTTCCTTAATGATACAGATGATAATATAAGGATGTTTTTAGAGGAATTTTTGAGAAACTTGGGCTATGAAACCATTGAGATAGAGTTTGAATAATACATTTCATTGAAATTAGACAAAAGTTACAACATATTTTATCAAAAACGTAAAATATAAGGTAGAATACATAAACCAATGTTTTCACCTTATATTTTTTTAATCCAAATTAAAAGAAAATTTTAAATATATACAATATAAAAAATTTTATAAAATTACAAACGATAGTGCAGAATTTTGTAATATTTACAATTATATGTCATGCCTTTTATGATAATATATTAAAAAATTAGTAAGAGGGAGGGGTTATAATGAAAAAATTTTTATGCTTTGTACTTATGAAGTGTATTATGGGCGCAATAATTACAGGCTGTTCCGGGGGACAGCAGCAGAGCACTCAAACTACTGAAAATAAGCTCAAAATAGCATATTATGCCTTTATTTCAGAACCCTACATCGATTTTGACCCTAGTGTCGAATACTCCAATGGAATAATTGTTCTTCACAACATTTACGAGACTTTGACAAGATATGATATCAATACAGAAAAGATAGAGCCTCTTTTGGCAGAAGAATGGACATCCAATGAAGATGGAACGGTATGGAACTTTAAATTAAGACAGGGTGTTAAATTTCATGATGGTGCAGAACTCAATGCAGAAGCAGTAAAAAAATCCATAGAAAGAACAATGGATTTGCAGATGGGAGCTGCATATATCTGGGATTGTGTAGATGAGATAAAAGTCATAGATGATTATACAGTAGAATTTGTATTGAGTTATCCCGCACCATTGGATTTAATTGCTAGCGCAGGATATGCTGCCTTTATTATCTCTCCCAATGCTGTAGACAAAGATACTGGTTGGTTCAATGAAGGCAATGAGGCAGGTACGGGTCCTTATAAGGTTCAGCAGGTTACAAAAGGCGAGGAAGTAATACTGGCAAAATTCGATGATTATTGGAAGGGCTGGAGCGATAATCAATATGACAGAGTCATAATCAAAAAGATTCCGGAAAGCTCATCAAGGAGACAATTGGTAGAAAAAGGGGAAGCTCAGATAACTTCAGGTCTTTCAGTGACTGACATAAAAGCATTGAGGGAAAATCCTGCAGTCAATGTAATAGAAGGACCCAGTTGGACGAATATAATAGGCTTCTTTAACACGGAAAAGAAACCTCTTGATAATGTGGATTTCAGGAAAGCTATATGCTATGCATTTCCATATGAAGAAGTTGTAAGTGACATTAAAGAAGGCATGGCATATAAATCAACAGGTTTAATACCCAAAGGATTATGGGGACATGATGAAAGCCTCATGCAATATGAAACAGATCTTCAAAAAGCAGAAGAATACCTAATAAAGTCAGGAGTAAATTCTGAAGGTTTAAAATTGGAATTAACATTTACATCAGGCACTGAAGAACTTAGGAATATGGCTCAGCTATATCAAGTTAATTTGAAAAAATTAGGTATAGAATTGCAGATACAAGAAATGAACTGGGATAATGTTTGGGAGAAGTCAAAGAATACAAATCCGGAAGATAGACAGGATATTTTGTTCATGCAGTGGTGGCCGGATTATGCAAGTCCTATGAGTTGGTTGTATAGTTTGGTGTATTCAGAGGAAGATATACTCTTTAATCTATCTTATATTAAGGACGAAAATCTTGATGTAATGATAGAAGAAGCTGATATACTCAGCGCAACGGATAGAGTGGAAGCGGAAAAATTAATCGTAGATGTTCAAAAGGAAGTCCTGGACAAAGCATATTTTATACATGCATATGATGATAAATCAGTTTGGGCAGTGGATGCCGGCTTTAAAGGTTTTAAACCCAATCCTGCATATGAAGGCGTAGTTTTCTTCTATGATACATACTATGAATAAAGATCAATCCAGGTTTTGGAGGTTACTATGTTATCTTATATTATCAGAAGATTATCATTAGGGATAATAGTATTGCTTGGGGTTATCACGATAACATTTACAATTGCTAGAATAATTCCCTCGGATCCTGCTGTCAAGTGGGCAGGACCGAGGGCTACCCAAGAGCAAATCCAAAAAGCCAGAGAACAATTAGGCCTGGACAAGCCTTTGATTGTTCAATTTTGGAAATACCTTACTAATTGCATGAAAGGAGATTTAGGCTATTCTCTTCGTACCCATCAACCTATAAAAGAGGAATTGAAAACATTTATTCCGGCAACTTTAGAACTGGTCATAATAGCATTTATTTTTGCAACAATAGTAGGCATACCCTTGGGTATATATTCTGCAAAAATGAAGGATCAACTTCTCGACCATCTAAGCAGGTTGTTTTCAATAGGTGCAGTTTCTTTACCTACATTTTGGGTAGGACTATTCCTGCAACTGATTTTTTATAATCAGCTGGAGCTACTACCCCTAGGAGGTCAAGTCAGTACTGAAATTAAGATTATGTATGAAATTCCCAAAGTAACAGGCATGCTGCTATTTGATTGCATATTAACGTCAAATTGGATTGTTTTTTTTGATGCATTGAAGCATTACATTCTTCCATGCTTTACTATAGCTCTTTATCCAATCGGTCTTGTAGCTAGGATGACAAGATCAGCATTGCTTGAAGTATTAAATGAAGATTATATAATTGCGGCTAAATCGTATGGATTAAAGGATAGAAAAGTACTTTGGATATATGCATTGAAAAATACATTGGGTTCTACAGCTATAGTTCTAACCTTATCCCTAGGATATACTTTGGTAGATACTTTCCTGGTGGAAGCAATTTTCAGCTGGCCAGGGCTAGGAAGCTATGTGACTACTGCAGTTACTACCCTTGATTATCCAGCAATTATAGGAGTAACCATATTTTCAACGGTTTGCTATGTGATACTAAACCTGGTAGCTGATATAATAATAGCTTTAGACCCAAGAGTAAGGCTTTAGGAGGTGGATTATGGATACTAGAATAAATAATCTATTGGAAATAATTAGGCCTAGGATAAAAGAGATTAGGTTTTCCTTTTACCTCTTAAAGAAGAATAAACTCACTTTAGCAGCCTTTTATATAATTGTAACTCTTATTGTTCTTGCCGTACTGGCACCTTATGTTATTCCTTATCCATCACATATAAGCGATGAAGCTAATGTTGCCAATAAACTATTGCCTCCGTCCCGCGAATTTTTATTTGGAACAGATGAGCTCGGGAGGGATATATTCAGCAGAGTAATCTATGGCATCAGAATATCATTAACTACTGCAATACTGGCAGTGGGACTTGCTATCATTATAGGTGTTCCTCTGGGAGCAATAGCCGGCACCATTGGAGGATGGGCAGATGAAGTCATAATGAGGATTACGGATATTTTCTTGAGTTTTCCTCCTTTGCTTTTGGCAATAGCAATCGTATCTATTGTAGGCTCAAGTCTCAATAATGCAATTATGGCCATAGCATTATCATGGTGGCCTTGGTATACAAGGCTTGTTAGAGGTCAAGCCGTTTCACTCAAAGAGAGAAAGTTTATACAGGCAGCAGAAGCAATTGGCACATCAAAATGGAAGATTATATTTAGTCATGTAGTGCCTAATACCATATCTCCTGTAATAGTTCAAGCTTCTATGGATATGGGTGGCGTTATTCTTACAATCGCTTCGCTTAGCTTTTTAGGCTTAGGAGCTCAAGCACCTACACCTGAATGGGGACTTATGATAAATACAAGCAGGAACTATTTTCTCAATGCATGGTGGTATAGTATTTTCCCTGGTTTGGCAATATTTATCACCGTACTTGTATTTAATCTTCTAGGTGACGGATTTAGAGAAATAATGGATCCTAAGACTAGAAAGAGGTAAGGGGGGAGTTGTTTTGAGTGCATATTTTGAAATAAGAAATCTTAAGATTGATTATAAAACTTATGAAAAGCAGCAAAGGGTTTTAGATATAGAAAGAATAGCAATTGAAAAAGGAAAAACTTATGGGATAGTAGGTGAAAGTGGTTCAGGCAAAACGGTTCTGGCATTAGCCATAATGGGATTGCTGCCATGTCCCCCAGGTATAATAAAAAGCGGAGAGATAATCTTTGATGGACAGGATTTATTGAAAAAGAAAAATAAAGAGATGGGAGAAAAATATAGGGGTAATAGGATTGCTATGATATTTCAAGACCCCATGTCAACTTTAAATCCGGTTTTTACAGTTGGCTATCAAATGATACAGATCATCAAGCAACATCAAAAGCTAAACAAAAAAGAAGCTTACAAAAAGGCAATTGAAATGATAGAAGTTGTTAAATTACCAGATGTAGATGATATCATGAAAAAGTATCCCCATCAACTGAGTGGCGGCCAAAGGCAAAGAATAATAATCGCAATGGCTTTGGCATGTGGGGCAGAATTTTTGATTGCTGATGAACCTACTAGAAACCTTGATGTTACAATACAGGCAAGCATACTTAAACTTATGAAGGAACTTCAGAAAAAATTTGGAGTGACAGTGCTTTTTATTGCCAATAACCTAAGTCTTGTATCTACTTTTTGCGATGAAATAGGAATTCTTCACAACGGTAAAATTGTTGAACAAGGCAGGGTGGAAGAGGTGATTAAGTCATCAAAGAACACCTATACAAAAATTCTGATTGATTCGGTGACTAAAGGAGAAAGTGTTACAAAAAAGAAACAAGAAAAAGATGAGGTTCTGCTTGAAGTAAAATCCTTAAAAAAATATTTTCCTGTAAAGAAAAGAAAATCAAGCAAATTGTTTGTTAAGGCGGTAGATGATGTAGATCTAAAAATATATAAAGGAGAAGTAGTTGGTATAGTAGGAGAATCAGGGTGTGGTAAATCTACATTAGTAAATACCATATTGAATCTGCATGAACCTACTTCAGGGCAAGTACTATTTGATGGTAAAAATATATTTGAGTTGGATAAAAACCAACTACGCAAAACAAGAAAAGATATACAGATAGTATTTCAAGATCCCTACTGGTCTCTTAACCCAAGGTGGCTTGTCAAAGATATTATTTCTGAACCTATAAAGGTTCATGAAAAGCTAAATAGCATAAGCATATTAAAAAGAGTGGAAGATTTGCTAGAGCTTGTTGGTTTACCAAAAAGCAGTGCTTTTAAGTATCCCCATGAATTCAGTGGAGGACAAAGACAGCGCATTGCTATAGCCAGGGCTCTTGCAGTAAATCCAAAGCTGGTAGTATTAGATGAACCAACGTCATCCATCGATGTAATATCACAAGCACAAATATTGGAACTATTGAAGGAATTGAGAGGAAGGCTCAGGTTGACAAATATTCTCATATCTCATGATTTAAGTGTCGTAAATTATTTGGCTGATAAAGTTGTTATTATGTATCTGGGGAAGATTGTTGAATATGGAGAAGCAATCGAAGTATTTAATAATCCACTCCATCCATATACAAAAGCGCTTTTCAATTCAATACCATCATTGGAAAGCAGCGGTATAGAGTCTTTAGTAACTTTGGAAGGCAATGTACCTAGTGCAATTAATCCCCCATCTGGATGCAGATTTCATACAAGGTGCAGCATGGCTAATGAAAGATGCAGCAAAGAAATGCCTGCCATGAAGGTATACAACGATAATCATAGCGCGGCATGCTTTTTATATGAACAATAGAATATATTGTACAAATGTAAAGATTGGAATTATAGTATAAAAACTAGGGTGAATAAGGATATTTTAGTTATAAATGGCTATATGGGATTTAACAAAGAGATGAGGGATTAGTAATGGAATATACTATCAAGAATGATGGTAACAAATATGCTTAAAGCTATGTTTGAGGAGGAGAATTATGATAAAGCTAAACAAAAAAGACTTATTTGATATATTATACGGATGTACTATTTTGGGGACTGGCGGCGGAGGCAGTTTGGAACAGGGATTGGAAAAAGTATATAAAGCTATTGATGAAGGAAAGGAATTCATACTAGTAGATTTCGATGAATTAGAAGATGATGATCTCATAGCTACTCCTTATTATTGTGGAGCTGTATCCCCTGAAACAGAAGAAGAAAGAAAAAAATACGAAAAGTTGCCTTTGGTAAAAGAATCCCCCCATGTTATTGCTCTGAGAAATTTGGAAAAGCACATAGGAAGGGAAATAAAAGCTGTTATATCCACTGAACTAGGAGGAGGGAATACAGCTGTAGCTTTTGAAGTTGCGGCTCAAACAGGAAAATACATAGTTGACGGGGATCCGGCAGGCAGATCAGTACCAGAGCTACAGCACAGCACATATTATCTAAACAATGTACCTATTCAACCTATATCTCTCGTGAATGACTTTGGGGAATCTATAATTATAACAGATGTAGTGGACGATAGCAGAGCTGAAGATTTGGTCAGGGCATTGGCCATAGTAAGCAATAATACAATAGCTGTTGTAGATCATCTAAATATATCTAGAGTGTTAAAGAATTCCGTAATAAGAGGAGCCATATCTTATGCATGGAAAATAGGTAAGGCATTTAACTCTGCAAAAGTTGAAGGCTATGATGTGGTTGACGCTGTTGTAAAAGCAGGAGATGGGGTTAAGCTTTTCAGCGGAAGAGTTATAAAAAATCAATGGGTCACAGAAAAAGGATTTACGGTTGGTGAAGTTGAAATAGGTGGAGAAGAAGATTATAAAGGACATAAATATAAAATATGGTATAAAAATGAGAATATTATCGCGTGGCGTGATGAAAAAGTCGATATAACCGTACCGGATTTAATCTGTGCCATGGACATGTCAAGGCAAGAACCTATATTAAATCCACATTTTGAAGAAGGGATGAATGTTGTGATATATGCGCTGCCTGCACCGGTAGAATGGACTACGAAAAAGGGTCTGGAGGTACTTGGACCAAGGAGCTTCGGGTTTGAAACAGACTGGCTATCTCCCTTTAAATAAAATAAATTAAATAATTAGCATCAAA
>JAAYMO010000112.1 GCA_012521375.1 Clostridiales bacterium
ATTTCAAATTAGTATAGAAGCTTCAATCCAGAAATATTCTTTAATAAGATGTAACAACATTACCTTGTTAAAAATCATTAAGATAAAATACTTTCTGTTCATTATTAAGTCTGTTCATTGCTATTTAGATACACTTTCTTATCGCAAATTTAATTTTTATAATGAGCTAAAAAACTAGCTAATTATAAGCCTTAACTTAATAATAAAATAATAGAGGATAGCCAATTAGCTATCCTCTCATTCTATAAAGCATTGTCCAAACTTCTTCTCTGGTTACAACATCTTTTGGTCTAGTACCATCACTAATTCCTTTGTCTTTTACCCATTTCCAAGCATCCCTTGCCCATTCGCTTACCTGATCTTGTTCTTTTTTCTTTAATAGCTTATCCATTTCCTTTTGAATTCTGCCCAAAAAATCATTCCAATAGGGCAATATCCGCCATGGGCACTCTTTTCCTGACCAACTCTTATGAGTTCGTACTCTGTCAATTCCCCAATTTCTTTCAACAAGCATTTTTGCTATTAATTCTACTGCATTTTGCTCAGTCTTTTTGTAATCACCGCTTTCGCATATCTCTATACCAATGCTGGTTGTATTCCCTTCTGCTTTTCCGCTGTGATATGCTACTTCATCTAAAGGTATGCATTCAACTGCCATTTTTTCATCTACTACTATATGAAAACTAGCAGCCCTAGTATTCTCAGGATTGACCAGCCAGTTTCTCTCGTTCATTGCAGTGCTTTTAGGGTTGCCTGTATTGTGTACTGTGATAGATGTCATCTTGGCTTTCGTTCCAGGCCTTTTTCCTTTTCTTATAGGAATGTGATTTATAACATATTCCATACTATTCACCACCCCACTATATCTTATTCTATTTTAGAAGACTTGTTCAATATTTCATCGTACAAGCAATCCATAGTCTTTTACTATTATAAAAATAACTGCAATAATAAATAATTTCCGCAATGTCATTTGAAAATCAAATGATTCTTAGAGTTTCCTACTTAATTTAAGTTTTTGGGAAAAACTATTGATGAGGTGACTTTTATGGGATATATAGTACTAGGTATCACAGGATTGTTTTTATACGTTGTAGAGTTTATTAGAAGGCGTATGATGGGACTTCCCACCAATGCAATAGAAGAATATTATCAAATGATAAATGAATACTCAGAAAGCAAGATAAAGTCCTTGAAAAAAATGCCTTACAGAAATTATTTAAAGACTTATCATTGGCAAGTTTTAAGAGAAGCCGTATTTAAGTACCACGGAAAAAGATGCTATGATTGTGGCCTAAGTCATTGGTGGACACACATGGAAGCACACCATCTTACTTATGAAAATATGGGACATGAGAAATTGGATGATTTAGTACCACTATGCCGAGGGTGCCACAAAAAAAGACACGGTAGGTAACCTCTCAAAATTCGGTTTTGGCATTCGAGTCCCCTCCATTGCTTCATAAATATTAAGAAAACACTACATCATCATGTAGTGTTTATAGTTTCTTATGGTGCGCCCAGAGGGACTCGAACCCCCGGCCAACTGATTCGAAGTCAGCGACTCTATCCAACTGAGCTATGGGCGCATTTTATACAAAAATAAAAATAAATGGAGCGGGTGACGAGATTCGAACTCGCGACTTTCACCTTGGCAAGGTGACACTCTACCACTGAGTTACACCCGCGCACTCCATTGATGTTTGGTATATGGTGCGGGATAAGGGACTTGAACCCCCACGTCGTTGACACTAGATCCTAAGTCTAGCGCGTCTGCCAGTTCCGCCAATCCCGCATATTTAGTTTTTATCACATGGTCGACATTATTAACAGCCAACCATTCAAAGAAAATTGGCTGGGGTGGCTGGATTCGAACCAACGGAATGCCAGAGTCAAAGTCTGGTGCCTTACCCCTTGGCTACACCCCAGGATGTCATTAATGGGGTGGATAGTCGGAGTTGAACCGACGGCCTCCAGAGCCACAATCTGGCGCTCTAACCAACTGAGCTATACCCACCACAATTATAAATGGTGCGCCTGAAGGGAGTCGAACCCCTGGCACACGGATTAGAAGTCCGTTGCTCTATCCAACTGAGCTACAGGCGCATCTATGGAGCGGGTGAAGGGAATCGAACCCTCGCGTTCAGCTTGGAAGGCTGACGTTCTACCATTGAACTACACCCGCTTAACTAAACTGTTACCGACATTTATAAATTATAGCATCTGTTTTGAGATGTGTCAATAACAATTTTTTGTACAAATAAGCATAGCATCGACTTTGATAGTATACAAAAAATATTTGTTTATGTCAACCAAAATTAAAAATTTATTGTTAGAAATATGTTATTTAACATAGTAGTTTTTCAAAACTAAAGCATTATTCTGTATATTATATTAATCTCTATATTGTTTTTTTATTATTCATATTTTATGTTCATATGAACCAATATTTTTTTTAATTCTTCCAATGCATTAGCTCTATGGCTTATTTTGTTTTTCTCTGTTGATGTCAATTCAGCCATAGTCTTGTCCAACCCGTCTATTATAAAAAGAGGATCGTATCCAAATCCGTTTTCTCCTTTTTCTTCATATCCGATAACTCCATTCACATAACCTTCAGTAACAATTTCTTTGCCATCAGGAAAAATAAATGCTATTGCACTGACAAATCTAGCTTGTCTTTTATTTTTTGGCACATTTTTCATATTCTCCAATAGCTTTCTGTTATTTGCCTTATCTTTACCATCTCCTTCTACTCCCGCATATCTTGCAGAGTATACTCCCGGCTCTCCATTTAAGGCAAAAACTTCAAGGCCTGAATCGTCGGCAATACTTGCTTTGCTAGTTAACTTATATATTTCTTTTGCTTTTATAAGAGCGTTTTCTCGAAAGGTTTTTCCAGTCTCATCTACATCTATTTCTAATCCTACTTGCTGGAGTGAAAGAACTTTATATCCCATTTCCTGCAATATGTCCCTAATTTCTTGAAGCTTATTCTTGTTGTTGGTCGCTGCTACTACTTCCATTGTTTTCAACTCCAATCAAATCCGCTAGTTCACCAAGACATTCCTTTTGTATTTGTATCAGTTCCATAATACCTTTTTCTCCATACTCCATCATTTGCACCATCTCTTTTCGAGAGAAAGGTTTTTCTTCTGCAGTTCCTTGTATTTCAACCAGTTCCCCAGTATCTGTCATAACAATATTCATGTCTACCTGACAGGTTGAATCTTCAGCATAATTCAAATCCAGCATTACCACGTTGTCCTTTATTCCAACGCTGACAGCAGCTATAAAATTATGTAGAGGAATTTTAGATATTTTCCCTTCCATTCTCAGTTTATTAAAAGCATCTACTAAAGCTACAAAAGCTCCTGTGATGGATGCGGTTCTTGTTCCTCCGTCTGCCTGTATAACATCACAATCAATGAATATAGTTATTTCACCTAAAGAATCTAAATCAACTACAGATCTTAATGCTCTTCCTATTAACCTTTGTATCTCCATGGTTCTTCCATCAATCTTGCCCCTGGCGGAATCTCTAATCTTTCTTATTTCTGTAGAACGAGGAAGCATACCGTATTCCCCTGTTACCCAACCTTTTCCCTGGCCTTTGAGAAAAGGAGGTACTCTTTCTTCCACACTGGCTGTACATATAACCTTTGTATCTCCCATTTCTATAAGAACAGAACCTTCTGCATGTTTTAAATAATGTCTTGTAATCTTAACAGGTCTCAACTGGTTTAGTCTCCTACCATCTATTCTTTCCATGTTTTTCATCCTTTCATACTCCATAAAGCTTATGTTTTTAAATAAAACCCACTTGAGTTAACCCAAGTGGATATCAAGTTCTATTCATAAAAATTCACAAATACCGGCACATCTATGTATTCATCTGAGCCAATGCTATCTGAGTTTTCTAAAGTCTTTCCGTCTACAAAAATTCTAACTTTCTTTATGGCCGGAAATTCTTTAAGAGTTAAAATCACTGACTTTAAAACAGCTCTTTCTTCCGCAGGAGAACCGGTATTCAGTATTTCTTTTGAAAAATTTACAAAAGCTATACCATCATTTACCTCTACACCTAAAAGATTTGTACCTGTGGGAAAAGGATTTTCAAGTCCTCCATAAGCTTCAGGGCCTTCCAAAAGCTCATTCAAAGCAGCTTCAGCACTGTTGGTATACCCAGAAACCAACTTCGTCAATGGAACAAAATATGTGTAATTGCCTCTTCCCTTCTTTTGATAGTATACCATAACCTTTGATAGTTTATCATTTAAAATTTCAGGTTTTACTAAATTGATCTCTGTTCTTTTTAAAGATTCTCCGATTTTTGTCCCATAAGGCATTTCATCTACAGTTTTTCCATCTACTCTTATTTGCACTTTGCTTATGTTTGGGAACTCTGTCAAGGTATATACCAAAGCTTTAATACCTAATGCCTCACCTTCTCTAGTATCAAAATTAAGAAACTCTTGTGAAAAATCAATTATAGCTAATCCATCATCTTTTATCACTGCACCGTTTATTTTCGTTCCTTGGGGCAAAGTAGGCAATAAGCCTGTAGGTTTCAAATCTTCCATCAGTTCAGGACTGTAAATGATACCTTTAACTGCAGCTTTTGCTAACCCTAAATCACCTTTGGGTATATATCTCATGACAGGTACTAATAGATTATCATAGTCCTTATAATATAATACTGTAGCAATGGAATCATCCGGCTGTTTAGATGATACTTCACTTAAATCTTCTGTTTCTTCCTTTTCCTCTTCCATGGGTATTTCATTTACTTCAGTTTTTTTGTTGAAAAATTCTCTTAAAGAAACCAATGGATTACTGCATGCCACAAGAGTCATACAAAACAAAACTATTACTGCTATAATAAATTTTCTTTTCAATCTTTCACCCCCTAACAGTTCTATATTTATATATATTAGAGGGTTTTATTCTATATTCATTTATTTAAGTCATGCAAAATACAGCAGCTCACCTTTTATTTTCTCATCTATATATAGCATGCCTAATGAAAACTTAGGTTCAAATCTTCTATCCGTTGGAGACCCTGGGTTAAAAAGTAATATTCCGTTCATGATTTTATTATATGGTACATGGCTATGTCCAAAAACTATACAATCAACTGCATCCTGAGAAAATTCTTCATAGGCATTCAAATGGGTTTTATAGCGACCATACCCATGGGTAAGCCCTATTCTCTTATTTCCTATTTCTATGATTCTCTTGTCCCCAAACTTTTCATATATTTCAAAGCTATCATTATTCCCTGCCACTGCATATACTGGTGCCAATGTTTCCAGATCAGTTATCACATTTTCCGATAGTAAGTCGCCTGCATGAAGAATATAATCAACATCGGAAAAGCTTTCAAATACAAAATCCGGCAAAGCCTTGGCACGTCTTGGTATATGAGTATCAGAGATTACACCTATTCTTATCATAAAACCTCCAAATGAAATAATAGATATATTGCACATAGCTTATCTGGATTGAATAGCATCACCAGGCCCTTGTGCTATTTTAGAGCTTTTTCCAGGTTTTCTAAATTCTCATACATTATAGATATATAATCCATACCTGCTTTTTCTTCTTCATCTGTCAAACCATGAGCTGCATTGAGAAAAAGAACTTCTCCTCCAATTTCCCTGGCAATGGTTTCTGAGTATTTAGGATTCACAAACTTCTCAACAAAAATATACTTTACATCATTATCTCTGCATAGCTTTACAATCTCTATAAGCTTAGCAGGACTAGGCTCCTGTTGGGGAGAGATTCCTCTTATAGGTATCTGAGTAAGCCCGTATTCCTCAGCAAAGTAGCCAAAAGCTTCGTGAGAAGTTACGATTATATTGCTTCTAAAAGTCTTAACAGCTTCCCTGATATCAGCATCTAGCTTCAAAAGGCGTTCAGCCAGCTTATCATAATTATCCCTATAAAATTTTTCATTCTCCATATCTTTTTCTATCAAAGCATTCAATACATTCAATGCTTCCTTTTTAAGATTCATGGGGTTTACCCACACATGGGGATCATAGTCACCGTGGTTGTGATTGTCATGTCCATGCCCTTCTTCTGAGCCTATAAGGTCTATCCCTTTGCTTGCCTCTACCACCAAAGTTCTATTGCTATCCAGGTTTTCTATAACTCTGTCTGCCCAACGCTCCATGCCTGCTCCATTATATATGAATAAATCGCTCTCTTGAAGATAAGCCATTGTTTTTAAAGTAGGCTCCCAATCATGAGGTTCTACTCCGGCCGGTATCATGTTTATTATTTCCGCCTTATCTTTAGCTATTTCCTTTGTGATATAATACATTGGATAAAAGCTGGTGTATATCTTTAACTTATCTGCTTCTTCCGTATTTGTTGTTTTATCAGATACATCGCTGGCACAAGCCGTTGCTGCAAAAATCACTACCAATACTACTACCATTATTACGATTTTTTTCATACTATACCTCCATTTTGCAAATGATTTGCATTTATATTGTATAGTATTCCCTCATAATTGTAAATATATAGCTTGAGCCAGTATTTTTCAGCAGTACTTAGTTAAAACAAGTCATATAAATAAAAGCTATATTATAATTAACAATTAAGAAATCTATATGCTAATAGAGCTTGTAAAGCTGCTCCTAAAGGTAAACAATCTTCATCTATATCAAACAAGCTGTTGTGGAGAGGATGAATAATACCTTTCTCTTCGCTTCTGCAACCTAGTGAATAAAAGACCGAAGGCCTTTCTGTTGAAAAGTAGGCAAAGCTTTCTACCGCTAAGCTGGGATGTTCCAGATTTATAATCTTATCTTTTTGCATTATTTCAGAAGCTGTATCTTGTAAAAGCTTCACCATGGAATCATCATTCGTAAGGCATGGATATCCGTCTACTATGTCTATTTCTGCCTCTCCTCTCAAAGTAGATGTTACTCCCTCTACCACTTCTCTAAGCCTTTTTTTCATAACTTGTCTGTGACTACTGCTGAGAGTTCTTACAGTGCCCTTTATTTCCACTTCTTCGGGTATTATATTCTCGGCTGTGCCTCCATGAATAGAACCTATGGTCAATGCTACCGAATCAGTAGGAGAAGTCTCTCTGCTTACCAATGTTTGCAAAGTATTTATTACATTACAACTCATCACTATAGGATCTATACCCATATGCGGATAAGCTCCGTGGGCTCCTTTACCCTTTATTTTTATAGTAAAAGTGTTTGATGCTGCATTGACAATACCAGATTTTATTCCTATGGTACCGCACTCTAAACCATCATCTACATGAAGGCCAATAACTGCATCTACATGAGGATTCTCTAATACCCCTTCCTCTATCATGTACCTGGATCCGCCTACAGTCTCTTCTGCCGGCTCCAAAAATAAAACTACATTGCCATTAAGTTCTTTCTCAATGCTTTTTAATATTTTGGCAGCTCCAAGGAGTATTGTCATATGGGCATCATGACCACAAGCATGCATTTTTCCAGTAATTTTTGATTTATAATCACATTCTTTTTTATCCTGCATGGGAAGAGCATCCATATCTGCTCTTAATGCCACAGTTTTGGTGCCTTTTCCTCTGATAATTGCTTTAATGCCTGTTTTTGCCACGCTTTTATGCTCGATTCCCAAGTCATTCAAATACTGCTTAATTTTTTTAGACGTTTCATATTCTTCAAAACCTAATTCTGGATATTGATGAAATTCCCTTCTAATCTTTGATAATAACTCTTTGTCTTCTAAAGCTTTTTCGTAAAAATACATTATCCTTACACCTCTTTATTCTGTTATTATATATGGTTATATTTTCCCATAATGGCACCTTTAAATTACTAAAATTATATCAATTAGCAACTTTAGCTTCAATATTATATGAATTGTATATTTATTATTTGCACCACAAATAGTATAATCTAAGATAAATGAAATATCGGAAGTTCTTGGAGGGATGAAAATGAAACCAAAGGTTTATTTTTATAATATGAGAGCTGGTAGGCGTTCAGAAAGCATATCTAATAAAGTTTCCAAACTCTTTGATATAGCTGGCTTTAAAACCATAGTTGAACCTGATAAATTGACGGCTATTAAAATTCATTTTGGTGAAAAGGGAAACAATGCTTTTATCAATCCTGTATATGTAAGAAAGATAGTAGATAAAATTAAACAATATGAAGGAAAGCCTTTTTTAACTGATTCAAATACATTATACAAAGGCAGCCGATCCAACGGTGTAGATCATCTGGTAACCGCCATAGAAAATGGCTTTGCTTATGCAGTGGTAAATGCCCCATTGGTCATATCCGACGGTATATACAGTAAAGATTCCATGGATGTACATATTGGTAAGAAGCATTTTGAAAAGGTTAAGATTTCGTCTGCCATATATTATGCAGATTCTATGATGGTCATGTCTCACTTTAAAGGTCATGAGACGGCAGGATTTGGAGGGGCAATAAAGAATATGGCCATGGGCTGTGCCCCTGCTGCAGGCAAGCAGCAACAACATTCAACTTCTAAGCCCAAAGTAGGGGAAATGTGTAAAGCATGCCAAATGTGTCTTAAAAACTGTCCTACAGATGCTATCATAATGGTGGACGGCTCCGCATATATCCAGGATGAAAAATGTATAGGCTGTGGAGAATGTGTTTCCATGTGTATCTACAATGTAATAAAACCTCAGTGGGGTACTGCAATGGATGCTTTTATAGAGAGAATGACTGAATATGCTTATGGTGCCTGGATAACAAAGAAAGGTAAAATTGCATTCATGAATTTCGTCATGAATGTTACTCCCCTTTGTGATTGCGTTCCTTGGAGCGATGCACCCATTGTTCCGGACATAGGTATTTTAGCTTCCTTTGATCCGGTGGCAATAGACCAGGCCAGCTATGACTTGGTAAATAAACAATCAGGAAACATGTTCAGTAAAATAGGAGATTGCGGCTGTGGGCTAAATAGCGGCGAGGATAAGTTTAAAGCTATTCATCCGGATACAAAAGGGGAGATGCAGTTATCCTACGGAGAAGAATTAGGCATGGGCAGCAGAGAGTACGAACTTATAGAGCTATAATCCATATTTGATCATTAAGAAAAGACATTGTATAAAGGCTCATAACCCTTTTTACAATGTCTTTTCTTATTCTATTCTTCAGAATTCTATCATTCGTAAAGAAACATCAAGACAGCCAGAACAAAAGGTATAGCGGTAGCAATAAAGGCTCCTACACCTGCCAATTTGTCACCATTTTTCCAGCAGTAGTACCCATAACTGCCTATATAAATAAGAGGAGGAAGAAAAATCAGTAATAGATAATTATTCATTCTTCCTCACCTTCCACACTTTTTACTGGTGAACTCTTTATCATTGTTCCTGTACTCTTTATTTTTACATCCACATCCACAGTTGCTTTTACAGTTTCCATCTGCCCTATCCAATCATACTTTTCCCACTCCTGTATAGTGGGAAAAGCTCTGACTAAATGAGCTCCAAAGTTCAAAAAATCTACATTTAACTCTTTTGCTTTATCTATCAAAGCTTCTGCCTGCTCCTTTACGATTTCTTCTATTGCAGTTTCCAGGTAGCCTATTTTTTTTGCTTCTTCATAGTCTATTCTGCTTTGAATTGCCAGTATTTCTCCATGCAACATCAACTTTATATTTAAAACAGGTTTCCCATCTTGAAATTCTACTTTAACCTTAGGCTTTTTTCTTTGTCTTAAATACATGGATACATAGAGTTCAGGTTTTAGTGGGTCTCTTAGGGTAAAAACTCCTTTATTATATTCTCCTCTCAGTATTAACATAATTCTAGTTTCATATCCATCAAGCTCAGCTACCATCTTATCTCCGTCGAATAAAGCTGTGCCAAAAAATTCAATTGTATTGCCCCCTTTTCTAGGTATTTCACCTGCTCTTCTTTTCCCTAATTCTTTCCTTTGAATATTATTCTCTTCCTGTTGAGAGGGCAGATGACTAAAATCATTTACACCGGCAAGAATAGCTATAGGCTGCCTATAGTTTGATTTTAAATCGTTGTAGTAATCTTTAAGCTGAATCTCAGGAAAAAACCCTGTTTGCCTAGACTGATCCATAAGCCCTTCTTGCAACCTGGCCATGGATATTCCTATCTTAGGATTAAACTCCTCTATGAGCGATTCTGCAGTGCAGGTCGATACCAACACCCCTGTAGTCCTTCTTATCTCCCTGAACCTTATTATTGGACCTAAACTTTCAGTAAACATTCCGCTTTCTGCAATATCTCTTGATATAACAATATACTTAGTATGTCTAAAGTTAAGGGTTCTGGCAGTTGATGAGTCCAGTACATTGACTGCATGGAAAAAAGCTGGCGCTTCTATAGTTATAGTTATATGTTCAGGTGCTTCCTTGCCACCTGAACCTTCTTTTGCCCCGGCGGTTCTCATATTGGTTATCTGAAAACTATAGCGCCACTTATCTATAATTCCTTTATCCACTCCTACAGTGGTGACATATGCATAATTATCAACTTCATGGGCATCGAAACATGAAGTTGATAATAAAGCCACTGCAAATAATATGATTACTGTACTAATTTTTCTCATCATAAGTCTGCTTCCTCCTTTTGAAGAAAAACCACATAATCCAAGCCATAAATATAGGAGAATAAAAGCCTATCCAGCCATAATCTCTAAAGTTGGGAACCACATAATCTATGATTATTGAAATAGAAGGAATTATAAGTGTTGATATATATATGGATATTGCAAAGGATATTATTATTGGCTTCTTATCCTTTATATTAAATGCATGACAATAACAGTTGATTGCACCATAGAAAATTGCAGTCAAGCCGATTAATGTACTCAGATTCCATGTAAATATAAATATTACTTCTACCCTTTGAAAGAACCTTCCGTATTGCACAAGAGATACCATTATATACAAAGGATCTGCTAGCTCAATTGCAATAAAATAAGGAAATGACGCAA
>JAAYMO010000113.1 GCA_012521375.1 Clostridiales bacterium
GATTTTAGGAAAAGACTTCTCTCCGAAAGCAAGGATTTTGATGCTGTAGAAGTTAATAAAGAAGATTATGCAATAATACATTATACATCTGGCACCACCGGTAAGCCGAAAGGTGCTGTACATTGTCATGGGGCAATATTAAGTCATTGGCAGACTTCCAAGGATATTGTAGGTTTGGCACCCGGTGTCAAATGCTGGTTCACAGCAGACCCTGCCTGGGTAACAGGTACTTCCTATGGGGTGTTGGGGGCTTTGAGTACAGGAGCAGATATTCTGGTGGCGGAACCTGGCTACAGAATCAGTCAGGTGCTGGGACTTTTAGAGAAGTATGATATTGAAATATGGTATACAGCTCCTACTTTGCTTAGGATGCTTATGCGAGAAGATCCTTCAAAGGCTAAAGGATATGATCTTAGCCGGCTAAAGAAAATATTCAGTGCTGGTGAGGCTTTGAATCCTGAAGTGTGCCGCTGGGCCGAGGACAATTTGGGTTTGACTATTTTCAATCATTGGTTTCAGACAGAAACAGGTTCGATAATCATAGGTTATGATGGTACCTTTCCTAAAAAGGGCTATGATACTATGGGAAAGGTTTTGGTGGATGTGGAAGCGGAGATTTTAGATGATGACTACAATCCCGTTCCGCCAGGCAATAAGGGACATCTGGCATTAAAGCCTTCATGGCCTTCCATGTTTTTAGATTATTGGGGAAATAGAGAACAATATTTGAGCAAGTTTATAGATGGTTGGTATATTACAGGAGACTTGGCTTATAGAGATGAAGAAGGCTATTTCTATTATTTAAGTAGGGAAGATGATGTAATCAATACGGCAGGGCATCTTGTAACTCCTTTTGAGGTAGAGAGTGCATTGATGAGCCATCCATCAGTAGCAGAAGTGGCAGCTAAGGGTGTACCAGATAAGCTTATGGGGGAAGCGGTAAAAGCCTTTGTGGTATTAAAGGAAGGCTATGAACCTACTCCTCAGCTTGAGATAGAGTATCGTTCATTGGTGCGAAATAGGGTATCGCCTTTTGCATCTCCTCAGGAAATAGAGTTTATGGATGAATTGCCAAAGACAGAGACAGGAAAGATTATAAGAAGAGTATTATAGCGTCGCCTGAGGTAATTTTCATGGGTCTTGACCCGTGATTCGTGACTCGCGAAAAGTATTACAATGTACTATTTATCGTTTGATTTAAAATTTTTTTGACAAATATCTAGTGTTTTTCTTATTATTCTGTATGTTTACTATATTTTTTACATAAATTATATTGCATAATATTCCCTATTATACTATAATTAATTATGTATTTAACCCCTGAAAGTCTCATATTATTTGGAGACACAATCGTTAACCCCACTCAGTATTGCACCCTTACAGGGTGCCTTTTTTATAGTATTTTAGTCTGATTTTGGTATATATTGGAGGAAAATTTTGCTTTATGTAGAATAGTATAGAGTGGAGGTGAGTGACTTGGAGTCTAAAATAATAAATGGCAAATATGAAGTGTTGGATACCCTCCTTTCTGACGAATATCAGTCTGTCTTTGTGTGTAAAAAACTAGACAGTGATGTTGAAGAGAATTTTATCTTAAATGAATTTAGGGACAATGAAATAATAGATACTATAAAAAATAGCATTTGCTACAGCGGCGATAGTGTATCTGAAAGCCTTATAGATTCTTTTGAGGTAGACGGAGTTTTTTACACCTTATTTCCAATTCCAAAAGGCACTCCCTTAGAGGAATATCTCTCCAAGCATAACCTCACTTTGGCAGATAAGATGCATTTTACAGATCAACTTCTGCAAAATTTTATGGGGATAGATAAATCTATACCTTTGATACAATATACACTTGCCGACTTAAACAATTTAACTGTCATCAGCAGAAAATTTTTGATTTTTTCTTATCTGTTTTGCTTTGATAAAAATAAACTTCAGGTCAGTTTTGATGCGGTAAGTAAAAAAATAGGGCAGATAATATGTTGTATTTTTGCAAACAGTCCTGAAGGTAATATAGAAAAAGATAAAGATGCAATACCTCCTGGTATGTTCCCTATAGTAATCAAAGCCTTAGAAGGTTCTTATGATTCTGCAAAACAAATGTACCAAGATTTTAAGAATACGCTACTTTATAAAACTTTTATCGATAATGAATCTTTGGATGAACAGATAAGAAAGAATATATATAAGGCTAAAAAGAGATATGTAATATATTGGCCTAGATTTATAACTTCTTTATTGATTTTGGCAGTTTTGCTTAGCGGAGGTTTTTGGCTGGCAACAAAAGCAATTCCTGCTTTTATATCAAAACTAGGGTCTAGGGAGACTGTAAGGAAGGAAAATACTGCACCAGTTGCGGGCTTTTCCATCAGCATAAACAAGGTTTACGCTGGAGATGATGTGACTTTTGTAGATAAGTCTTCGGATTCGGACCCTGGTGATACTATAGAGTCGCGACTTTGGACTATTGAAAAAAACGGAACTGTAATACTCAACTCCGATGAAGAAACATTGAGTTTCGTATTTGATGAGCCTGGAAATTATACTATTTCTCTTATTGTTCAGGATTCAATGGGGACCTCCAGTGAACCCTTCGTACATAACCTAAAGGTTCTAGAAAAATTAGAGATACCTGAAATTGAAACTGGCGATACTGATTCGCCACCAGATTTGAAGTAAGCCATTGGGGACGGTGAGCCATGTAGAACCGTCCCCGATGGCTTTATGCATTCCACAGTTTTGAAGAGTCAATGTCAGATATTGTGCTGCAGCCTGTCATAATCATGGTCTGCCTTAGCTCTGTACCTATTTTTTCTGTATAATGTGCAACACCTTCTTCGCCGCCGCCATAGGCTGCAACTGCATAGGGTCTACCAATTAATACTCCATCAGCACCTAATGCCAGCATTTTAAATACATCAAGTCCGCTTCTTACTCCGCCGTCCACCAATATCTTCATTTTCCCCTTTACCGCTTTTACTATGTCAGGGAGAACTTCAACAGTAGCCGGTGTATGATCCAATACTCTACCACCGTGATTTGATACTACAATTCCATAGGCCCCAGCTTCCAAAACTTTTTCTGCACTGCTTACTGTCATAATACCCTTTACAATAAAGGGCAACTTTGTGCTTTCAACTATCCTCTTGATGTCTTCTACGGATTTAGGTGCTATTTCCTTATCCTTAGCCAGCACAGGAAGCCCTGCTGCATCTATATCCATTGCCACCGCCGGAGCACCTGCTTTTTCCGCTAGCTTAATCTTACTTATTACATCTTCTACTCCCCAGGGTTTTATTGTGGGTATACCCCAGCCGCCTGAGAGTTTAATAGCTTCTAAGCCAGATGTATAGCAGTCCTTGCTCTCTCCATCACCAGTAAATCCTATGGTTCCTGCAGCTTTACATCCATATACAATGGAGTTTGCATATTCTTCTTCGGTGAAATGCCCTGGGTAGTGTATCTTCACTGCAGATATAGGGGCAGCAAAGAAAGGATATTTAAAGGTTTTACCAAAAAGCTCTATACTGGTATGTACAGGAGTTTTTGAATAAATCAAATCCATATTTATTTTTA
>JAAYMO010000008.1 GCA_012521375.1 Clostridiales bacterium
GGGAGTGTAAATAATTTTGTGTATTCTCCTTTTCTTGGCAAAGAAACATGGTTCAAATAAGTTAACATAAAAATGTATTTTGTAGGTCTAGCCGCGCGGTAATGAGCGCCGGGGTTTGGGGCAGAGCCCCAAGATTACCCGGTCAACTTGGCGCCTAACCTGTCTTGAAAAAAGATGGACAATTGAGCGATCACCAAATCCCAATCTCGGTATCGCTGTGTCCATTTTTTTGTTACTTTCATTGTTGCAAGATACAGCATTTTAACTAAGCTTTCATCCGTAGGGAATATTAGCTTATTCTTTGTCACTTTTCTATACTGACTGTGCAGACTCTCTATTACATTTGTTGTGTATATTATCTTCCTAAGTTCAGGAGGATATGCAAAGAAAGTACATAAATTATCCCAGTTTTGCTTCCAGCTTTTTATTGCATTTGGATATTTGCCTTGCCATTTATCTTTTACTAAAGAAAGCTTTTCTAAGGCTGCTTCTTCTGATGGAGCAGTATAAACTGTCTTAAGATCAGCTGCAAATTGTTTCTTATCTTTATGAGGTATGTATTTCATGCTTGCTCTTAGCTGATGGATTATACATCTTTGTATCTTTGATTGTGGAAAAGTTGCCTCTATAGCTTCTCGAAAGCCATTTAAGCCATCTACTGAAAATATCAAAACATCTTCAACTCCACGGTTTTTTAACTCATTTAATATACCAAGCCAATACTTGCTGGTTTCATTACCTCCAATCCAAATACCAAGTACATCCTTATAGCCATCTAAGTTTACTCCCATTACAACATAGGCTGCTTTATTGACTATCTGTTTATCTTCTCGTACTTTGTAATGAATTGCGTCCATAAATACAAAGGGATAGATAGCTTCTAATGGTCTGCTTTGCCATTCTTGTACCATAGGTAATATCCTGTCGGTAATTTTACTGACCATCTCTGCTGATACTTCTACACCATATAAATCTTTTATTTGGGCATGAATATCCCTGGTTGTCATACCTGAAGCATAAAGAGCTAATATCTTCTCCTCAATCCCAGTAACATTTCTTTGATACTTTGGTATTAGCTGAGGCTCAAATTCTCCGTTACGATCTCTAGGAATGTTTAGTTCAATTTCTCCTAATTGTGACTTTATAGTCTTTTTGGAATATCCATTTCTACTGTTTTCACTGGCTTTTATCAGTTTTGTTTCGGTATCATATTTGCTATAACCTAGTTTTTCATCAAGTTCTACCTCTAATGCTTCTTGTAGCACTTCACGAAACATTTCCTTTAATGTAGCTAGAATGTCGTCAGGGCTACTAAAGTTTTTCTCTCGAATTAATTCTCTAATTACTTCTTTAGGTATTGTTGACATAATATAAATCTCCTCCTTAGCTTTATATCCAGATTCTCGCCAAGAAGGAGATTTTTAATTCACTTTACACAAAATTTTTTACAGGCTCTTACCAATAAAAAAGACTATAGCATTAAAAATGCAAAGCAATTTTTAATGCTATAGTCTCCTTCATAAGGTCGCATTGATAATATAAAATCCTATAGAAAATATTTTTTGTCTAGTGTTCTATGTTGAATAGCTTCAGCTATATGATAAGTATTAATCTTTTCGCAACCGTCTAAATCTGCAATGGTTCTTGCTACTTTTAGTATTCTATTATAGGCTCTTGCACTAAGATTATATTTTTCAAAAGCATTTTTCAAAAGTTCTTTTTCTTTTTTTCCAATATAGCAATATTTGTTGATATGTTTGGGTTTTAGTTGAGAATTAAAGTAAAGCCCATCTTTATGGTACCTATTTAATTGAATTTCTCTTGCTTTATTTACCCTCTTCTTAATTGATAGGGAATTCTCACTTTTCTCATTGTCAGTTAGATCATTGAATCTAACTGGATTCACTTCAATATGTAAGTCTATTCTATCCATTAAAGGACCTGAGATTTTACCCAAATAGTTTTTTATTTGCGATGCACTACAACTACATCGATTGCTATCATCACCAAAATAACCACAGGGGCAAGGATTAATTGATGCAACCAGCATAAACTTAGAAGGATAAGTTATAGTGCCATTTACCCTAGATATAGTTACACACTCATCTTCTAAAGGCTGTCTCAGTACTTCCAAAACATGCTTTGGGAATTCGGGCATTTCATCGAGAAATAAAATGCCATAATGAGCTAAAGATACTTCCCCAGGTTTAGGAATCCTTCCGCCCCCAATTAGTGAAGCAGCTGATATGGTATGGTGGGGTGAGCGAAAGGGTCTTTTTAATATTAAGTTATCCTCTTCTTTCAGTAAACCAGCTACACTGTAAATTTTAGTAACTTCAAGGCTTTCTTCAAAAGTCATATCCGGCAAGATAGATGGAAGACGCCTAGCAAGCATTGTCTTACCTGAGCCAGGAGTGCCAACCATCAGAACATTGTGTGCTCCAGCGGCTGCGATTTCTAACGCTCTTTTCACTGTATGTTGACCTTTAACATCAATAAAATCTAAATCATCCGAAAAATTTGCTTTTAGGGTTTCTGATGAAAAAACTGTAGGCTCTATATATAAATCTCCCTTAAGAAAATCAACCATTTCTTTTAGATTTTTTACTCCTATAACATCTAAATCTTTTACTAATGCAGCTTCTTTTGCATTTTCAATGGAAGTAATAATCCTTGAAAATCCTTGTTTTTTTGCTTCTATGCACATAGGAAGAATTCCTTTTATTCCTTTTACGCTACCATCTAAAGAAAGTTCACCAAGAAATACTGTGTTTTTTATTGCTTCATCTGAAAAATACATAGATGACAATAATAAACCTGCTGCTATTGGCAAATCAAACACTGAACCTTCCTTTTTTATATTGGCTGGAGCTAGATTTATAGTAATTCTCTTATGAGGAAACTGGTATTCTGAATTCTTTATAGCAGCTCTAACTCTTTCTTTTGCTTCTTTTACTGTTGTATCTGGTAGCCCAACGATGTCAAAACCTGGGAGTCCATTTGACAAATCTACTTCTACTTCTATAATATATCCATCAATACCATATATTGAACAGGAATTTACTTTATATATCATCAAATACCCCCATTACATTTATGAATTAAATATTATATTCCATAAATAAGCTATATAACCTTCAAAAAACAAAAAAATAATATCCTTGATAAATTTATATATTAAGGTATAATTCTTTCATAGATTATAATTTCTGTGGAGGTAAAAATGAAAGATAAGAAATTTAGTATTTGGTTATCTGGACTGCCACAGATAGGATCTAGAAGGTATATTTCATTAGTAGAATATTTTGGCAGTGCCGAAAGAGTGTTCACAAGCACTAGAGATGAACTGCTTAGCTCAGGTCTATTAAATGATAAACTAATAGAAATAATAATCAATAACAGAGACATTGAGAAAATTGAAAGATATTTGGGAAAAGTGAAAGAAAACAATATAAAAGTCTATACTATAGATGATAAAGAATACCCAGAGAATTTAAAGCACATATATGATCCACCACCTGTATTATATGTGAAAGGTAATATTGACAAAATTGATGATAATGCTATTGCTATTGTAGGCTCAAGAAAAGCTACTGATTATGGATTAAAGGTTGCAAAAAGATTAGGAATGGAGTTAGCAGAAGCAGGTATTACAGTAGTAAGCGGTATGGCAATAGGCATTGATTCAGCAGCCCATAGAGGCGCTTTAAAAGCTGGCGGGAGGACAATAGCCGTGTTTGCATGCGGTTTGAATCATATATATCCTAAAAGTGGGTATAGTTTAGCAAAGGAGATTCTGAAGAATGGAGCAATTATATCTGAGTATCCCCTTGGAATAAAAGCAGCTCCTAACAATTTTCCTGCTAGAAATAGAATAATAAGCGGAATTTCTAAAGGTGTAGTTATAGTAGAAGCCAGTGAAAAAAGCGGTTCCCTAATTACTGCAGATTTTGCCTTGGAACAAGGAAGAGATGTATTTGCTGTTCCTGGCAATATAGAAGCACCTAATAGTAAGGGAACTAATTCATTAATAAAAAATGGTGCAAAATTGGTAACTTGTGTTGACGACATATTAGAGGAGTACGGACTTCATAAAAGCAACAGAGTGATAAGTAATGATATGATTTATCTAGATGAAATTGATGAAGCAATACTGGAGCTGTTAGAAGAATCAGGTAAAAGTATGGATGAGATTATATCAATTTTAGATTTTGAAATATCTGTTATTATATCAAAAATTATTCAGCTAGAGATTCATGGTATTATAAAAGAAGTAGGCAATGTTTATTATAGAAAATAGTATATTATTACTGAATGTTTTGATATATTGTTATACTTTTGTTATAATTTATATTGATTTTTAAATGGAGTGAAAAGTTTTGAAGAATACATTAATTATTGTTGAATCACCAGCTAAAGTAAAAACAATAAAAAAGTTTTTAAGCTCAGGTTATAAAGTTGAAGCTACTATGGGACATATAAGAGATTTGCCAAAAAGTCAACTAGGGATTGATGTAGAAAACAATTTTAAGCCTAAGTATATCACTATAAGAGGAAAAGGGAAAACTCTTGAAAAGCTAAAAAAGGAAGCAAAGAGTTGTGATAAGATATATTTAGCTACTGACCCAGATAGAGAAGGTGAAGCTATATCATGGCATTTATCAGAAGTTTTAGGAATTGATCCTTCCGAAAAATGCAGAATAGAATTTAATGAAATTACAAAGACAGCTGTAAAGAATGCAATAAAAAAGCCAAGAAATATTAACATGGATTTAGTTGATGCGCAGCAGGCACGTAGAGTATTAGATAGATTAGTTGGCTATAGAATAAGTCCTCTTTTATGGAAGAAAGTAAAAAAAGGATTAAGTGCAGGTAGAGTACAATCTGTTGCGGTAAAACTTATTTATGATAGGGAACAAGAGATTAAAGCTTTTGTTCCTAAAGAATATTGGGATATAACTGCAAAATTATTACAAAAAGATTCAAAAAAAACTATAGAAGCTAAATTTTATGGAAAACTTGATAATAAAATAGAAATTAACTCAAAGATAGAAGCAGATGCTTTGCTGGAAAAATTAAAGGAAGAAGAATATAAGGTTTATAAAATAAAAAAAGGGGAAAAAAAGAGGAATGCCCCTTTACCTTTTACTACTAGTAGTTTACAGCAAGAAGCTTATAGAAAACTAGGTTTTTCAACAAAGAAGACTATGGTTGTTGCTCAGCAGTTATATGAGGGTATAGATATCAAAGGCGAAGGTACTGTTGGGTTAGTTAGCTATATAAGAACTGATTCTACAAGATTATCTGAAGAGGCAAAAACTGATGCAAAGAATTATATTATAGAAAAGTATGGAGAGCAATATTACAGAAAAAACGGTCTGCAAACTAAAACAGATAAAAAGGTTCAAGATGCACACGAAGGCATTAGGCCAACATCGGCTTTTAGAGAGCCGGATTTAATTAAAGGTTCGCTTAATAAAGACCAATATAAATTATATAGTTTAATATGGAACAGATTTATAGCTAGCCAGATGGAGCCAGCTTTATATGAGACTGTAACAATTGAAATATCAGCAGGAGACTATTTATTTAGAGCATCAGGTAGCAGTATAAAATTTAAAGGCTATTTGTTGGTATATTCTGAAGGCAAAGATGGCAAAGAGGATGAGAAAGATGTAATACTACCTGAGCTTGAAGAAGGGCAAACATTAAAACTAAAGAAATTAGTACCAAAACAACACTTTACTGAGCCCCCTCCAAGATATACAGAAGCTACATTAGTTAAGGCATTGGAAGATAAAGGGATTGGCAGACCAAGTACCTATGCTCCAACAATTAGTACAATATTATCAAGAGGATATGTTGTTAAAGATAAGAAGTATTTAGCAATAACTGAGCTTGGAGAAGCGGTGACAAAACTTCTAACTGAGAACTTTAAGGATATAATAAATGTTGAATTTACAGCTAATATGGAAAAGGATCTAGATAATATAGCAGATGGCGAAGAAGAATGGATAAATGTTATTAAAAATTTTTATGGTCCTTTTCAAAAAGCGCTGGAAACTGCTGAAGAAAATATAGGGAAGATTGATATTCCAGATGAAGTAAGCGATGAAATATGCGAATTGTGTGGAAGAAATATGGTATACAAAATGGGAAGATATGGTAGATTTTTGGCATGCCCTGGATTTCCTGAATGCAAGAGCACAAAACCTATAGTTAAAAGTATAGGAGTAAATTGTCCTAAGTGTAAAGATGGAGAAATTGTAGCAAGAAAAACAAAAAAAGGAAGAAGCTTTTTTGGTTGTAGTAATTATCCTAAATGCGATTTTATTACATGGGATGAACCAATAAAAGAAAAATGTCCTAAATGCGAAAGCTACCTTGTTAAGAAAGCAAATAATAAAAAAGTAGTTTATAGATGTTTAAATGAACAATGTGATTATATTAACCAATTGGGTAACCAAGAATAAACATATAATATATATTTACAGTGAAAATTAATAACTATTATATATACACATAAATAAAAGATTATCTAATAAAAAACAAAAATGTATTAAACATTGATTTAAAATTATTATTATGTTAATATTAACATTGGAAAATATTTTGACTTATTGGAAAATTCAAAAAATTACAAAGATGTCAACTGGAGGAGTTTTATGTTTAATGGGACAACCATAGTTGGGGTCTTAAAAGATGGTAAATGTGCAATTGCAGGAGATGGGCAAGTAACTCTAGGGCAGAATACCATTATTAAGTCTAAAGCAAAAAAGATTCGAAAATTATATAATGGTAAAGTATTAGTGGGTTTTGCAGGCTCTGTTTCAGATGCTTTTATTTTAACAGAAAAATTTGAAGAAAAACTAGAGCAATATGGTGGAAACTTAAAAAGAGCCGCGATAGAATTAGCAAGAGAATGGAGAAAAGACAAAATATTAAGAAATTTAGAGGCTATGTTAATAGCTGCAAATAATGATACACTACTTGTCATATCAGGTGGAGGAGAAGTGATAGAACCTGATGAGGGATTTATTGCTATAGGTTCAGGTGGTAATTATGCGTTAGCTGCAGCCAAAGCTTTATATAATAATACTGATTATAGTGCCGAAGAAATTGCTAGAAAGTCTCTTGAGATAGCTGCAACTATATGTGTTTATACCAATAGCAATATAATTGTGGAGGTAATCTAGGAGGTTTTTTATGATTGAATTAACACCGAAGCAAATAGTAGAAGAGTTAGACAAATATATTATTGGGCAAGACGGCGCAAAAAAATCAGTAGCTGTTGCTTTGAGAAATAGATATAGGAGAAGTTTGCTACCAGAGGAAATAAAAAATGAAATTACTCCTAAAAATATACTGATGATAGGACCTACAGGTGTTGGAAAAACAGAAATAGCAAGAAGACTTGCAAATCTTGTCAATGCTCCTTTTTTAAAAGTAGAAGCTACTAAATTTACAGAAGTTGGATATGTAGGGCGGGATGTAGATTCAATCGTAAGGGATATTGTTGAAATCTCAATACGTATGGTTAAAGCAGAAAAGAGCCAAGAAGTAAAAGAAAAAGCTTATGAAGCAGCAGTAGATCAATTAAGTATAATTTTAGTTCCTTCACCTAGAAAAAGTAGAAAAGATAGTAATCCATTGGAAGCCTTATTTAGTTATCATATGAATGATAGCAAAGAACAAATAGATGATAAAGATGATGAAAAAATAGTAATGAACAGATTTTATATTAAAGAAAAAATAAGAAGAGGAGAGCTTGATGATGAAATTATAGAAATAGATGTTGAAGATAGCGTGCCTTCAACCATAGATATGTTTTCAGGCGCAGGGATTGAACAGATGACAATAAATATTCAAGATATGCTGGGAAATATATTTCCAAAAAAAATTAAAAAAAAGAAGATGCCGATAAAAGATGCAATCAAGGTGCTAACGCAGCAGGAGGCTCAAAAATTAATCGACATGGATGCCGTGATTGATGAAGCTATAAAAAGGGCAGAAGAAAGGGGAATTGTGTTTATTGATGAAATAGATAAAATAGCAGGAAAAGATTTTACAGGAGGACCTGATGTTTCAAGAGAAGGAGTTCAAAGGGATATATTACCTATAATTGAAGGAAGCACTGTTATGACTAAGTATGGTCCTGTGAAAACCGATCATATGCTTTTCATTGGCGCAGGAGCATTTCATGTTTCAAAGGTTTCAGATTTAATTCCAGAATTGCAAGGTCGTTTTCCTGTCAGAGTCGAATTGACCAGTTTATCAAAAGAACATTTTGTTGAAATATTAACAAAACCTAATAATGCTTTGACAAAGCAATATAAGGCTTTATTAGCAACAGAAGGTATAGAAATAGAATTTGAAAAAGAAGCTATAAATGAGATAGCAGAAATAGCAGCTAAAATGAATGAAGAGACAGAAGATATAGGAGCAAGAAGGTTGTACACAGTTATGGAAAAGCTGTTTGAAGACTTGTCTTTTAAAGCTCCAGAAGTCGAAGAAAAGAAATTTGTAATATCCAAAGATTATGTTACAAAAGTTTTATCTAACACTATTAGAGGAAAAGATACTAGTAGGTACATCATATAAAAAGTAGGAGGAGTATAAATAATGACATTATTAGAAAAAGTTAGAAAAGTAAATAAAGTTTTACAAATGACAGGTCCTCAACCTGTGTCCTTTAAGGAGCTCTGCAAGATAATGAGCGAGGTACTCAATGCTAATGTTTATATAGTTAGCCGAAAAGGCAAAGTATTAGGATATGGACTTTGTAGATCGATGGAATGTGATACTATCAACAATGAAATCCTCGCTGATAAGAAATTTCCCGAAGAATATAACAATAAACTATTAAGTGTTACAGAAACAGAACCAAATATTGAAAAGACAGATAATTTATGTGTTGTTGACAACAGTCAAGTATGCAATATGGGATTTAAGTATTCAACTATAGTTCCTGTTTATGGCAGTGGAGAGAGACTAGGTACAATCATGTTAGGGAAATTTGAAGATGAATTTCAAGAAGAAGATTTGGTATTGTTGGAGTATTCAGCAACTGTTGTTGGTATAGAAATGCTTCGTTCAAAACAAGAGGAAATTGAAGAAGAAGCTAGGAAAAGAGCTGTAGTCCAAATGGCTATCGGTACTTTATCTTATTCGGAACTTGAAGCTGTAGAGCATATTTTTAAGGAATTAGGAGGCACTGAAGGATTGCTTGTAGCTAGTAGAATAGCTGATAAAGTAGGCATAACAAGATCTGTAATTGTTAATGCATTAAGAAAATTTGAGAGTGCAGGAGTTATTGAGTCCAGATCTCTAGGGATGAAAGGCACTCACATAAGGATTTTAAACGATAAGTTGTTAGAGGAACTGAAAAAACTTAGATAAATATAAATATTATATACTTAATAAAAAAGAAGGGTACAAATATAATTCATTGATAATTTATTAACATAATATATACCTAAACAATTTTCTTTATGTATAAAAGGCTTTTGGCAAGTTAGTTTTTTAACCTGCCAAAAGCCTTTTTATTATAATTATGCAACATGGGTCAGTATTATACAATAAATAGAACTTTGCGACCATTTACTCATCAAAACAAAAAAATTATAATAAAAGGTAGGTTGATTTTTGCCATTTTATAATGTATTTTATCATTATATATATTTTTTTATCGTATATACTAAAATTTTTTTTAAAAAAAAGGAAAGTTGTTTTTTATGGCGAATAAACCTTTAAGATAGAAAGGAATGATATTTTATGATAAATAGAATTTCTAAAAAAATTTTCCTTATGGAAAAAGCTCTTGATGCTTGTTGGATAAATAATGAAGTGATTTCTAACAATATTGCGAATGCCGAGACTCCCGGTTATAAGAGATTTAGAGTTTATTTTGAAGAATCTCTCAATGAAAGACAAAATAAATTTAAAATATCATCTTTACACAAAAATCCAAAGTTTCTTCCAATAGGTAGAGACAAACCTCTACCTAGAGATATAATGATAACACGAGATTATAGCACTTCAATGAGAAAAGACGGAAATAATGTCGATATTGATGTTGAAAATGCCGAATTAGCAAAAAATTCGCTAAAATATAATATGTTAGCTCAACAATTAGCTGAAGAGCTTAGTATGATTAAGCAAGCTATTAATGAAGGGAGGTAATTCTTTTGGGTTTATTTGATTCAATAAATATTAGTGCATCAGGTTTAACAGCAGAAAGGCTTAGAATGGATATAATATCTCAGAATATTGCTAATGCAAATACTACAAGAACATCGGATGGATTGCCTTATAGAAGAAAAATGGTTGTTTTTCAAGAGTCCCAATCAATTGAACCCTTTAGCAGTTTTTTGTCTAGAGCTAAAAGTGATTTTAAAAAATCTGGTGTAAAAGTGAGTTCAATAGTTGAGGATCGATCAGAATTTAAATTGGTTTATAACCCAGGTCATCCTGATGCTGATGAAAATGGTTATGTAAGGATGCCTAATGTAGATATTATGGTCGAGATGGTTAATATGATTTCTGCTACAAGAGCTTATGAAGCTAATGTAACTTCAATTAATTCCACTAAGAGTATGATTTTGAAGGCTCTTGATATTGGCAAAATATAGCGGGAGGAAAGAATATTGAAAATAGATTTTAATAATATCAATGAATTTGATATTTCTCATAAACAAGCCTTGAGTAACAATAAGAATCATATCTCTTTCAGCGAAATATTAAAAAGTAGTCTTTTAAAAGTTAATCAATTGCAATTGGAATCACAAAAACTTAATGAGCAATTAGCAATAGGGAATGTGGATAATGTTCATCAGGTTGTCATAGCGGCACAAAAAGCAGAATTAGCGTTGCAATTTACAATACAGATAAGGAATAAGATTCTAGATGCATATAATGAAATTATTCGGATGTCCATTTAATTGAGAGGTGATTGATTAGATGGGTGAAGCGATCAAGAAAGCGAAGGATAACCTGAATGAATTTTGGCAAGGGCTCAATAAAGGACAAAAAATTAGGATTATAGTTATATCAGCAATTTCATTTTTGCTAATTGCTGGAATTGGAATATTGTCGGCTTTACCTAGGTATGATGTATTATATGCGAATCTTGATGCTAAAGATGCAGGTGAAATAAGAGATAGATTAAAAGAAATGAAAATTCCGGTGAAGGTAGATGGAACAAGTTTATTGGTACCAAGGGATAGAATAGATGAGGCAAGAATAAATCTTGCTATGGAAGGTCTTCCCCAAAGCGATTTTGTTTTTCCAGAAATTTTGAAATCCTCTTTCAATGATACCTCTCAAGATAAGAGACTAAGGGAAATAATATATATGCAAAATAGTATAGCCAATGGAATAAAGTCTCTAGATGGTGTTGAATGGGCTCAAGTTAATTTGTTTATTCCTGAGGATAATGTTTTTGTTTTAGAAAGTAATAAGCAGGAATCTAGTGCTAGTGTCATTGTTAAGACTAAAGTTGGATACCCGGGACTAGATAGTGAACAGGTTAATGGAATTATACAATATATTTC
Source organism: Clostridiales bacterium (assembly GCA_012521375.1). GTDB lineage: Bacteria > Bacillota > Clostridia > Lutisporales > Lutisporaceae > Lutispora. The sequence continues at coordinate 11,553 of JAAYMO010000008.1, forward strand.
TAAAAGTGTAAAAGGGTTAAAAGAAGACAATATCTCAATTATTGATGAATCAGGAAGGTCTCTTAAATCTGATGGCACAGGTTTGAATGCAAAAGTAAACACTCAGATTGAGATACAAGAAGCAACAAGACAAAGCATTCAAAATAGTGTAAGGAAATTTCTTGAATCAGTGTTTGGAGCTAATAATGTCAATGTAATGGCTACAGTAAAGTTAAATTTCAATAATGAGGTAGAGAATCAAAAGTTATTTGAACCTGTTAACCAAGAAAGCAATACAGGAATAGTAAGGAATATGGAAGACATAAAAAAAGAGTGGGTTAATACTGGTATGGGTGGAGTACCAGGTACAGACTCAAATATAGATATTTCTATATATCCGCAAATTGATGAATCAACATCAAGTTATAATGAAGCAAGCAGTATTGTTAATTATGAAATCAATGAAACACAAAAGCAAATAATTAAAGAACAAGGGAATATTGAAACCTTCTCTATATCAGTTTTAATAAATGAGGATTCTTTAAAAGAAGAAAATTTAGAAGATGTTGATGACTTAACCCAAGATGTTAAAGAATTGGTTAAGTTTGCAACACAGGGTTTAATATTAGAATCTGATTCAGTGGATGATAATATTCATGTGCAAATAATGAAATTCGATACTACATTTAAGGATCAAATTGAAAATGCAATGGCTGAAGAAGCAAAGAGAAAGAGAAACGAAATGCTGCTCATGCTAGGTTCTGCAATAGCAGCTGTATTAGTATTAGCTGGTGCTATGGTAGTTCTTATCAGAAGAAGCAAAAAAGAAAGTTCTGAAGAAGACATCGATATTGCATTAAGTAAAATTGAAGAAGCTTCGGAAATTGCTGATATAGATATAGAAGATAAAAACGAAATAAAGAAAAAGGTTGAGAAATTCATATCTCAAAAACCTGATCAAGTAGCCCAACTTTTAAAGACTTGGTTGACTGAGGAATAGGAGTGATAGTATGGGCAAGACGGGCAAAGGACAATTTACGGGTTTACAGAAAGCAGCAATTTTGCTTATAGCAATAGGCCCAGAAAAATCTGCGCAAGTATTTAAGCATTTAAAGGAAGAAGATATTGAACAATTAACTCTTGAAATTGCAAATATGAGGACTGTAGCTCCTGAAGAGAAAGAGGAAGTATTAGAAGAGTTTTATCAGATGTGTTTAGCTCAGGAATACTTATCGGAAGGCGGTATATCCTATGCCAAGGAAATACTGGAGAGAGCTTTAGGAAGCCAGAAAGCACTAGATGTTATAAATAGGCTTACAGCTTCTTTACAAGTAAGACCTTTTGATTTTGTTAGAAAGGCAGACGCTTCTCAATTATTGAATTTTATTCAAGGGGAGCATCCTCAAACTATTGCTTTAATTCTATCTTATATTAAACCTCAGCAGGCTTCTGCTATACTATCTGCACTACCTCAAGAAAAGCAAGCAGATGTAACAAGAAGAATAGCTATGATGGATAGAACTTCACCAGAAGTTATAAAAGAAATAGAAAGAGTTTTAGAGAGAAAATTATCATCAATGATAAGTCAAGATTATACTTCTGCTGGAGGAATTGAGGCAGTTGTAGATATTTTGAATTCTGTAGATAGGGGTACAGAAAAAAATATACTGGAAACATTAGAACTTCAAGATGTGGAATTGGCTGAACAGATTAAGAAAAGGATGTTTGTTTTCGAAGATATCATCACTTTGGACAATCGTTCGATCCAAAGAGTTATCAGGGAAGTGGAAAATGGAGATTGGGCTCTTGCATTAAAAAGTGCCAGCGAAGAGGTGGCAAATGCGGTATTCTCCAATATGTCTAAGCGTTTAGCAGAAATGATAAAAGAAGATATGGAATTCATGGGACCTGTAAGATTGAGAGATGTAGAAGAAGCTCAACAAAAGATTGTAAATATTATAAGAAAATTGGAAGACGCCGGTGAAATTATAATAGCAAGAGGCGGAGGCGATGAAATAATTGTATAGAGTATATAAGTCACAAAAAGTTACTATCGGAACACCTAAATCCATAATAAACAAAATGGATAATCTACCTCTAGATGAACCTCAAGTTGATGAGATTGATAAA
>JAAYMO010000114.1 GCA_012521375.1 Clostridiales bacterium
AAGATACATTGGATGAGAATATAGATTACATTGCTGAAACTTTAGGTAGGAAGGCCAATGAAACTTCAAGACAGGCTATTAGAAGATACTTCTTAAAAGACTTCTATAAAGACCATGTAAGCACATATAAAAAGCGACCTATTTACTGGCTCTTTGATAGCGGAAGGCAGGATGGCTTTAAAGCTCTTATCTATATGCATCGCTACGATCCATTTACTGTTGCAAGGGTGAGAACCGATTATTTGCATATCCTGCAGAAAAAATACGAAGCAGAAATAAACCATCTGGATATTTTAATAGATTCGGATATCTCTGAAAGAGAAAAGGTTGCTGCAAGGAAAAAGAAAGAGACAATTTTAAAGAAGATTGAGGAATGCAGGCTTTATGATGAGGTTATAGCCCATGTAGCCAATCAAAGAATTGAGATAGATTTAGATGATGGCGTAAAGGTTAATTATGCCAAATTCCAAGGGGTTGAGATTCCTCAAGGAGAAGGTAGAAGGCCATTAAAAGCAGATTTATTAGCGAAGATATAAGTAATAGTTATAGAAAGGGTGATTATTTTGCCAAAGAGAGTAAACCTACAAGACTTGCGAGCGGATATGTTGTTGCGGGATTTGGAAAAAAGATTGAAGAATATATATGGGGAAAAATTAAAAAAAATACTCTTATATGGTTCTTATGCTAGGGGAGTTAATGATGAAGGATCGGATTTAGATATAATGGTTCTGGTAGATATGGATGAAAAGGAAATCAAAAAACAACAAGATAAAGTATTGGATGTTGTTGTAGATTTAACAACTCGATACGGAATAGTCTTATCTGTAATTGAAAACAATTATAATTATTTTTATGATTGGGCAGATGTACTTCCTTTCTTTGCTAATATAAAAAGAGAAGGGGTTGCTATATATGGAGAAAGTTAGAGTTCTTTCGAATTATAGACTAGAAAAGGCTAAACAAGACTTAGAGACAGCAAAAATAAATTTGGAACATGGTATGCTGGCTCAATCAGTAAATAGGTCATACTATGCGGCTTTTCATGCTTTAAGAGCATTATTAGCTTATGATACCTTTGATTCTAAAAGGCACTCATCTATTTTGGGATATTTTAATAAGAATTATATTGCTAATGGGAAAATAGAACAGGAATACTATAAGATAATTGCTAGTGCATTTGATATCAGGACAAGAAGTGACTATCAGGATTTTTATATTGTCGATAAAGAGGATGCGAGGAAACAAATTGTTAATGTCGAAAAGTTTATTAAAATGATAGAAAGCTATATTGACAGGTGGTACAAATGAATTTATTAGAAGTGAAAAGAATATTAGAAGAAATATTTAATAAAGAACCTATGGAAGGAAAAAAGAGAAATATTGTTTTTTGGTATGACGATGAGGGAGAATTTGCTGAAGATATTGATGAACTTAAATTGTATAATGCCAAGATTATCAAACTTGCTGATAATAATTCTTTCTATATAAAGTATCTTCTTGAAAAAGAAGATACTGAATCTAATTATCTCTTATACTCCCCTTCATCTAAACCAATGCCAAGGGATAATTGGCTGTTGGATATTCTGAAATACAGTGAGGAGTTTTCGACTGACAAGGCAACTTTAAT
>JAAYMO010000115.1 GCA_012521375.1 Clostridiales bacterium
TATTACTGTTGCTACAGATACATTTGATTTTTCAGCAACAAATGATAAAGAAACGGACTTTGTTAGTTCATCGCAGATATATGCAGCCATCCTATTTGTCATGCGGTAATATCTTGGTAGGAAGTCATATTTCTCATAGAATCTTTTGCCACAGCTGCAGACATATCTGCGCTTTCTAAGTACCAGGTATACATGTTTTGCGGAGATAGGTAGATCTTTGATTATCTGATTTCTGTAATCATGAACTTTTGAAGTTACTGAACCGCAAATAGGGCATTTAGTTTTCTTTGGCTTGGTAGAAATAAATATTTTGATGGTATCATCAGAATGAAAAACTTTATTTACAAAAACCCCTTTTAAATTTAATAAATTTGCAGTAGAATTAGAGTGCACTTATATCAAAACTCTCCTTTCAATGTTTTTCTCCACAATTAACATTTTAGAGAGTTTTGCTTATAAGTGCATCTTTTTTTTGAAAAAATGTTAGAGATTTTACACCCCAACATTTATTATAGAACCATTTATCTTTCCAAAGCTTCTTTGTAAGCTTGGATGGTTTGCAGCGCAGTTTTTTTCCATGAAAATTGATAGGCTCTTTTTATACCTCTGACGGATAATTCCTGGCTTAAGCTAGTGTCTGTAAGTACATTATACATGGCCTGTGCCAGCTCATCTAAATTATAAGGATTTATCAGGATTGCACCATCAGCAACTACTTCAGGAATTGATGTTACATTTGATGTTATAACAGGAGTGCCGCATGTCATTGCCTCTAGCGGAGGGAGTCCAAATCCTTCATAAAATGAAGGATAGACAAAAAGGCTTGCACAATTATAAAATAAAGGTAAATGTTCATAAGGGATATAACCAGCAAAAACTACTCTTTCTTCAATTCCCAATTCTTTTACTTTTTTTTTCATTTCATAGTGATTATCTTTTGAAGAACCTAGGATCATAAGATCATAACGGCCTGGCAGTTCTTTATATATAGCTCTATAGGCCTTTAATAAGCCGTCTACATTTTTTCTAGGGCTAAAGCCACCTATATATAATATATAATCTGTGGAATAGTGATATTTATGTTTAAGAAGGTCCCAAGCCAAATCCTTATTCATATATCTGAACATGCTGTCAGCTGCTAAATATATTACTTTTATCTTTTCATCTGGCACATTAAAATATTTGATTATATCATCTTTAGAATATTGAGAAACGGTTATTATTAAATCTGATTTATCCAGTATAAAAGGCATCTCAGTAGTGAATTTATCCAAATAGCTTTTTCCACAGGTTTCAGGCATGGTATAAGGTATTAAATCATGTACTGTCACTATATAACGTGAATATTTTTTATAGGGGAGACCTAAGCCGTTTTGGGGAAGGTGAAAAATATCTGGTTTAAGCCTCTTTAATCTTTTAGGCAGATAATATTCATCCCAAAATCTTTTATTTCTCTCACCAAATAGAACAACTTTAGTATTTTCTCTATTGGTTAAATGCTCATAACCCCCATTAGGCCAAAAAAGACTGTAGTAATTCTCCTTATCTATAGCCAAAATATTCTCCAATAATCTCATAGTATATGTTCCTATGCCTGTGCCGGCATAGAGCTTTGCCCCTCTTACATCAATGCAAATATGCATGAACTCACCTCGATTTTATTCTTAGGTCTTATCTAAATATACTACGGCACAACATAATATATTATAGTCATTATCTATAAATTTTGTGACAGAGAAGTGAGTCATGATAGTAGCACAGAATTATCCTAGCATAAGTCCATATAAGATTTTGCTACATTTTTAAAACCGTTTTCCATCAACACATGATACACAATACCTCTTATTTCATATGATGATGTATGAATGTTATCTTTTGTAACCTGCAGAAATATTTCTTTAAATTGGTTAGCAAGGGCTCGGATATCACCTTCATTCATATAACAATCAACTTTGCACCTGCAATTATCAATGCTTTTCTTAATCTTCTCCATGTCGAATTCCTGATAGCTACCATTCTTTTTCAAGACTAACATTCAAAAGACCCCCTTTGTATTTATAAAATAATATTAACAAATTTTTCACAAAGTCACAATACATAGCAAATCATAAACACAATTTGCAATTGGCAATCCGAAATCCCAAACTCGAAACAGGCCCCAAAAACATACCCAAAAATGAATAGCAATAACCAGAGACTAACCCATAAGGAATACTAAAAAATTGCACGCAGCGTGTAGCCCGTAGCAAAACCTAAGAGGAATACCTGGACACCCGCAACTCGAAACACGTAACCCTCAACCAACCTTATAGGAATTCCAAAGTTCAAAATCTAGTGACCAGCGGCTTACTCAAGAGGAATACCCAAGGCTCTGCTAATTGTAACCCCCCCGAAGCCTTTCACATATAATGATATATATATTTTTTCAAGGAGAGACAATGAGATGGACTGGCAATATGTTGAAGAGACATATGGTTTTAAAATCATCAGCAAAGAAATGGTGAGAAAAATTTATAAGCTTTATACGGATAAAGGCGTAAAATGCTTTAAAAGGGCACATGCTCGGAAAAGTTATTTTCTTTTTGTTTTCTCAGCGGTAAACCATCTCATTCATAATGGTTTTACTGCACCCATAGCCTATGATAGAACCTTGGATAATGACATATGTATAGAGGATGGAGAATATATATATTATGTCTTGCCGTGGATTGAAAGCAGGCAGTGCAAGTTCAAGAAAAATGAAGACTTATTAAAAGTTATAAAGCTATCAGCAGAATTCCATAAAGCTTCATCAGGCTTCAACATTCCAAATGACTCAAAGCCAAGAATATATTACGGCAAGTGGCCTGAAAATTTTAAAAAAAGATTGGATGAAATAAAGCTATTTAAATCTATAATCGAAACCAAAAAAATAAAAGATGAATTCGATAAAGTGTTTTACAATCTTATTGATTTTCATTTGAGCCAAGGCTATGAAGCAATAGATTTATTGAAAAAAAGCAACTATCAAAACATTTCAGAGAAAGCAAGAGAAAAAAAAGAATTTTGCCATCATGATATGGCAGAACATAATTTTTTAATTACTCCGACGGGAGAGATGAAAATTATTGATTTTGATTACTGCATAATGGATACAAGGCTTCATGATGTGGCTAGCCTTGTTATTAGAAACATGAAACATGGTATATGGGATATTTCTAAAGCATATTTCATACTAAATGAGTATTCCAAGTATTACCCAATTGATGATGAAGAATTGAAGGTAATAAAATACTTTACCCTTTTTCCTCAGGATTTTTGGCAGGTAGGCCTGCAATACTATGTAGAAAAACAACCTTGGACAATGGAAAATTTTATGTCAAGGCTCAATAGAGTAAAAGATGATTATAAAAAGAGGGAGGATTTTCTAAAAAAATATTTAGCCTTATAACGAAGGCCTCTTATAGATTATAAAAAAAGATCGGAGTGGTTTTATGGGAAAAAGCAGAGATTATAAAGACTATAATAAGTCGGAAGAAATTGAGTATTATTCCTCATCTCCATCAGAAGATGTGGAATTTTATAAGAGAAGAATTGATGAATTGGAAGATGAAATAAAGTTGCTAAAAAAACTTGTAAAAAAGAGAGAAAAATATGAAGAGCTTCTGCAGGAAAAAGATCGAATAATAAAAAAACGCCTTAAAGGCAGAAAGAGGTGATTGGGTGTCCGGCAAGCATGGAAAATTCAAAAGACGGGAAATAAGGGAATTGATACAAAAAGAGTATGGCCTTAAAATTTATAACATGCACGAAAGGGACAAAGGCATACTAATATACACTGACCAAGGAGATAAATTTTTAAAAAGGATGAAAAAGGATGAAGCTCAAGTACTTTTTGTGGCTTCAGCCTATGAACATATAAAAAGCAGAGGATTCGAAAATATATCAGCTTTATGTAAAACACTGGAAGGTAAATATTACATCAAATATGATGGTAGTTTATACGCTTTAGAAGATAGTATGAAAGGCAAGCATTTTAGCATCAGTTCACATGAAGATGGAGAAAAAATAGGTAAGGTTTTAGCTGAATATCATATAGCTGCAGACAATTTTGTCCCTGCTGCCGGTAGCAGAGCCAAGGTAGATTGGGGTAGATGGATGGATAAAATAAAGGTTCAATCAGTAAGATTAAAAAAATTTAGAGAAACTGTGGAAGAAAAGAAAATAAAAAACAAGTTTGATAGGTTGTTTATCAAGCATGTTGATTTGTATGAGAAAAGAGCAGAAGAAGCCTACTCATTGTTAAAGGAAAGCTGCTATATGGAAAAGGTATATAAATCTATGCAGACCAATCAATTATGCCACAAAACTTTTAAAAAACATTCTTTAATACTGACTGATAGAGGAGATATTTTTATAACTGCTATGGAAAATTGCAGTTACGATATTATAGAAACAGATTTGGTATCTTTGCTTGAAAGCTGTATTGGAAGCAAGGGTCTTCCCTATCTGCCGAGTGTCATACAAGGCTATTCTCAAGTAAAACCTTTAGACGCTGACTCTTTAAACATAATAAGGGCATTGCTCCTGCAACCAGGGCGATTCTACAAAATAGTAAATAGGTATTATGGAAAGAAAAAAAATTATAACGAATATGAGCTCATGAAAAAGATGGAAAGAAGTCTCCGGAAAGAAGAAAGAAGATATGAAATAGTCAAGAAGCTTGAGGAAGTGATGAAATGACCATTGATACATTTATTATGGAAAACAAGCAAAAAGATAGGGAGATACTTTCTGATTACAATTTAGATTTGGAGCTTTTTCAAATGATGGGTTTAGAAATATTGGATATAGTACCTTTTAGAAATGTTTTTAGAATAACCACTCAAAAAGGAATGTTTTCACTAAAAAGAGTAATATACAGCAAAGAAGAAATGGATTTCATTATGTTTGCCACAGAACATCTGAAGAATAATGGTTTTCAAAATATGTTGGAATACGAAACAAAAGATGATGGAAGTCTTTTTTATGAATATGATGGAGAGAAATATTATCTCACCAAGTGGATTGACGGAAGAGAATTGGATTACCTCAATCCAATAGACTTAAAATCTGCCACTCTCTTACTTAGTGAATTTCACAAAGCATCTCAAGGTTTCCATCCACCTGTGATACCAGATTCGAGAAATTTATTGGGGAAATGGCCAGAAAGCTTTAAAGAACGTATATATGAAATGAATGAGATGAAATTCAGAGCTTTGCTAAAAAGAGGAAGAACCCAATTTGATAAGATATATCTTGAATTTGTGGATATGTGCTTGGAAGATGCTCGCAGAGCACTGAAACTTCTCTTGGATTCACCTTATGAGGAACTTGTAAATAAAGCTAAAGAAAAGAAAGGCTTTATACATCATGATTATGCTCACCACAATCTGATGCAATCCTTCGATGGGAAACTTTATATTCTGGATTTTGACTATTGCGCTGTGGATATAAAGATTCATGACCTGGGAAGTCTCATAATCAGAAATATGAAAAAGACCACTTGGGACATAGACAAGGCTTTAAATATAATTGAGATTTATGACAAAGAAACTCCCATAAGCAATGATGAGCTGAGGGTGTTGGTACCCTTCTTTCTCTTTCCTCAGGATTTCTGGCAGATATCCAGGCAATATTATATTGAAAGGAAGGATTGGGGAGACAGAGACTATTTAGATAAGATGAACACTAAATCCCAATACACCATATCAAGGAGGCAGTTCATAGAAGAATTTGAGAAGCGGATTTAACCACAAAAAAGCTAAGTAAAAAACCACTCTGTAATGGCTAATTACAGAGTGGTGAATCTTTCATTAATCCTTGGAAAATATTTTCATACAGATAGCCTATTGATATATAATAATGTTAAGTAAAAGAAATGAGCTAAGAGTAATTAGTTTAGGAGGGGAATCAATGAATAAACTAACCATCGGACAAATGGCTCAGCTCAATCATGTTTCGGAGCAGACCCTGCGGTACTATGATAAGTTGGGTCTTTTAAAACCCAATGAAGTGGACAAGGAGACCGGATATAGATACTATTCCATCAAGCAAAGTGCTCGGCTGGATATGATACAATATATGAAATCTTTGGGTATGAGCCTGAAGGATATCAAAGAACAACTTAATAATTGCGATATAGGATTAATAAAAAGTATTTTGGAGCAGAAAAGCAAACAGATAGATGAACAAATAGAGGCTTTAAAATTTCAGAAGAGGGCAGTGGAGAGAGCTATTATTAGCTATGAAAGATACGAAACTTCTCCACCGGATGGTACCATAGTCCTTGAATTTATAGGTAAAAGGAAAGTATATAGTTATGAGACAGAAATAAATTTTTATGAATATGGTCTTGAAGCATACGAAGAGATCCTGAGAAATCTAAAGCAAGATCTGAAAAACAAGGGTTTACCCCAGATTTATTTCTGTAATGCAGGCAATATAGTAAGTCAAGAAAACATAATGGAACGAAAGTTTATTTCTAGTGAAATCTTTGTATTTGTAGATAGGGAATATGTACCGGCTCAGTTGATAAAGACTATACCTGCAAACATTTATCTTTGTATCTATTGCAATAAATTTGATAAGGAGATTTCCTATGCTTATAGGCTGCTGGATGAGATAGAAAAGTGTAATTATACCATTGCAGGAGATTATATTTGCGAAGTTATAGCTGATCTTCCTGACTATGATGATAATGAGAGAGGTATGTTTTTTAGACTCCAGGTTCCTGTAAAAATTGATTGAAAATTTAAAAAATTACTATTGACCTTATAGTCGCTATAACCTTTATACTAAAATCAGAATATAATAGAATTTGCTCCGATTCCCAAGGAGCCAAAGGGTCTTTGGGAACGCTGGGTGTTCGGAGCAATCCGTACGCCTTCCTCATTGAAAAGGAGCCGCAGTATGCAAGTTTAAATCTTGCAAACTGTGGCTTTTGTATTTTAGCCAAAAAGGAGCTGATAGAACATGAAAGTAAAAATTAGACTCAGCGGTCTTTTGGCAGCATCTGTTAGTTTTAATGAAAGAATGATGGAATTGCCGGAAGGGACAACAATTGCTGAAGCCATGAAAATCATTGAATTACCTGTCAGCGGAGCATGGACTAGAAGCAGCGTCAATGGAAAACTAAGAGACAGAAACTATGTATTAAAGGATGGTGATGAACTGTTCATTTTTCCAGTTGGTGGAGGAGGCTAATCGACACTTTATTTAAAAAATAATATTCAGGAGGTGCGATTAATTGAAACCAGGTGCAATTAAAATTAGAGTCAATGAGGAAGTATGCCAAGGTTGCAGAACTTGTGAAGCGGTATGTTCTCTTATACACAAAGAAGCTGTATCACCTCAGGTGAGGGGGATACAAGTAAAAGAACTTGATGAGCCTGGAAATTTTAAGCTTACAGTATGCCAACAATGCTTTGACATGCCATGTGCTGAAGCATGCTCCATAGGCTGTATAACAAGAAATGTGTATTCTGGGGCTGTAGAGATTGGAGAGGAATGTATAGGATGTGAAGCCTGCATAGAGGCTTGTCCCTATGACGCCATAGTAATGACTGATTTAGACGGAGAATTGAAAGCCTTTAAGTGCGATCTATGCGGTGGCTTGCCAGAATGTGTACCTGCCTGTCCCCGTAATGCACTATCATGGTAAGGAGGTGGAAATATGAAAGGCTATAAGGATTGTGTAATAAAAGTTGACCTTACAACAAGTAGCATAAAGAAAGAAAAACTTAATCAAGAGTATATCAAAAAGTATTTAGGTGGAGAAGGATACGGGATAGCCTTGCTTTGGTATGAGATGCCTCATACTGCAGATCCTTTATCTCCTGAGAACATATTGAGTTTTAACACAGGACCTATGACAGGTACTCCTACACCTTCTGCATCTCGAATGTCTATTTGTTTTATGTCACCTCTGACCAATACTATAGGTGCTTCAAACATTGGAAGCCATTTTGGTGCTGAGCTGAAATTTGCAGGTTATGATTCTATAGTATTTACTGGAAAATCAGAAAAGCCGGTATATTTAGTCATAGATAATGATAAGGTTGAACTTAGAGATGCTTCACATTTATGGGGTTTGGATACAAGAGAAACTACAGAAGCCATTTTGGATGAATTAGGCAAGGAATTCAAGGTCTGTTGTATTGGTCAATCAGGTGAGTTGTTATCTAGTCTTGCTTGTATATTCAGTGACGATTGCTTTGCAGGCCGAGGCGGTGCTGGAGCAGTAATGGGAAGCAAGAACCTAAAAGCTGTAGCAGTAAGAGGAACGGGAAAAATTGAAATCGCTGATAAAGATAAGTTTATGGCTGCATTTAAAGATGCTTATCGGCAAGTGAGAGAAGAAGCTTATACCTGGGGACCTGTCCATGGCTACGGCACACCGGCCTGGGTTGGAGGGGCAGATGATTGTGGACTTTTGCCTACTCGAAATCTCATCCAAAATCAATTTGACGGGATAAATAATGTACTTCCTTATCAACTATGGAATAACACTGATAAATATAAGATAACCCGTCGTACCTGTTATGCCTGTCAACTGGGCTGCCATAAGTTTGTGGTAATGGGGGATGTAGAAGTAGGAGAAATGGAATATGAAACCTTGGCAGCTTTTGGACCACGCTGTGGAGTAGATGATTATGAGAGCATATGTATGGCAGGATATTATACAACTATATACGGAATAGACACTATATCCGGTGGCGCTACAATCAGCGCAATAATGGAGTGGTACGAAAAAGGCATAATAACCAAGGAGCACACAGATGGACTTGAGATGAATTTTGGCAATGGTAGCGCTATGGTGGAGATGGTTCGCAAAATGTGTCTCAGAGAGGGATGTGGAGATTTATATGCCGATGGCTCCTATGCTGCTGCCAAAAAGATTGGTGGCAAAGCCATGGACTATGTCATGGCGGTAAAAGGCATGGAGATTTCGGCTACAGACCCGAGAGGTGCATCCTCTATGACCATAGCTTTCGGAACTAGCGAGCGTGGTGCTTGTCATATGAGGCCATATGCAGCTACAATAGATGCCTTTGGATATCTTTATCCTGATTTGGGTATAACAGAGAACAAGGATCCTTTTAACGATGCAGAGGATAAAACTTGGTTGAAGGCTCTGAAGGAATGTTTTGTAGTCACAAATCTTTTGGGTATTTGTGATTTTAATGTAATTAATACAGAAATGAAACCTTCTACCATGGCAGAATTATACACTGCTATAACCGGATTTGAAATTGATAAATATGAGCTTTTGCGCACGGCTGAGAGAACAATAGCATTAGAACGTGCTTTGAATTATCAAAGAGGATTTAGAAGAGCAGATGACAGGCTGCCGAAGCGCTTTATGACAGAACCTGCCTTTGGTGGTCCGCCTAAAGGAAGAGTAGTGGATATGGAGACAGCTCTGGATAAATTTTATGAAGCATGCTCCTTTGATAAGGAAAAAGCCATACCCACTCCTGAAAAATATGCAGAATTAGGGATGGAAGATGTAGCATCAGTAATATACGATGAAGTATCACTGGAGAATAGTGCAGCTTCACTGGATTAAGATTTTAGGTAATGAGATAATAAGGGCGATTCATTTTGTACCAAAGCTATAACTTAGACTTATGTTACAAATGAATCGCCTCTTTTTATGCTAAAAAATCATATTTTATTAAATTCCTATTGACACAATGCTAAAGAAACGGTATTATTAAGTTAATATATTTCGTAATACGAAATATTCGGGGGATGAATTAATGTTTGGTTTGGATAATATTATAGATCTATTTATAGATAATCTAAAAAAGCTTTTCTTTCCTGAGGAATGGATAGAGCTGGATATGAAATTTTCCAAAACTGAGATTTTCAGCATCCTGTATCTGGATAAAAGAAAAGAAATCACTATGACGGAGTTAGTAGAATACATCAATGTTCCCATGAGCACTGCTACGGGAATAGTGGATAGACTTGTTAAAAAAGGCTACATTGCCAGAGAAAGAAGTGAGACAGACAGAAGGATAGTGGTGCTTAGGCTCACTGAAGAAGGTTCTAGATTGATTGAGAATTTAAAGGATTTGATTTATAAATACTTAGATATGATACTTGCAGATCTCACTGATGAAGAAAAGCAATTTCTTGCCAGGATAGCATTAAAAATTGTTCATAATCTGGAAAACCGGTTGGAGCCTAAGAAAGCAGAGACTCAAAACAAAAACCAAGTGAAAAAAATTGATATTGAATAATTCCCCATAGAAATGGGCTTTTAAAAAATATAATATTACGGAAACCGAAATATTCGCAAACAGAAATACATAATTCCGTAGGGAGGGTTAAGGATGAGAATAATTCTATATACAGGTAAAGGCGGAGTAGGAAAGACAAGCATAGCTGCAGCTACTGCAGTAAAAAGCGCAGAACAAGGTAAAAAAACTCTGGTTATAAGCACCGATGCAGCTCATAGCCTTGGTGACTCCTTTGATATGAAACTAGGCAGCGAACCTGTATATATCAAGAATAATCTATGGGCTCAGGAGATTGATGCCATATACGAAGCAGAAGAGGGCTGGGGCAAGGTGCAGAAATACTTTACAGAACTTCTTACATCTAAAGCGGTAAAAGACATAACAACCGAGGAGCTGACAATGTTTCCTGGAATGGAAGATTTGATGAGCCTCCTTAAGGTACTGAAATATTACAAAGAAGATAGATTTGATGTAATAATCATAGATTGCGCGCCTACAGGGGAAACTTTGGCTCTTCTCAGTTTTCCGGAAATGATGAGATGGTGGATGGAAAAACTCTTCCCAGTAAAGAAAAAAGTCATAAAGGTGGCAGGACCTGTTGCAGAATCTCTGCTTAAGGTTCCCATGCCTTCCGGAGAGGTTATGGATGAATTAGATAATCTGTATCATCAGTTGGATGAGATGAAGAAGATTTTCTCCGATAGAGAAACAACAAGTATAAGAATCGTTGTGAATCCTGAGAAGATGGTCATAAAAGAAGCCCAGAGAAGTTTCACTTATTTGAACATATATGATTTCAATGTAGATGCAATAATTGTAAACAGAGTTATACCGGATAATGTTAATGATGATTACTTTATGGTATGGAAAGATATACAGAAGAAGTACAAGGATGAGATAGTGCAAAGCTTCCAACCTATACCCATATACTACGCTCCTCTTTTTGAAACTGAGGTAGTGGGAACAGAGATGCTTAATAGAATGGCAGAAGAAATTTTTAAATCAGAAGATCCCATAAAAATAAAATTCAATGGAAGAGCTCAAAGAGTTGATAGGGAAGGAGAAGATTATGTGATGACAATAGAAATGCCTTTCATGGAAAAAAAGGATCTGAACCTTAACCAGAAAGGAGACCAACTCATAATAAAAGTAGGAAATATAAAGAGGAATATAGCTCTTCCAAGGACCTTGTTGGACTATTCCATAACAAAAGCCAAATTCGAGGATGAAAAGCTTAGAATATGGTTTGGTGGTGAAAAGAATGAATGAAACATTGATAAAGGAACTTATTAAATACAAGATAAAGATAGCAAATGAAATAATAAACTTGATGCCGCCGAATGCAGCTGACGAAATTAGAAAAATAAGCAGAATAGTAATGGAAGGCATTGAGGAGGGATGTAAAAGTTTAGGTGATACAGGGTATGAAGGAAAAAATAAAATTAATAATATCATTATAAAGTAATATGTATACTATTGAAATATCTTGACAATAATTAGAAATACGACTATACTAAATTAGTAGTTTAGTTTAGACGAAAATTTGATTTATTAGCCTAATTTACTGCTGAGAGGTGTAAAAGGATTGTATATAAGAAGAGCCATAGAAGAAACAATTTTAAGAACGGCTGCAACTTTTCCAGTGCTGTTAGTAACAGGCCCCCGACAGGTAGGCAAGACCACGGTGCTTGAAGCACTCGCAGAGCCAAATCGTAAGATTGTGACCTTGGATGACCCTGATATAAGATATCTCGCTAAAACTGACCCCGCATTGTTTATGCAGAGATATACACCACCAGTTTTGATTGATGAAATCCAATATGCCACCGAACTCTTTCCTTATATTAAAATGGCTGTTGATAAATCAAGACGGAATGGAGATTTTTGGCTCACTGGTTCTCAATCTTTTGTAATGATGAAAAATGTAAGTGAAACATTGGCTGGGCGCGTTGGTATTATCAATCTGCTTGGATTATCAACCAGTGAGATTTATGGTATCAAATCAAGGGTTTTCACAACTGAGCCAGAGAAATTGATGGAGCGAATTCACGAAGTAAAAAAAATCGGTTTAAATGAACTTTATGAGCGTATCTTTAAAGGTTCTATGCCAAGGCTCTATGCAGATGATAATGTAGATATTGAAACTTACTACCGTTCCTATGTGGACACTTATCTTAAGAGAGATATAAGAGATTTGACGCAAGTTGCTGATGAAATGGCTTTTTATAATTTCTTGACTGTTGTTGCAGCAAGAACAGCAAAACCGATAGTATATGAAGAAATCGCCAGTGAAAGCGGCATTACCTCTCCGACTGCAAAGAGGTGGCTTTCTATATTGCAATCTTCTAATATAGTTGCTATTGTTCAGCCATATTATAATAACATTCTAAAACGGGTTACCAAGATGCCTTTGCTTCATTTTCTTGATACTGGGTTGTGTGCATATCTATTAAAGTGGGGGAATCCGGAAGCCCTTGAGAAAGGAGCTATGTCTGGTGCTTTTTTTGAAAGCTATGTATTCTCAGAGATTTACAAGAGCTATCTCAATGCTGGGAAGATACCATCCATATACTATTATCGTGATAAGGACAAAAGAGAGATTGATTTATTGATCTATGAAAATGGCACATTATATCCTATTGAAATCAAAAAATCTGCATCACCAGGCAGGGAAGCCATCAAACACTTTAAAGCACTGAACCCAGTTACAGAACAAGAAAAATATGGGCAGCTATCCGGAGCAACAACTAAAATCGGTAATGGTGCTGTGATTTGTATGGCTAATGATCTTCTGCCCATAGATGAAAAGAACTGGTGTATCCCAGTTTGGTTAATTTAATAAACATGTATCACGTAACACGCCTCACAAGTCAAGATCCAAAAGGAATACCTAAGGCAACGCAACTCGTTTATATACTTCTATCGTATCCATTACCGTTTTATCCCACGAATACAATGCGGCTCTTTTAAGTGCTTTTCTTTTCATATCTTCATATAGATATTCATCTTCTACAAGGTTAAGCATGTAATGTCCTATCGCTACATAATCCTTTGGAGCAACAGTGATAGCCCCATCACCTACAACCTCTGGCAAAGAAGTTATATTGGATGTTATTACAGGAGTGCCGCAGGCCATGGATTCCACTACTGGTAAACCGAATCCTTCATATAAAGAAGGATATACAAATACAGATGCAGCATTATAGAATAAGGGCATATCATCAACTGGTATGAATCCAGTGAATATACAATCATTATTGATTTTTAACTTATGGCTCAAGGTTACCAAGTCATCATAGGATCGTCCCTGCTTGCCTAAAATCACTACTTTATGGCTCTTTTTCAACTTCCTTTTAATATAAGCATAAGCCATTAACAGTGATTTAATATTTTTTCTTGGATTAAAACCACCTACATACAGAAAAAAATCATCTTCAATACCGTATTTCTCTCTTATGTAGGCTTTTGCCAGCTGTTTATCCATAGGAACGTATATATCTTCTGCTGCCAATTTGCTTACAAAAACTTTATCTTCAGGAACACCTAATTCTCTACATATATCATTTTTAGAAAACTCAGAAACCGTAAGAATTGCATCGCTTTTATCCAATATTTCAGGTATGCTGCTCAAAAACTTTTTGCAATAATAAGGTCCCACAGTTTCTGGCATGGTTATGGGTATAACATCATGCAATGTGACCACAAAGGGGCAGATTTTTTCTTTAGGCATACCAATACCATTTTGAGGTATATGATACAAATCCACATTTCTATCCAAAAGCACTTCCTTTATTTCCAATTCCTCCCAAAATCTATCTTTTCTCATGTTTTCCACAGGGGTTTTATGAAAATTATCTCCCCATATAAAACTATAATCAGACTCCTTAGGGATCAAAATATAATAATGATTATTTCTATCTAATTGGTTTTGTTTGTAGATCAATTGATATACATAGGTGCCTATGCCCGTGCCACGATACCAATAGGCAGCCCTACCGTCAATACCAATTATCATTTAGCCACCTCCAAAACATTCTTTGCCCATTACTTTATAATATGTTTATTTTATTTTTTGTAACCCAAGAAACCATAATTTTACCTCAATATTCAATATAAAAATACTTTACATTACTTATCCACAGCTTGTTGATATGTAGAAACTATTGGATATCAATAGGTGTATATTTTCATATAGGTCTTTTAGCTTATTCACAATGTGTGTATATGTTGTGGATAACTTGTTAGGAAATTATAGATAATTTGTTAATATTAAAAAGGTTATTCTCATATTATTAAAGGAGACTTGGTTGGCGGGATGACTTAGGTAGATTAGTTTCGCACTAAAGGATATGAATTATTACAGGGGGATTATTATGAATGTAGAGGCCATTGCTAAAAAGTTTGGTGTTAAAGTACTAGACCTTAAACCCTTGAGAGGAGTATATTTAGCCTATACAGATAAAGGGACTAAAATAATAAAAAAATCAAAGAAAGAGCCAGAAAAACTTTTATATATTCATGGATTAAAGGAATACATATATCAAAGAGGTTTTCACAACCTGGATAGGTTTTTGATTTCGAAACAGGGACTGCCTTTTGTTATAGAGGAACAAAAAATATATATCATGGAAGATTTTATTTTTGGAAGAGAATGCAGTTTCTCAAATCCTTTTGATCGTTCAGCTGCCATGAGAACACTTGCGGAGCTTCACATATATGGCCAAGGATACATACCTCCAACAGGAGCCGCGGAAAGAAATGACATAGGCAAATGGGAGAAGAACTATCTCAGAAAGATAAATGATATGGTAACTATTAAACAAAAAGTTAAAATGAAAAAATATAAAGATGTTTTTGATAAAATGTACCTGGAGGATGTGGATTTCTTTTTAGAAATAGCTTGGAGGGCCTATGATACATTGAGGAATTCCAGATATAAAATACTGTGCAAAGTGGCAGAAAGTATAAAGCCAATATGCCATCATGACTATACATACCACAATATTATCATAGACAAAAATTATAGGATAAACATAATTGATTTTGATTACAGTTGTCATGAATTGCCCTGCTATGATATAGCTGCAGTGATTCAAAGGGTCATGAGAAGGTTTTCCTTTAATATAGATATAGCTTTAGAAATGATTATGGACTATGACAGAGTAAAACCTATTACTGATGATGAAATTATTTTAATTCTTTCACTATTTGAATTCCCTCAGCGATTCTGGAGAATTACCGATAGGTACTATAGTGGTAAAACCCAATGGTCAAGAGAAAAATTCATCAAAAAATACTATGAAGTAGTGGATGATAAGGAATTTATGTTAGACTTTATCGATGATTTTCGAAGAATAGTAACCTAAGTCGAAAAAACAGATGTCACCCTAAACAGAAGGACTACATACAATGTAGTATAACTTCCAATAGTTTAGGAGTGATTACCCAGTGTCTATTAAGTGTGGTGATTTAGTAAGCAGGAAATCCCATGGTTGTGATGTGATATTTAAGGTATGCCATATAGAAGAAAATAGAGATGAAGGAATTACTGCAGTCTTGAAAGGTGTAAATGTCAGACTTTTAGCGGATTCTCCCATATCAGATTTGGTGAAAGTTTCTCAAGAAGAAGTGAATAAAGACAGAGAGGCCTTTGCAAGAAAGGAAAAAAGATCAGATAAAAGAAAGATAACGAAAAAAGGGGGAAGGCTAAGTAGACAAGATAGCAATATATTTAGTCAACCTGGAAAGGTTTTGCATTTAGATGGTGACGAAGATTATCTCAAGCTTTGCTTGAAGGAATATGAAAAAAATGGCATTAAAGCCTTTGGATATATGTATAAAGAGACTGAGCAGCATAAGCATATAAAAAGACTGATAAATGAAATAAGGCCTGATATTCTGGTAGTTACAGGTCATGATGGATTATTGAAAGATAGCAAGGATTTAGCAGATATTAATAACTACAGAAACTCTATGGGCTTTATGCAATCAGTAAAGGAAGCAAGAAAAATACAGCCTTCATTGGATGAGCTGGTAATAATTGCAGGTGCTTGTCAATCTCACTATGAAGCATTTTTAGAAGCTGGAGCAAATTTTGCTAGTTCTCCAGACAGAATACTGATACATGCTTTAGATCCGGTAAAAGCATGTATCAAGGTAGCGTTAGCACCTATAAACAAAATAGTATCCTCGGAGGAAATTTCAAAAGTAACCATATCTGGTATAAAGGGAATAGGGGGAATTGAAACCAGAGGTAAGCATAGAGGTGGTGCACCTAAACCCCGCTATAGATTAAAGCAGGGAGGAGATGCAGATGCAGTGTAATATATATGATTGGGATAGTTCTAAGACCATCTCTATGCCGATGGAACAATTGATAAGCTTAGTAGCTTCTATTAATATAAAGGAAACTTTCAAACTAGAGACTATCAAATGCTTTGCAATAATTGCAAGAACACAACTGGCTAGAAAGTTAAGCACATATGGCGGTATTGGATGCGAAAAGCATAAAGGGCATATCATCTGTACAGAACCAGGTCACTGTCTTGAGCTAGGTTTGCCAAAAATAGAGATAGGAGAAAATATAATTAAGGCGGTAAGAGAAACTGAAAACCTAATAATAACCTTTGATGATAAACCTATAAAACCATATTATCATTATAGATGCGGCGGCTCTACTGAAAATTCAGAAAATGTTATAGGAAGCCGCATTACCTATTTAAGGAAGGTATTTTGTGATTTCTGCCAAGGAGTAGATGACGAAGAAAAGGATAAGTTTTATACATTAGAAGACTTGGAACGACTATTAAATGTTAAAATCGAGAAACCTAAGAATGTTTACTATAATATCAGAGGAATTTTTGAAAACATTGATATAGATGATCAAGGCAGGATAAAATCTCTATATATTGGAGGAAAAGCCTTTAAAGGTACAGAAATAATGGAAAAGTTGGGTCTTAATTCTACCAGATTCAATTATATGCCTGTAAGATTTCTCATAAGCTGTATTGGAACAGGGCATGGTTTAGGACTCTGTATAACAGGCGCTGAAGAGATGGCAAAGAGAGGTATGGATTATAGAGATATTCTAAATTATTACTACACAGGCATTAAGATTGAGGAGATGGAACTGCCAGAACAAGACAAACCTTTAAAAGGGAAAGTAATTGTTTTAGATCCATCATCAGGGGAAGGAGACATATATGAAGGCAAAGGTATAAATAATCTAAGAGAAGGAGAAATCAACTTAAGCATTGCTTTAGAAACAGAAAAGTTACTGAAACAAAAAGGAGCAAAAGTTTATTTGACTCGGCAGGGAAAAGAAAATGTTCATCTCAGCGATAGAGCAGAGATAGCCAATAGATTGCATCCTGATTTTGTTATAACTATAGGTCAAAGTACCTTTCAAAATCAAAGCGCTTCAGGAACAGAAGCTTATTACTACAGAGAGGATAAAGAAGCTGCAAAGCTGGGCAACATTATATTGGAAGAAATATGCAAGCGATTGGAGTCCCAAAATAGAGGGTTGAGGACAGCAGATTTTTATATGCTGAAGGAAGTAAAATGCAGTACCCTCCAATTGAATCTACTGTATATGACAAATCCAGTGGATGCTGATAAACTAGCGAATCCCGATAAAATAAAAGAAGCATCAGAAGCCATAACCCATGCAATAATTAGACATTATAGTGAATTAGGCAATTAAATCAACTGTATATTATTATTCTAAAAAAGTTATAAGTTTAAAAAGCCTAATGAGCTTAAGGTACTTGGCCTTTCAATCTCATTAGGCTTTATTGATGATGAGTATAAGGGTTAAGCCTGGACAGATGTGTCTTTTTTTATAGTGTGGGCATCATTCTTCATAATTGCATTCATAACTGGAACCATGAGGGCAGCAACTATTATCCCCTGTAGAGGTGGAATACCTATACCATTGCTATTTGTCACATAGGCTACTATAGTCCCTATTGCATAAGCTATTATATTAGCTACTCTAAAGGTTTTGAATTCAACATCTTTCAGATTAGGCATTTGTCTTTTCCATACGAAGAGATAATCACCAATTATTGTTCCGCCGAGAGGTGGTATAAATATACCCAATGCAACGAGGTAAGGAACTAAGAAATTGTAAGCGCCTGAAACAGCAAGAACCGTTGCTATAACTACACCGCCAATTATATAAGGCCTCTTGTTTTCTTTGTTGAAAAATTCAGCTCCTGCCATACCAAAAGCATATGCTGCAGCGTCATTGGTTGTCCAAATGTTGATTGTAAGAATTATTAAAGCCCAGAATATAATTCCCATTTCTAAGAAAACTTCAACCAAATCGGCCTGTTGGAACGCAATGGCTCCAATACCGCCAGCAAATACCATGATACCATTACCTACAAAGAATGCCAATAAAGCTGCGATAAAACTTACAGTTGTAGTCTTTGCAAATCTTGACCAGTTGGTTACTTGAGTTCCCATAGAGGCAAATGTACCTACTATAATTGTCAAAGCTGTTGTCATAGTCATAGCTTCCGATGTAGGTGGTAAAGCAGCGAGGGCTGCCCATGATCCTGCTTCTCTGACTCCCAGTATAGGTGTCCAAATTGTAAGTATGAGTATCAAAGGAATAGCAACATAGGATACTATTTCCATTCCCTTAAAACCATATACTGCAGTAAATCCCATTACCAAACTCCAGAATATGCACCAGAAAATATATTGATTTGGGCTGTCAAAGGCTCTTACAAATATTTCAGCCACATATGCAGCTGAAACTGCATACCAGCCTACCTGGGTTCCTCCAAGGAGGAATCCGGCCCACTTAGCGCCTCCAAATCCTAAGGTATAGCGGGCTAATAGAACAGAAGTCAATCCGGTTTTAGTACCGATTACAGCCATTACAGCAACATAGAGTCCGAGAATCAGGTTTCCTAAAAACATTGTCCACAAGAATCTGTTTAGTCCGAAAGAAGCTGCAACTTGACCGCCAGCTACCATCGTTGGACTAAAAAAAGTGCAGCCTAGCAATACTGCAGACAAGGATATTAAACCAACACGCGCACTTTGGGGCACATGATCCAATGGATAATCCTTGTCGATGGTTTGCTCGACGGGTTGATTGTTATTGGTAGACATAATTCACCCTCCTTACATTTCATATTATGAAAAAATAATTACGTAGCATGAAATTATTTGATATATTCTATATATTTAAAAGATTTCCTCTTTTTTTTAATAAATATTTGAAAAAAATTATAACTTTCATTGTGTAGTTTTATACAATAATCTACAAGGTGGCATTATCATGAGATAATCACAATTTTTGTTAAATTATTATTGAATAATAAATCGAATGATGATATAATCCTTTTCAGATTATGAAAATGCTTTTAGATGTTAAATAATTGAAGGGAGTAAGTAGATGGAGCAAGTAAGTAAAAATGATGGTAAAGGCTTGATAAAGTCAGTCCAGAAGAGTTTAAAGATACTAAAATATATAATCGATGCAAATGAAGATGTGGCCCTTTCTGATATACAGAAAGCATTAGACTATAATGTGAGCACTATACATCATCTTTTAAAAACATTGATAGAAGAAGGATTTGTAAGCCAGAATAAAACTACCAAAAGATATTATATAGGTCCGGAAATATTTTTTACATGGTTGAGAGGAAGGAGACCAGAGAATTATTTTTCAAGAGTCACTCCTATATTGGAAGAGTGTGTGGAAGCTACAGGTGAAACTACTAATCTATTTATAAGAGATAATGGTGAAGCTTTATGTATTACGGGATCTGAATCTCCTAAAACTCTTAGGGCTTTTCTAAGGATAGGCAGAAGGATTCCTCTTCCTTGTACCGCAGCGGGAAAAGCTTTTTTGATAAACTATACAAGGGAAGAATTAAAAAACTATCTTAAAGATACAACAAAAGATTTAATCAGCCTGGAGGAAGAATTGAAGATATCAAGACAAAGAGGATATACTTTAGAAATAAATGAATATGAAGAAATGATTACTGCTATAGGAGTTCCTGTGTTCGACCGCAATGGCAGAGTAATATGTACCTTATCAACTATTGCTCCTAGCACAAGAGTAGATGAGGAGAGAATAGAATTCATTTCAAACAAACTTATGGATGCTTCAAAAAAAATTTCAGAATTGATGCTAGGAGTATTTTATTGATTTTTTTAGCCTTGGATAATACCAAGGCTTTTTTTATTAAGCATTTTTATAAAAGTCTTTCTATTTAAAAAATTGAAAAAATGAGCAGGAATTTTTTAAGAAATATAGAATATGAATAATATATTTCGCAATATAATATATAAATTTCATAATGTGAAAGGATGAAAGAAATTGGATTTGATAATTCGCAATGGGAAATTGAGAAATAGGGAAGGCATTTGGGATATTGGCATAAAAGATGGTAAGATAGCAGCTATAAGTAAAAACATTTCAGAAAAAGCAGAGCAAGAGATAGATGCACAAGGTAAACTTACTGTTCCTTCTTTTATAGATCCCCATATACATCTAGATAAAGTAAATATAGTTGAAGTTGTAAGGCCCAATAAATCTGGTACCTTAAAAGAAGCTATAGAAATCATATGGGATAAAAAAGCTAAATATACAACAGAAGATATAGTAGAGAGAGCAGGGGATGTTATCAAAAGAGGAGCTATCAATGGAACCACCAGGATGAGAAGTCATGTAGATGTAGATACCATAGGAGGCTTAAAACCTTTGGAGGGGGTTCTTGCAGCCAAGGAAAAATATAAAGACATAATGGATATAGAAGTTGTAGCTTTTCCTCAAGAGGGCATCATTAAGGATCCTGGTTGCGAAGAACTTATGTGGAAAGCTATGGAATCAGGAGCAGATATAGTTGGAGGAATGCCTGCCAATGAACATACACCCGACGACAGCAGAAAGCATATAGAGATATGCTTCGATATAGCGGAGAAATTTGATGCAGACGTGGATATGCACGTTGATGAGACTGATGATCCATTTTACAGAACCTTAGAAATGCTGGCTGATGAGACAATCAAAAGAGGTTGGCAGGGAAGGGTAACTGCAGGCCATACTTGTGCCTTAGCAGCTTATGACGATCATTATGCTAGTTATGTTATAGATAAGGTAAAAAAAGCCGGTATACACATGATTACGAATCCTGTTACAAATCTTATGCTTCAAGG
Source organism: Clostridiales bacterium (assembly GCA_012521375.1). Lineage (GTDB taxonomy): Bacteria > Bacillota > Clostridia > Lutisporales > Lutisporaceae > Lutispora. Next base: position 21,456 of record JAAYMO010000115.1, read on the forward strand.
AAGAAACGACAAACAGCCTGTGAGAAGAGGTATAACAAGAGTTAAAGAGTTACTGGAAGCTGGTGTAAATGTCAGTTTTGGTCAAGACTGTGTAAAAGATACATTCTATCCCTTTGGCAGTGCAGATTTGCTTCAAGTTGCATTGATTACAGCTCATGCGGCTCACATGAGTATGCCTCATGAAATTGAAAAAGTTTTCGACATGATGACCTATGATGCAGCTAAAATTCTCAGACTTGAAAACTATGGTCTAGAGGAAGGCAAGGATGCAGATATTGTTATAATAGATGCATTTACAGTAAATGACGCTATAAGGTTGCAGCCAGCAAGATTATATGTTATCAAAGGCGGTAAAATCATAGCAAAAAGTGAAAACAAAAGAGAACTTAACTTTTAAACCATATAGAAGGAAAAATTATACTATAATTTTCATTTTAAGAAAGACTTCCGTGATTATATAACTCACAAATGGAAGCCTTTCTTACATATAAGTATAAAAATTTGTAATCAAACAATTTCGGAGGTGAAAAAAATGACATTAAAGCATGTTGGCAAAAGCTATACTCGAAATGATGGTGTAGAAAAGACTACGGGAAGTGCTAAATATGTCGCCGATATGAAGTTTCCCGGCATGCTTCATGCCAAAGTGTTGCGTTCACCCTATGCTCATGCAATCATTAAGAGTATCGATACAACAGAAGCATTAAAACTGCCTGGGGTATTTGTTGTTTTGACAGGAAAAGACGTGCCAGGTCCATTTGGTGTAGCTGTAGCTGATCAGTATCCCTTAGCAAAGTACAAAGTTAGGTATGCAGGTGAACCAGTGGCTGCGGTAGTTGCAGTAAATGAAAGGGTTGCTAAAGAGGCTTTAAAGCATATTAAAGTAGAATACGAGCCCTTGCCATTTGTGATACACCCCAAGGATGCTGTAGCAGATGGAGCGCCCATACTCCATGAGGATTTGATGAATTATAATGTGGCGCCATATGTTTATCCCCAGGGAAAAAATATTTACCAGCATTTCAAAGTCAGAAAAGGGGATATTGAAGAAGGTTTTGAAAAGGCAGATTTAGTAGTGGAAGGAGAAACCTGGTACCCCTATATTCATCATGTCCAGTTAGAACCACACTGTGCGGTAGCTCAATACAATTTAGATGGAACAATGACCATGTATTCAACGACTCAAGCACCATTTGTAGTACAAAACTGCATTAATATGCTTCATGACATTCCTTTAAGCAAAATCCAAGTTATAGTTCCTTACATAGGAGGCGGTTTTGGAGGTAAATCCGACGTAACTATAGAACCACTGGTTTCTTGTTTAGCTAAAGCAGTTCCTGGAAGGTTCGTAAGATTACTTCTCACAAGAGAAGAAATGTTTATAGGAACTAATTTAGGTAGAGGAGCTTACTGCAAATATAAGATAGGATTATCCAAGGAAGGCAAAATACTTGCCATGCAAGGAGAAAGCTATCTAGGTAGCGGAGGAAATGTAGATTATGCTGTAAACATAGTGACAGGAATGGGATTGGCAGGAACAGGCCCCTATGAAGTACCCAATTTAAAACTTGATGTCTATGGTGTTTATACTAATACACCGCCTATTGGAGCGTTAAGAGGTTATGGACATCCGGAAGTCCATTTCCCTGTGGAAAGACTTCTTGAAAAGGCAGCTAGGAAACTGGGTATGGATCCTGTAGAATTCAGACTAAAGAATCTACTGGCTGAAGGAAAAGTCAACGGTATAGGTCAAGTGGTAAAACATGATACGGGTAATGTAGTATTATGCGCTGAAAAAGTTGCTAAAGAATTATATAAATCACCTAAGCCCAATAAAGGAGATAATATACTGGTGGGAAGAGGTATGGCAGCATATATGAAAACTCCATGTATGCCTACCAATGTTCAATCCAGTGTATTTTTGAAACTGAACGCTGATGGAAGTGTAACCCTTGCTACTGGCGCTATAGAAATGGGACAAGGAACATATACGGTTTTGGCACAAATGACAGCAGAAGCTTTGGATATTCCATACGAAAAGGTAAATGTGACAAATACAGTAGATACACTAATATCACCTTATGAATGGCAAACTGTGGCAAGCCATACCACATGGGGAACAGGCAATGCTATAATTCTGGCAGCAGAAAATTTAAAGGCTAAATTAAAAGAATCTGCAGCAAAAGTGTTTAATACAGATGCGGAAAACATAAAGATAGAAGGAGACAAAGTTGTCTACAATGATAAGGTTCTTACTTGGGGCGATTTGGCTCTAGGATATAAGAATCCAGATGGTTCTGCGTTAACAGAACCTATTATGGGAGAAGGTCATTTTGTAGCAAAAGGAGTGCAAAACCCAGATCCAGAAACCGGCCAAGGAAATGCAGCAGCTGATTGGACTCAAGGATGCATAGGAATTGAGCTGGGAATAGATAAGACGACAGGAGAAGTTCATCTGTATAGATTGATAAATTATATCGATGCAGGCACAATAGTAAATCCGCAGATGGCAAGAGACCAAGTTCTTGGAGCCATAACCATGGTTATTAGCTCTGCATTGACAGAGACTCTAGTTTTCTCTGAAGACACCGGAAAAATAAGAAACAATAATTTAGTAGACTATAAGATTGTGGGCATCGAAGATATGCCAGAAGAGATTTTGATAGATTTTGTACAAACTCCTGAAGAATCCGGTCCCTATGGTGCAAAAGGCATTGGTGAGCATGGAACTGTAGGAACGGCACCTGCTATACTCAATGCAATATATGATGCTACTGGCATAGACTTCTACGAACTTCCTGTAACTGCCGAAAAAATAATGATGGCACTGGAAGGGGGAGAATAGTATGATACCTAATGTAGAATATTTAAAACCTAAAAACCTTCAAGAAGCTTTGGAACTTATGGAAAGAGAAGGCTCTGTAGCTTTGGCCGGCGGAACCGACGTAATTGTCAATATGAGAGACGAGAGGCTCCTTCCTAAAGCGCTGATTGACATAAAAGGCTTAGAAGAATTGAAGGGAATTAAGGAAGTACCTGAAGGAGTATGGATTGGTGCTTTGGAACTTGTTCAAGATGCAGTGGAAAATCCTCTTACAAAACAGTATACTGCTTTCATAGAAGGAGCTGGCTCTATTGGATGTCTGGAAATAAGATATAGGGCGACAATAGGAGGAAATATCTGTAATGGGTCTCCTAGCGCCGACTCTCTGCCGGGTTTGTTGCTATATGATGCAAAGGCCGTAATTGCTTCTAAAGAAGGAGAGAGGACTGTAAGCTTAGAATCCTTCCTACTAGGCCCAGGCAAAGTGGACCTGAAAAAAGGTGAATTGCTGAAAGCTGTTATTCTTCCAAAAGCCAAGGAAGGTTCAGCCAGCAAATATTATAGGAGAACCAGAGTAAAAGGTATGGATCTTTCAAGTGTAAGTGTGGCAGTATATGCTGAAAATTTAGGCATTGAAGGGAAAAGTGATATAAGAATTGCTTTGGGAGCTGTAATGCCTACTGTTGCAAGAGCTAGAAAGGGAGAAGCTGTTTTATACGGTCAAAAACTGACAGATGAACTTTTAGATGAAGCTATTGATGCGCTAATGGAAGATGTAAATCCAAGAAAAGGAAGCTTAAGAGCAACTCCTGAATACAAAAAGAAAATGGTAAGGGTACTTATTAAAAAGGCCATCTCTGAAATAAAAGGAGGTGTCTCCTGTGAAGCATAGCATAAAGATTAGAATAAATGGACAGTGGTATTTAGGAGACGTAGAAACCGGAATGACCCTACTTCAATTCATTAGGGATGAAGCTGGTTTAACAGGAACAAAAGCAGGTTGCGAGAATGGTGAATGTGGAGCCTGTACTGTTTTGATGGACGGAAAACCGGTAAGATCATGTATTATACTGGCTGTTGAGGCCGACGGCTCGGAAATTTTGACGGTGGAAGGTTTAAGAGAAGGAGATAAACTTCATCCATTGCAGCAAAGCTTTATTGAAACAGGAGCTGCCCAATGTGGTTTTTGCACACCAGGAATGCTCATAGCAGGAAAAGCATTATTGGATAAAAATTCAAATCCAAGTAAAGAAGAAATCATGGAAGCTTTAGGCGGACATCTGTGTAGATGTACTGGTTACAAATCTATAAGTAAATCGGTAGAAATTGCGATAGATAAAATAAAATAAAGAAAAATGCATGAATTCTCACCGAGAATGCATTTGACTCAAATAAGCACTCTCTGATATAATATTTAACCCCAAATTGACACATTCTATATAATATGATAAAATATAAGATGTTGGGAAGGAAGGTGATTTTATGGCCTCAAAAAATAGCCTGTCCCTCATCAAAAGGAATGTTGACGTACATGTTGGGGAAAGAGTGGTGCTTAAAGCCAATAAGGGTCGAAAGAGAATATCCATAAGGGAAGGAATAATTGAGAAAACCTACCCTAGCATATTTGTCGTTAGAATAGACAATAATGATTCTGAAGATGCAGGAAGAACAGTATCCTATAGTTATTGCGATATACTTACAAATTCTATTGAAGTTTATCTTCAAAAAGATAATATGAAAATAGGATGCGTGTAAATAAAAAGACTCCCGTTGAGGAGTCTTTTATTTTTTTGAATTTAGAGTCTGTATTGAACATAGTATACAATATATAATATAATAAAATTACAATATTTGCTATCAGAAGAGTGATTAAAATGTCGGATGGAAAATTTGTAGAATTGAGCAAAGAAATAGAAGATATATTCTACTCAATGGTTAAGATTAGAACAGATACTAATACTAGATGGGAGAAGAACATAGAATACTTTTATAATAATTTTTTCCACAGTATTGAATATTTCAAAAAGAGATCTGATTATTACGGTTTCTATCCTATAGACAAGGATCCTCTTGAGAGAAATTTGGTTTGGGCTTTAGTTAAAGGAATGGGTACAGATACTATTATACTCATAAATCATTATGATGTTGTCGATGTTGAAGATTATAAAACCTTGAAGGATTATGCTTTTTCACCAAAGGAACTTGAAAAGGAACTTATAATGATTAGAAAAGAATTGTCCAAAGAAGCCAGAGAAGATTTGGATAGCGGTCAATACATATTCGGAAGAGGCACTGCTGACATGAAAGCAGGTATAGCAATTCAATTAGCTTTGCTTAAAAGATATTCAGAACTTAACAATATTCATGGTAATATTTTATTCATATCCGTGCCTGATGAAGAAAACCTATCTGCCGGAATGAGGAGTGCATTAGAACTTCTAGATGAGCTTAACAAAAGATTTGACTTAAAATATATACTAACTATAAATTCAGAACCCCACCAAAGAGTAAAAAAAGATACAGGAGTTATATCAGAAGGATCTGTGGGCAAAATTATGCCGTTTATTTATGTTCGAGGCTACCTTTCCCATGCAGGAAAAGTTTTTGAAGGTTTTAATCCTGTTAGCCTTTTATCTAGAATTGCAAACAAGACAGAACTGAATTTAGAGTTGTCAGATTTTATAGAAAATGAAGCTTCTCCCCCGCCAACATGGCTGCATTTTAAAGACAGCAAGAATCATTATGATGTGTCTATGCCTTTGGGAGCCTATGGCTATATGAGTGTTCATACTTTGAATAAAGACCCTATAAGGGTGATAGATGATATAAAGAAAATATGTACAGAAGCTTTTTTAGAACTTATCGAATATATGAATATGGAATATGAAAAATACTGCTCTAATATAGATCGAACCTATAGGCCTTTACCTTGGCAGCCAAAGGTTGTGACATACAAAGAATTGTATGATGAAGCTTATGTGAACCATGGAGATGCATTTGTCCATAGTTACAACCAGGCATTAGAGGAAGCACAAAATAAAGTAGCTACAGGGCAGAAATCTATGGCAGATATAAATCTTTATTTAGTTGAAAGGATATTTGACTTTATAGATGATTTATATCCTAGGGTTGTTATAGGACTAGCTCCACCTTATTATCCCAATGTATCTAATTTAAACTTTGAGAATCTTGATACCAAAATAAAAAAAATATCTGGTGATATCATCAGATATGCAATGGAGAAATTTCATCAGCCTTATGAAAGGGAATACTTCTTTACGGGGATTTCCGATCTGAGCTATACCTCTATAAAGAATGGAGATGAAGTTGCTCAAAGCTTGAAAGGCAACATGCCTTTATATGGTTCTATTTACTCGATACCTTTGGATAAAATAGAAAAATTCTCCATGCCATGTATAAATATTGGTCCTTGGGGCAAGGATTTTCACAAGCTGACGGAAAGAGTTCTAAAGGAGGATTTGTTTTATAGAACTCCATCTATACTCAACTACGTCATATCTTCATTATTGAGTTAAAAATTAATAGCTCTAACGAAAGGAGTATAATATGCCAAAATATAAAACATTGAAGATCCAGCAGAACACCTGGCACAAATAAACCAATATGAATAAGTGAAGTAGTGAATGTAGATTGTGTAACGTGAAAGTTCCTTCCATATTTTATTTTGGAAGGAACTTTTGGGTTATAGCAGTTTATTAGGAATATCCGAAAACTGTAGTATGGGTATTCTCTGATACATCTACTGCATTACCAATATTTGATAATATATTTAGTTTATTTATATTAGCACCTAGATTTGTAGAACTCCTTAATTATTATAAAGCAGGATATATAGGTATAGGGAAAGTCGATTCAAAATTTACAGTATTTTATGTGGATAGGATAAACATTTCTAATGAAGGCTTAACTATTAAAAAGGGATTTCACTACTGAAATATGAAAAAACGGCTCAGTAAAACCATTTACATTGATACATCTTATAAAAATTTTTTATTCCCCCTACATAAATTTTTATTCATAGATTGCATAAGCATTGTAATTACAAAGCTTGATAATGATATAATATAAAGAATTAGATTAATATCTATTTAACAATTAGAATAAAATAAATATTCAAAAAATTCAATATAATGGCGACATAGACAAAAATTGTAATATTGCTTTCCTTGTTATTATAATAAATTAAGTATATAATTAAGCTAAAATAGGCAAATTAAACCAAAAGGATATAGAAAGGAGTAATGTTAATGGATGGTGAAGCTCCCAGAAGTATACTCAATGTAAATTCAGAGATTGGCAAGCTGAAGGTGGTTCTCCTCCATAGACCGGGGAAAGAACTGGAAAGGCTTACACCAGAATATTTGCGTCAGCTCCTCTTTGATGATATACCTTGGCTTAAGCAAATGAGAATAGAACATGATGAGTTTGCTGATGTATTGAGACAGAGAGGTACACAAGTTCTTTATGTGGAAGACCTACTGGCTGATATCTTTAATGACAAAGAAGTAAAGAAAAACTTTATTGATGATATGCTTAGACAATGCAAAATAGACAACTTAGAACTTTATGAGATTTTATTTGACAATCTATATCAAAGAAGTCCAGAGGAATTGGTAGAAGTAACCATATCAGGTTTACAAAAGAGCGAAATTTCAAATGAAGACAGAGAATATAGTTTATCAGATTATATATATGCAGATTATCCTTTGTATATAAACCCTATCCCTAATCTTTATTTTATGAGAGACCCTGCAGCGGTTATAGGTAATGGCATAAGCATAAACTCAATGCATACAAATGCAAGAAGAAGAGAACCTATGATTCTTAGATATATATATGATTATCACCCCTTATTTAATAAAGATGAATCACCTCTTTGGTATAATTACACCATACCCCATAGCTTGGAAGGGGGAGATATGCTAGTCCTCAGCAAGGAAGTTGTAGCAGTAGGATGCAGCGAAAGAACCTCTGCACAAGGGATAGAAATCTTAGCTAGAAATCTTTTTGCAGGCAGAGAAGAACTTAGGGAAGTCATAGCTGTAAGAATACCGCCCATAAGAGCTTTTATGCATCTTGATACGGTATTTACAATGATAGACTATGATAAGTTTACAATCTATCCTGGTATACAAGATAGGGTAGAAGTGTACAGACTGGTGAGGGGTAAAAATAATGGAGTTAAAGTAATACCCGAATCAGAACTGATAGATACTTTAAGAAAATCATTGAAAATACCGACCATAAGGCTTATTGAAAGTGGTGGAGGGGATCCTGTTACTGCTGCAAGAGAACAGTGGAATGACAGTACCAACACATTAGCCATAGCTCCTGGAGTGGTTGTCACATATAGTAGAAATGAAGCCTCCAACGAAGTGCTAAGAAAAAATGGTATAGAAGTAGTAGAGATAGATGGTTCCGAGCTTGTAAGGGGAAGAGGAGGCCCAAGATGCATGAGCATGCCTCTTAATAGGGAAGATCTATCATAATAGAAATAAGAGCTTAGAACTCAAAACTCGATAGTCAGCCATTGGTTACCGGTTGCGGGTTTGGAGTTGCCAATCGCAACTTGCAACACGAAACCCGCAACCAAAAACAGCGACCAGAGACCAGTGACCAGCGACCGACCAAAGAGCAATACCCTAGGCTGGGCAACGCCAGTTAAGACCCCAGAGGCACACTGAAAAACAACACTACAGTAGCAAAACCACTAAAGCAAAACATAGTAAATCAAGAAGCAAAAAACACATACAAAATAATAAACAGTGTCCTTTAGTGTTTTCAGTGGTTACAAATAAGACCCAGGAGCAATACCCAAAAAGATACATATAAGGAGGAAGGAAAAATGGCAGTTAATCTAAAAGGAAGAAGCTTTTTGACACTGTTAGATTTTACACCTTCAGAAATAAGATACCTATTGGATTTGGCCCATGATTTAAAATCTAAAAAGAGAGCA
>JAAYMO010000116.1 GCA_012521375.1 Clostridiales bacterium
ACGGCAGATTGTGGTTTTATCGGATCACTCCCCTACCTTGAGAAGGAGCTGAGAGAACACGGATTGTCAGTGGAGCAATTAACCGGCCTTGTGCTGACTCATCATGATCATGACCATATGGGGCAGCTGCAGCCATTAAAAGGATAAATCCTGTTTGAACTGTTTCTTTAGTTTCTTCTTGGCATTCCTGCATACCTATGCACCCAATAGCTAATGTAAAAATCATATTTATGAAGATTCTTGGCAATATCCGCACTGGTTATGCCATCGCTAATTTGAAGGATTGCAAGAAGTTTAAGCTTTAGTTCTGAGTCTCGGCATTGATCATATATTCTTTCAAGTTCGGAATATCTACAGTGTTTTTTACTTATTTAAAGTTTTTTTATACTCATAATATCAGAACCATTCATGGTTTATTGATATTATGATACATAATGAGAATCCAGAGCGCTGTTATGGTCAGAATAAGGGGCGCACCCCTTATACCAGAATGGCAACAGCATCCATTTTGAGAGATGCATTGACAAAGGCTAGAATTTACATGTCAAAAAAGGAATCTGGAGAGGCTGTTTATGATGATAAGTGTGAAATAGGTTTTCAGCAATCTACTGCTGAGTGTAGCATTAATGTCAAGAGTGGATAAATAGAATCTGAAAATACCTAATAGCAATCCTAACCCTTCAATATGTGTATGTGGAACATATTGAGGGTATATTTATGAGCGAAATTTACGTAATATTCTGAAATAATATCAGCGCTTCTGGAGGGAAATAATGGAGCTGCAGCGAAATATACAAGGATATGTTTAAAACATTTAATATATTAAAGGGGTGTGTCTCAGATGTTAGAAAAAGAACTAATTCAAAGAATCAGTTTGCTTCAAGATACTGTTAGCAGATACAGCCTGGATGCGTATATTGTAACTGCTGAAGAAGACATTTGGTATTTGACAAATATTACCTATAGACCTGAGGAAAGGCCATTTTTCATTATAATAGCTCCCCGACAGAAGCCCATTCTGATTGTTCCTAAACTGGAAGAAGCTCATGTTCACAAGACGATTATCGATTGTGAAATCATCTCCTATTGGGAATATCCATCACCGTCAAAGGAAAGCTGGTACTATGTAATAAACGAAATTTTGAAGAAATATGACAGAGTCGGAATCGAAAGTAATGTAAAAGCGGAAGTATACTTTAAGATTCAGGCGAAAGAATTGGTTTGTTCCGACTTGGTGGCCGTGCAGCGACAAGTTAAGAGCTCTATGGAATTGGAGATGATTCGTGCAAGTGCAAAAATTTGTGACGAAAGCATGAATAAGATTTTCAATTCAGTCTATCAAGGAGCAAGCGTAGTTGAGATCTTCGCTATATCCAAAAGTATTCAGAATGATCTTATCCGGGCCGGAAATTTTGATCCCATTACTACTTCACTTTTGACAGTAGCCTGGCCTGCCCCTCTAAGCAGTATGCCCCACAGTATTCCTGGCCTTAATGATCGGTTTGGACAAGGTCCTAACTTGGCAATGTGCTATTTCAGGATTAACGGCTATGCCTCTGAATGTGAGAGAACCTTCTTCCTAAATCCACCTTCTGAAGATGAAAAGGAAATGTTCCGATACATGATGAATGCCAGAGAGAAGGCTCTAAGCAAAGTGAAAGCAGGGGTTTATGCTGCTGACATAGACCTGGAGGCCAAAGAGTATTTGATCCGAAACGGGTTAAAGGATAACTTGTTACACAGAACAGGACATGGTATCGGGCTGGGTAATCATGAAGGACCCTATGTTGCAGAAGGCAGCAAAGACATACTTAAAGAAAACATGGTCATCAGTATTGAACCAGGCATATATATTGAAGGCCTTGGGGGTTTTAGGCACTCCGATACAGTATTGGTCACAAAAGAAGGCTATGAGTTGTTAACCAGTTTTCCGCGAAACCTTGAAGATATGATTATTAAAAAACCTAATCGAGGCTCACGAATAAAAGGGAGCATTATCCGCAAGTCTCTACGATTGTAGCTATTGCTGCAGGGAAGATATCCCGTGATATTATGTTGCCAGAATAAACAGAATGTCTTAAAATAAAGCTAAATCAAGGAAGAAAATAAGATTATAATAGGGGGAAAAGTTTTGAAGCTTATTTCATGGAATATTGATTCATTAAATTCAGCGTTAACAGGTGTATCAGAACGAGCAGTATTAAGTCGTAAAGTGATGAATACCATTGTGGAAATCGGTGCCGAAATTGTTGCTTTACAGGAAACTAAGCTGCCAAAGGATGGACCTGCTAAAAAGCATTTGGAGATCTTAAATGATATGTTCCCAGAATATGAAATTGTGTGGAACAGCTCAGTAGAACCTGCACGGAAAGGCTACGCCGGCACCATGTTTTTGTATAAGAACAGTTTGAAACCCATTGTGAGCTTCCCCAAAATCGGTGCACCCGATACTATGGATTTTGAAGGCAGAATTATCACATTGGAGTTTGATGATGTCTATATAACACAAGTGTATACACCAAATGCAGGTGATGGTTTAAATCGTTTAAAGGAAAGACAGATTTGGGATATTAAATATGCTGATTATCTGGAAAGTCTGGATAAGGAAAAGTATGTAATTGCAGCAGGTGATTTTAATGTGGCTCACAGAGAAATTGATTTAGCTCATCCTGACAGCAATCATAATTCAGCCGGATTTACCGATGAGGAGCGTGAAGGTTTTACAAATCTTTTAAAAAGAGGCTTTACAGATACATTTCGTTACATAAATGGCGATGTTACTGGTGTTTATTCCTGGTGGACGCAGCGTGTCAAGACCAGCAAAATTAATAATTCTGGTTGGAGAATTGATTATTGGCTGGTGAGTGATAGAATTGCAAATAAGGTTCTGAAATCTGAAATGATTGATTCGGGATCAAGGCAAGACCACACACCTGTATTGCTGGAAATTGACTTACAGTTATAAAGTAAGGAAAAGGGCTGTTAAGTGTTTGCAGACTTGCAAGGATGTAGTAACGCCCAATGTTGATACCGTTTATAGTTCTGCCTGGCTGGATCTATCTCAAAACCCTGTAGTTCTAATAGTTTCTGATAGCAATGACAGGTACTATGTTGCCCAGATTATGGATGCATATTCAAATACCTTTTCCAGTATAGGCCGCCGTACTACAGGAACGAAAGCCGGAAAGTTTGCTATCGTGGGGCCGGATTGGAAAGGTGTTTTGCCCTCAGGGTTAAAAGAGGTTAAATCTCCCACAAACACTGCATGGCTTATAATACGCGTTCTTTCAAAAGGCAAGGATGATGAAGATGAAGCTCTAAAAATACTAAATCAATTCAAATTGACCTCATTGGATGAAAAAAGCAGTCCACATATAATAAAACCTGCAAATGAACTGCTTTTAAAAAACAAGGTTGAAGACCTGAACGCTATGGATTTTTTCAAAACCATGACAGACTTAATGATTTTGAATCCTACTACTGATTATGAATCCTTTGAAAAGCAATTTGAACAAATTGGTATCGATAGAACCTATGGCTTTGATGCCAGCAAATTAGATCCGGATACTATTGCAGGTCTGAATCGAGCTGTAAAAGATGCTTTTGAGATCATTTCAAGTAGTTTGGAAGAACTTAACCCCCGAATAAGCAATGGATGGATGACAATTACAGGCATAGGTGCATATGGAGACCAATACCAAAAATATTAAATGGCACATATGAAGTACCGGGAGTAAAACGTATTAGTAGTAACTCTTATATTTATTAGAGTAGTTTCAGGCACTCTGTGTAATAATCCGTAGTGTGCTTTCTTATAAGCCATAGGGAAGTATAAATCCACCTTAATATTAACTTTCCGTAATGGCTTTCTTATTTTTCCTATGTAAAAAAGGTGGAGAAATTCACTTTCATGAATTCCATAAACTTGAGCTACGTAATTCTCTTTAAGATAAGTTAAAGGGATTCTCTGGCTATTGGCAATGCGTCAAAAGGTGTTAAATTTGGCGCACATTGTGAATCACCAGGTAATATTTGTGATATTTATCTTGATTGAATCTTACCCTTGATGTTTTTGGTGGATGAACATTGAGGGTATATTTTTGTTCAAAAAGTAAAACACAATCGAAGTAAAATCTGAATTGACATAATATAAATAAAAGTGCTATAGTAAAATAGTTAACTAGCTAATAATTAGCATGATAATGATTAACAAGTTAATTAAAACTTGTATAGGTGGTGAGAATTCACAAAATGGATAATAACAATAT
>JAAYMO010000117.1 GCA_012521375.1 Clostridiales bacterium
AAAATATAATAGAACGATTTACTTATAGGAGAAAAGAATGATATACTAATAATAGAAAAAATATGACAAAATTTTTATGAAAGCAGGAGCAAAAGATGCCAGTAATTGTACAAGCTTTATTAATTTTTTTAGCCAGGATAAGCGATGTGTCAATAGGAACATTGAGAACAATTTTGTTAGTAAAAGGAAACAGAAAGATCGCTGCATTTTTAGGATTTTTTGAAGTACTCATATATCTCATAGTTCTAAGCAATGTTGTTGGAAATTTAAATAAGCCTATATTGATAGTTGCATATTGTCTAGGTTATGCGTCTGGTAATTTAGTAGGAGGTAAAATTGAAGAAAGGCTTTCTTTGGGCAGAGTTTCAGCAGTGATAATGCTTAAAGGTAGCTATGAAGAAATTGTGAAAGTCTTAAGAAATGAAGGTTTTGGCGTGACAATATTTAAAGGCATGGGTTTAGATGGAGAAAGCTATATGTTAAATGTAATATTAGAAAGGCGTCAGATTCAAAAATTAAACAAAGTGGTATATAAATTAAATCCCCATGCTTTTATAACTATAACTGATGTAAGATCTTCTGCAGGAGGTCATTTTGTTCCTAAAAAAAAGTAATGGCATATGCTTGACTATTGACACAAAAATAATATAATCTATATAAAGGCTATGACAGGGAGAAGTAACAGAATGAATGCCTCAAAGAGATCCGGTGGTTGGTGTGAGCCGGAAGGTATAATCTGTGAAATACACCCTCGAGCTGCAGGCTGAAGTCATAGTAGGCTGAGACGGAAACTTCCACCGTTATCTTGGGAAGGGGATATTATCTGTATCCTAAATGAGAGGGCCTTTTAGGCCAATTAGGGTGGTACCGCGAGCCATTCGTCCCTACAAGGGATGAATGGCTTTACTTTTTTTACACATTATAATATATAATAGGAGGATGTTTATATGGAAAAAACTAATGTTTTTGATGTTTTAAAGGAAAGAGGATTTATACAACAAGTTACCCATGAGGAAGAATTGAGAGAATTATTGGGTAGAGAATCGGTAACTTTTTATATAGGATTTGACCCAACAGCAGATAGTCTTCATGTAGGGCATTTATTGCAAATGATAGTGATGGCTCATATGCAAAAAGCAGGGCATAGACCTATAGCCTTATTGGGCGGAGGGACTACTATGGTTGGAGACCCTAGCGGCAGGACGGATATGAGAAAGATGCTTACTTTGGAGGAGATTCAAAGCAATGCAGAAAAATTTAAAGTACAATTTGAAAAACTTATAGATTTTAGTGATGGCAAGGCCATAATGGACAATAATGCTGATTGGCTATTAAAGTTAAATTATGTGGAATTCCTCAGGGAGATAGGCGTTCATTTTTCAGTAAACAGAATGCTTACAGCCGAATGCTATAAAAATAGGATGGAAAAAGGTCTCACTTTTATAGAATTTAACTACATGCTGATGCAAGCCTATGACTTTTTAGAATTGTTTAGAAAATATGGTTGCAGGCTTCAGATGGGTGGAGACGATCAATGGTCAAATATAATAGCCGGTGTAGATTTAATAAGAAGAGTAGAAAGTCAATCAGCCTACGGTATGACGTTTACACTTCTAACTACCAGTGACGGCCAAAAGATGGGTAAAACCCAGGCAGGTGCTGTATGGCTAGACCCCAATAAGACCAGTGTCTACGATTTTTATCAATATTGGAGAAATATAGATGATGCTGATGTAGAGAAATGTTTATCTTTATTGACATTCTTACCCATGGAAGAAGTAAGAAGATTAGCTTCTCTTCCTGGAAATGAGATAAATGAAGCTAAGAAAGCTTTGGCTTATGAGGTGACAAAACTGGTTCATGGTGAAGAGGAAGCCCAAAAAGCTCAAGATGCAGCAGAAGCATTATTTGGAAAAGGCGGCAATCTGGATCTGGTTCCAACCACAGAGCTTGAAAAAGAAGAATTAAAAAATGGAATGAATATAGTGGATTTAATTGTTTCTACAGGTTTGGTTCCTTCAAAAGGTGAAGGAAGAAGACTCATAAACCAGGGAGGCTTGACCCTAAACGATGAAAAGGTAGATGCTATAGATTTTATGGTCACCATGAAAGACTTTAAGGATGGGAATTTGATGTTGAAAAAAGGGAAAAAGACATATCACCGAGTAGTGCTCAGGTAAATATTATATACCAAATATATAAATTATTAAAAAATAATAAGTATCAAATAAAAATAAGGCGCCTTATAAGGCGCCTTATTTTTATACAAACATTTGCATAATTATTTAGCTTCGCTTAAAGCTTTTTCCACAAGGGCTTTGAATTTTTCTCCAGAGTGAGTAGCTCCGCCTGTTACATCAACCTTAGTAATATCCTGTGCAGAAACTAATTCTTTACCAAATTTTTCGAATTCAGCAGCTACATCAACATTGTTTATCTGTTTGAAATTTGCTTTGTAACCTTCGTCTTCAGATTTGTAAACAACAGCTTCAGAAGAAGATTCATCATAAGTAGCGGCAGTTATTTTTCCATCTTTAACAGTTATAGTTACAAAAGGTGTCCAGCCTCTTTCATCAGTCTGGCCAGTAACCTTAAATGTACCGTCTTTCAAATTGCTGCCGTCTTTTGCCTGTTCTATAGCTTCGGCTGCCAATGCTTTAAAGTTACTGAAAGAGCCGGTTGCGCCGGAAACAGCAGCAACTTTCTCTGCATCCTGAGCAGCTACCAAAGCTTCTCCAAACTGTTTATAAACTGCAACCACGTCAACATTTTTGGAATCCTTGAAGGATTTAACATAATCTGCATCCTCTGATTTATTCATAGCTCTTGCTTCATCATATTTTACTTCTGCAATCTTGCCATCTTTCACAACTATTGTAACTTCAGGTGTCCAACCTCTTTCGTCGGTTTCACCTTTTGCTGTGTAAGTACCATCTTTATAAGCAGTTTCTCCACTTGTAGATTCATTAGCTGGTGGTGCTGCAGCAGGTTCAGTTTTGGGAGCACAGCCTGCAGCCATAGCCACTATTAATACTACTACTAGTGCAATAGAGAATATTTTTTTCATAATTAAATACCCCTCCCCTTTCGAGACTTTGTTAATAATTTTTCATTACCATTATATCATATAATAGAAAAAAAGGAATAGTTTTATTACAAAATTTATAGAATTAGCATAAATAATTTTGGTACTAAAACTAATATATGACACAAAGGCACCAAAATCCACCTTTCTGCACTAAAAATCTTATGGTATAATTAAAATAATATCGATGGAAAGATGGAGGTACTTTTTAATGTATACACCTGTGTTGGAAGTGAATTTGGGCAAGATTAAATATAATGCCCGAAAAATAAAAAATTTTTGTGAAAAATCAAACATCGAAATATGTGCGATAACTAAAGGATTTTGTGCTGAATTGCCGATTGTTGAGGCCTTTATAGAAGGAGGGCTTAGTTTTTTAGGTGATTCCAGAATCCAAAACATTATTAAGGTTAAGAAAAAATTTCCTCACGTGAAATATATGATGATAAGGATTCCAAAGATTAGTGAAGCAGAGGAAGTCATCACTTATGCAGATATAAGTCTTCAATCCCAACTGGAAGTCATTGAAGTCTACTCCCAGAAAGCCATAAGCATGGGTAAAGTACATAATATTATACTAATGATCGATGTAGGAGATCTTAGAGAAGGTGTTATGCCTGAAGATGCAGAGGAAATGGTGGGCAAGATACTATCAATGAAAGGTGTCAACCTGATAGGAGTAGGTACAAATGTAGGCTGTTATGGCAGTATCATGCCTACAGTAGAAAATGCTACAATACTTATAAATCTACGAAACCGACTGGAAAAAATCTATGACATAAAGCTGCCTATAATCTCTGGAGGTGCTACCAGTTCTCTTAAGCTACTCAGAGAAAACAAGATGCCCAAAGAAATAAACAATTTAAGGATTGGAGAGGCTATACTGCTGGGAGAAGACAGCAATAACGGTATTCTGCTCGAAGGATATTACCAAGATGCATTTATATTAAAGGCTGAGGTAGTTGAATTGAGAGAAAAGCCTTCAGTTCCTATAGGAGAAAGAGGTTACGATGCTTTTGGCAATCAACCAGAGTACCCTGATAAGGGAATAAGAAGAAGAGCTATATTATCAATAGGCCGCCAAGATGTTAGAGTAGAGGCGCTAACACCGGTATGTCCGGATATGGAAATCCTTGGGGCAAGCAGCGATCATCTCATAGTTGATGTAACAGACAGCAAGGAGAATACGGAGCCAGGCAGCATCATCGCTTTTCGCTGTGCTTATTCAGCCATGTTGAGTCTTACCACATCTCCATATGTAGAAAAAGTTTTCAATCCATGATGTTTCTTGTGCAGGCATAGGAATTGACTTGGCTGGATCTGTCGCTGATCCAGCATCCTTTAAATATTATATATACTATAAGGAATATGGACAATGCTCCGAACAGAGGATAAAAAAATGATACAAGTGACTTAAAATCAAAAAGGGACAAGGGTATTGCTAATAACACAATAAATGTGCATACAGCTTTATAGCTGTATTTATTTTTGTAAGAAATACGATTTGCCAGGCTGAACACATCTGAAACAGCTGTGGAAAATATTTCTCCCCAAATACATAAAGCCAATGCATACTTGAAATAAGGATGAAATGATTTTGTAACGTATAATATGGGCATAGATTGTTCCAATACTTCCGGCATATGAGCCAGAATCAGTGAATTGAGGAGAAAAGCAAGAGTCATAAGCCCAAGACTTCCTATTAATGCGCCAAGAGCTAGTACTTTTTTTCTAGTTATATCTTTGGGAAATGCAGATAAAACCCCAAGAGATAGCACCAGGTTATAAGAACAATAAAAAAACATGAAGAAAAATGCTTTAAAAGCCGAAGTTTGGGAAGATGTATTTGTATAGTCCAAAATCTGCGAAATACTGTTTTCCTTAATAATAGAAAAAGCAGTAAAAATCACCACAGAGGATATAAAGGGCACGATAATAGAGTTTACATTCAATAGACCCTCAAGTGATTTAAACACAGCCAATAATGTTAAAAAGCATATTATTATGATTCCAGCCGTCTTAGGAATGTTGAAAAAAACCTTAAACAATTCACAACTGCCTGAAAACATTATTGAGGTGCCTAAAAACAAAAACAAAGTGATAATAAAATCATAGAAGGAACCTATCTTTTTTCCGCAGAGCTTGCTCACAAAGCTATTATAATCATAAACTTTCAGATTGTTAGATATTTTGAATACAGAATTGGCAGCAATAAAAAATATCAATCCAGATACCAGAAGAGTTATAAAACCATAGGCTCCAAATATAGAGAAAAACTGCATTATCTCCTGGCCTGATGCATACCCTGCTCCGATGACTGTACCGATAAATGCAGCACCTATTCTAAAAGACAATACAATATCATTTTTCATATAATCATCCTTCCATAGAAGCTTAGAAACATATATATTCAATCTATTATGTTTTTATAACTCATAAGCATATTATTTTACCTTAATTTTTGTATAAAAAAATATATAAGTATTTGTCTAATAGCATATATATTTTTATATGATACGAAGATAATTTTTGAGGCTTTATGGATTGGCAAATTAGTTGACATTATTATAAAAAAGTCATACAATAATATTGAACATATGAACATATATTCACATGTTCAATACATAAGGGGGTTTCTCAATGAACGGGAATAAGGTTAAAGTAGACTGCTGTGAAGTTAACATAATACATGAAGATATAGTTAAAAAAGTAAGAGAAAATATGCCTGATGAGGACTTGCTATACGATATGGCAGACTTTTTTCGAGTATTTGGAGACAGCACTAGAGTAAAAATATTGCATGTGCTTTTCCAATCAGAAATGTGTGTTTGCGATATTGCAGCTCTGCTCAATATGAATCAATCAGCCATATCTCATCAGTTGAGGGTATTGAAAGGAGCAAGGCTGGTAAAGAACAGAAGAGAAGGAAAAGTAGTTTATTATTCTCTCGACGATGAACATGTGAAGCAAATATTTGACCAAGCCATGGCCCACTTGAAACATAAATAGGGAACTTCCAACCCGCATCACGAGCTACGTGTTACGAATCAAGACCCAAAAGGAATACCAAAGGTCACGCAAAAATAGCACGAAGCTCGTAGCTCGTAGCACGTAGCAGACCCTACAGGAATACCAGAAGCAAGAGGCTAGAGACTAGAGGTTAGTAGCTAGCAGCTGACCCGAGAGGAATACCCAAGGCTATGCATTACATAAGGGGGGAACAATATGAGGCAAATAATAAAAAGAGAATTCATCATGAAAGGATTACACTGCGCTAATTGCGCTGCTAAAATAGAAAAAGGAATTCAGGATATTTCAGGGATTCATAGTGCTTCCTTGGACTTTGTTGGTAAAAGATTGGTTTTGGAATATGAAAATGTTGCAAATGGAGAAAGAATTCTTGGTGATGTAAAAAATATAATAAATAAAATTGAACAAGGTGTAGAAATTGTTGAAAAAAAATTAGCACATAAAGAGGAATTAGAAGAAAACAACACAATAAAGTTGGAAATATTTAAACTCATAGGAGCTTTGGTAATATATGTTGCTGCTATCATGTTTAAATCATCTGAAGTAATAAGATTGTCACTTTTTATAGCGGCTTATCTATTAGCAGGATGGCAGGTAATATCAAGTGCATTGAGAAATCTTTTTAAAGGCCAGTTATTTGACGAAAATTTTCTCATGACAATAGCAACCATAGGGGCTTTTGCCATAAGAGAATATCCAGAGGCAGTGGCGGTTATGATATTCTTCAATATTGGAGAGATATTCCAAGACATGGCGGTAGACCGTTCAAGAAGATCTATCAAGGCCTTGATGAATATTAGACCTGATCATGCCAACTTAGTATTAGGGAACACTATAGAAGAAGTTTCCCCCGAGGATGTAAGAATTGGAGATATAATACTGGTTAAACCAGGCGAAAGAGTTCCTCTGGATGGTACCGTTGTTAAAGGAGATACTTCTTTGGATACAGCTGCTTTAACCGGCGAATCTATGCCAAGAATAGTGAAACCAGGGGATCAGGTTCTTAGCGGCTCCATAGTCAAAGAAAAAATGATAACTTTAAGAGTAGACAAGGAATACTCACAATCTACAGTTGCTAAGATTCTTGACTTAGTAGAAAATGCAGCCTTAAAGAAGGCTCCTACAGAAAATTTTATAACTAAATTCGCTAGGGTATATACTCCGGCGGTAGTTGCTATTGCCTTAAGCATAGCTTTAATACCTACCTTGTTTTATGGTTTTGAGACTTTTTCTCAATGGTTATATAGAGCATTGATATTCCTAGTTGTATCTTGCCCCTGTGCATTAGTGGTTTCTATTCCACTAAGCTTTTTCGGAGGCATTGGAGGAGCTTCCAAAAAGGGAATTTTGGTAAAGGGCGGCAACTATCTAGAGGCTTTAAACAATATTCATACAGTGGTATTCGATAAAACTGGTACCCTTACTGAAGGAGTATTTAAAGTAAATGAAATAAAAAATGAAGAAGATTACGCTGCAGAGGCATTGTTGGAATATGCTGCAACAGCAGAAAGCTTCTCTGATCACCCTATAGCCCTTTCCATAAAGGAAGCCTATGGAAAAACCATTGATCCCACTAGCATCAAGTTTCATGAAAATATAACTGGAAAAGGTATAAGAGTAGGAACTCAATTGGGCGAAATATTGGTAGGTAACGAAAAACTGATGGATGAAAAAGATATAGATTTTAAAAAGGTTGAAACTTCTGATACTATAGTTCATGTGGCTGTGGAAAACAAATATGCAGGCCATATTATCATATCAGACAAAATAAAGAAGGATTCTAAAAATACTGTAAAAGCTCTTAAAGAAGCAGGAATAAAAAGAATTGTGATGCTTACAGGAGATAACAAAGCAACAGCCATGAAGGTGAAAGAAGCATTAGGATTAGATGAAGCCTATTATGAACTGCTTCCCCACGAAAAGGTTGAAATGCTTGAAAAGATAAAAAATGAAAAAATAGAAAATGGAAATGTAGTATTTATTGGTGATGGTATAAATGATGCTCCTGTGTTGACAATGGCGGACATAGGTATTGCCATGGGAGGGCTTGGTTCTGATGCGGCCATAGAAGCATCAGATATTGTAATCATGACAGATGAACCTTCTAAATTAGTTGAGGCGATAAAAATCGCAGCCTTTACAAGGAAAATAGTATGGCAGAATATCCTATT
>JAAYMO010000118.1 GCA_012521375.1 Clostridiales bacterium
ATCAAATAGAACTTTTAAAGATAAAGAAAGAGTTGGATGATCTTAAAGCTTTGAGACATAATAAAAAACAGCAGAAATAAAAACAACAATACAAAATCTTAGTAAACTAGGATGTGTTAATTGCATGAAAATAGAACTGCTTGCTCCAGCTGGTAATTTTGAATCTTTAGTTGCTGCAGTAGAAAGTGGCTCAGATGCAGTGTATATTGGTGGCAGAAAGTATAGTGCAAGAGCATCAGCTGGGAATTTCAGCGAAGAAGAAATTATTAAAGCCATTGAATATGCTCATAAAAGAAATGTTAAAATATATATAACAATTAATATATTATTGACTGATGAAGAATTAGTGGATTCATTGGAATATGTTCAGTTTCTATACAATAATGATGTGGATGGCATAATTGTTCAAGATTTAGGATTGCTTTATTGGATTAAGAAGCATTTTCCAGACATGCCTGTACATTGCAGCACTCAGATGACAATACATAATAAAGATGCAGTTGAAATATTGGGTAAATTAGGGGCTAATAGATTCGTACTAGCTAGAGAAATGAGTATTGAAGCTATAAAAAAATTGATTGAAAGCACAAATGCAGAAACAGAAATTTTTGTCCATGGTGCTTTATGTGTAAGTTATTCAGGTCAATGTCTGATGAGTAGTTTTATAGGTGGAAGAAGCGGCAATAGGGGTAGATGTGCTCAGCCCTGTAGAAAAAAGTATATGTTAGTTAACTTAGAAAATAATAGAGATATGAAAATGAAAAAAAAAGGTTATTTATTGAGCCTAAAAGATTTGAATACCATTAAACATCTTGACAAAATTATTAAATGCGGTGTTAAGTCATTAAAAATTGAAGGTAGAATGAAAAAGTCTGAATATGTTGGGATCGTTGTCAAACATTATAAAGATGTTCTTAATCAGGTAGAAAAAAAGAATAATTTGGAAATCAGTGAAGATGTAGAGAGAGAGTTAGAAATTGCCTTCAACAGAGGATTTACTCATGGGTTTTTGCTTAATGAAAAAAAACATGAAATAGTCAATATTGAAAGACCAAATAATAAAGGTGTGTATATAGGAAAAATATTATGGCAAAAAGGAAACAGAGCTGCTATTTTAGTTGAAAATTATAATCTTAATCAAGGAGATGGTATTGAGATTATAAGTGATAATGGTGCCAGCATAGGGGCAACCATTTCTAATATACAAAAACAGTCTGACGATGTGCTAATTATAAATGTACATAGGAAGCTGATTCCTGGCTCAAAAGTTTATAAGACTTATGATATAGGGCTTAATAAAAAAGCTAGCGAACAATATTTTTATGTAAATAAGAGAAAAATACATTTAAATGCGAAATTATTTGCTCATATAGGCAATAAACTTCGAATTGAGGTATGGGATAATGAAGGACATAGAGTAGAGGTAGAAAATTCTTATGTAATCAATGAAGCTGAAAAAGTATCTACAACAAGAGAAAGGATTATTAGTCAATTAGTAAAGACAGGGGATACTCCATATATTTTTGATAAAATTGATGTCTGTATGGATGATAATATATTTGTTTCTATAAGTGTTCTTAATGAAATAAGAAGAGAAGCTTTAAAGAGAATGGATGGAGTATTATCTTGCAGAAACAGAAGAAAACATTGTAATTTTCATAAAGAAGATTTTATATCCAGTTTTATACCCAAAAAACACACTAAAATCTATGAGTTTCATTTTAGTGCTTCCATTTGGGATTACGACAATGTAGAAGCTGCTATAGAAGGAGGCGCTGAATATATATATTATGGCATTACTGACAGAATAAAAGAAGCTATAAAATTATGTCATAGTAATAATAAAGAAATTTACTTTTTTCTTCCCAGCATAATAAAGGATGAAGAAAAAGATAAATATATAAGCATAATAAAAGAAAATGATTTTGACGGCATTGTTATTTCTAATATAAGTCAATTATGCTTTGCTAATATAAAACCAGGATTGACTGTGGTAGGAAATTTCAGCTTAAATGTCTTTAATAAGCGAAGTATGGATCTTTATTTAGAATTAGGTGCAAATATAATATGTCCCTCGGTGGAGCTCAATATCAAACAACTGAAGTCAATTGCTTATAATTATGGCTCATCAATGGAACTTGTGGTGTATGGACAGCTACCATTAATGACCTTAGAGTATTGTCCTGTATCTTTGGTATCGGACTGTAAAGAGTGTAGTCATCAGAGGAACTACGGATTGAAAGATGATAAAGGGGTTGTGTTTCCCATTATTTGCAAACAATATAAAACACAGTTGTTAAATAGTCATGTGTTATTTGTTGCGGAAGATATGAGAAAAATAACTTCTATTGGTGCGAAAAGGATGAGATTGGATTTTTATAGAGAAAATAGGAACGATGTTAAAGAGATAATCAGTTTATATAAGAATTATAATAATCTTGATCAGCATATCCATAATAAAGTAATACAAAGAATTAAGATAGCGGGACATACTAAAGGGCATTACTTCAGGGGTGTTGATTAAAGGGGGCAGTAGCATATGGATAAAATTATAAAAATACTGCTGGTAGAAGATGAGCCCAAGATGAGGGAGCTAATAAAAATAGCCTTCAAGAAAGAGAATTTTGAAACTTACGAAGCTGTCGATGGAAAACAAGCTCTAAATCTTTTAAAAAATTATAATTTTGATATTGTAATATTGGATATTATGCTTCCTGAAATAGATGGATGGACGGTGTGCAGAGAACTAAGAAAGATTTCTGATATACCAATTATAATGTTAACTGCAAGAGGGGAAGAATTTGACAAGCTATTTGGATTCGAACTTGGAGCAGATGATTACGTTGTAAAACCTTTCAGCCCAAGGGAATTGGTGGCAAGGGTAAAAGCTTTACTGAGGAGAGCAGAGAATAGAAATGCAGAAGTAGCTGACGTAATTGATGCCGGAGAAATAAGAATTAATACTTTGTCAAGAGAGGTAATAATTGATGGAGAAAGTATACCTTTTACCAATAAGGAGTATGAGTTGTTGCTTTTTCTATCTACAAATCAAAATATAGTTTTTACCCGAGAACAACTGCTTTTAAAAGTATGGGGATACGACCAGTATGGAGATCCGAGAACTGTTGACACCCATATCAAGAGGATTAGAGAAAAACTGGGAGATAGAAGCAATTATATTACCACGGTATGGGGAGTAGGTTACAAATTTGAGGTAAAACAATGAAATATAATAGTGTAATGGTTAAGCTTTGGGGAGCGATAATTATAACAATTCTTTTTATACTCTTTATGAGTATGGTGTTTCAAACCAGTTTTCTTTCCTCATTTTATTATGAAGAGAAAATAAAAAGCGTAAAAGAAAATGCTGAGGATATAGCAAGGGCTTTGGGAAGAAATGAATACAATTTTAATATTCCCTATGTTGATGCGATAAGAAATGTAAATGATGTAATAGTTGTAACTGATGATGGTGGAAGGATAACTTATATTACAGGAACTACAGAATATAAGAAAAACTGGTTTTTTGGACTCAAATATTTGGACAGGATTTTGAAGGGAGAATTCATCCATGATGAAAACAAAATGCTAAAAGGCCTTGATTCTTTAATTATTGGAGTACCTATATATAGAAAAAATATTTCGCTTAGAGATGAAAAGCAAAAACAATTGTATGACCTGTATATAGAGGACAACGAACTACAAAAGGTAATGGGAGCGGTGTATATAGTGACACCGTTAGAACCTTTGGAAATTACGATTCGTGCAATAAAGATTCAATTTTTATATATATTTCTTGGGTCTATAGTAGTAGCTTCTATCATAGCATTTTTTTTATCACGTAATTTTACTAAACCCCTAATAAAAATTAATTATGCAGCGAAAGAAATTGCAAAAGGGAACTACAATACAAGGATTCATTTAAAATCCAGCAACGAAATAACTGCTTTGGGAGAGACCGTAAATAATCTTGCCAAACAGTTATCTAGAGTAGAACAGATTCGAAGACAGTTTATTGCAAATGTATCCCATGAGCTTAGAACACCCCTTAGTTATCTTAAAGGTTATGCAGAAATATTGATTGATGGATTAGCAGATACAGAGCATGACAAAGAAAAGTATTTAAATATAATATTAGAGGAGTCGGAGAGATTAGAAAAGATGGTAGATGAGATATTACAACTTTCTCAGATTGAAGATGGTTCTATACAGCTAAAACTCTCTACCTTTAGCATAGATGCTGTTATAAAAAGAACTATAGATAAAATGCTGCCATTGGCTGTAAAGAAAAATATCTCAATAAAGTATAATAACATAGATGATGATTTATTATTATGCTTAGCTGATGAAAACAAGATCAAACAAGTATTAATAAACCTCTTAGCTAATGCAGTGGAGCATTCTTATTATCACAGTAATATATTAGTTAGCTCATATAGATTGAATGATAGAATATATGTTTGTGTAAGGGATAACGGGGAAGGAATTCCTGAAGAGGACTTGCCCTTTATTTGGGATAGGTATTATACTACAGGTAGATACAAAAGTGAAGGTAGTGAAGGTATAGGACTTGGACTATCAATTATTAAAAACATTATCAATGCTCATGGTTGTGATATAACAGTTAATAGCGTTAAAGGAGAGGGAACAGAGTTCTGTTTTTGGTTGCCATCATATAAGGAAAGCTATAGCAGTTGACGGGGTGATAGCATGAATGAGAAAACTTTAAGGGTTTTGGAATATGATAAAATCATAAAACTTGTAGCAGATGAAACAGTGTCAAACTTGGGACGTGAAATAGCCATGGCATTGAAACCTAGTAACAATATATACGAAATTAAAGAATGGCTTCAAGAGACTACCGAGGCTGTAGATATAATCCTCAAAAAAGGTCCTTTTCCATTGGAAGGCATACACGATATTAGAGGGGCGTTAAAAAAAGCTGAAATAGGATCTATATTGAGTTTGGAAGAGTTACTATTGACCTCCTATACTTTGGCTTCTGTTAGAAGGATAAAAGGTTTCATGAAAGAAAACAGAGGAGAAAAGGATTATCCCATTATAGATGAACTGACTGATTTACTCATTGAGTATAAACATATAGAAAATGAGATAAATAAGGTAATTCTAAATGATGAAGAGATATCTGATAATGCTAGTTCTGAGTTGAGCTCCATAAGGCGTAGAATTAGAGATAAACATAATCAGATAAGAGATAAACTAAATAGTATGATAACATCTCATACCCATCAAAAATATCTTCAGGAGCAGATAGTGACAATGAGGGGAGATAGATATGTAATACCAGTTAAACAAGAATTTAGATCTAACGTTCCTGGTATTGTTCATGATCAATCTTCAAGCGGAGCAACTCTTTTTATAGAACCCTCAGCTGTTGTTGAGTTAAATAATGATTTAAAACAATTAAAACTCAAAGAAAAACATGAGATTGAGAAAATATTAAGAAAACTCTCTGGTTTAATAACGGAGAATCATGAAGGAATTAAAGCAAATATAGAGATACTTGCTACTTTGGATTTTATATTTGCTAAAGCCAGATTTTCACTTGCCTATCGATGTTCTGAGCCTATATTAAATACTGATGGAAGGATTAATATTAAAAAAGCAAGACATCCTTTACTGGATCCAGAAAGCGTTGTTCCGATAGATATAAGAGTGGGAGAAGATTTTAATATCTTAGTTATCACTGGACCAAATACAGGAGGTAAGACAGTGACATTAAAGACAACAGGACTTTTGAATCTTATGGTTCAGTCAGGTCTACACATTCCGGCAGAGGATTATAGTGAAGTTTCTATATTTGATCAGATCTATGCGGACATTGGAGATGAACAAAGTATAGAACAAAGTCTAAGTACTTTTTCATCCCATATGAAGAATATTATTTCAATATTAAATAATCTATCTAGTAATTCTTTAATACTGCTAGATGAACTGGGTGCAGGAACTGATCCTACTGAGGGTGCTGCATTAGCAATGGCTATTTTGGATTTGCTTCATGAGAAAGATGTAAGAGTTGTTGCAACAACACATTACAGCGAGCTTAAAATATATGCATTGACTACACCAGGTGTATGCAATGCTAGTGTTGAATTTGATATTGAGACTCTTCAACCAACTTATAGATTATCCATAGGAGTTCCTGGCAAATCAAATGCTTTTGAAATATCCAAAAAACTAGGATTGAATGATCGCATTATTGAGAAAGCTAGGGAATTTATAGCTAAGGATAAAATAAAGTTTGAAGATATTATTTCATCATTAGAAGAAAGCAGAAAAAAAGCAGATGAAGAAAGACTTATCGCACAAAAATTAAGAATTGCTATTGAAAAAACTAAAGAAGAAGCTGATAGAAGACTTGAAAAGATAGAAACTCATAAAAATAAAATTATTGAAGAAGCTCATAGAAAGGCTAAAGAATTAGTAGATAAACAAAGAGAAGAAATAGATAATATAATAAAGCAGCTTAAAGATGCAATGGATAAGGAAATTGATGAAAAAGCAAGGGCTTTAGAGAATGCAAGAAAGAGCTTAAGGGAAATTGAAGAAGAGATAGAGAACAATTTAAACATGGGTATATCAAAAAGAATAAATTTAAGGCCTCCTGAAAAGCTAAAATTAGGAGATACTGTAAAAATTCTTACGTTAGATCAAAAAGGACATGTGATAACTTTACCAGATGAAAATGGTAATTTGATGGTTCAAGCAGGTATAATGAAAATAAATGTCAATATTAAAGATTTACAGCTGATAAAATATGAAAAAGAAAAGGTTCAAACCCAAAGATATACTAAAATTAGCAGGGAAAAAGCGACACAAGTGCCTCGACAGATAGATCTAAGAGGAAAAACACTAGATGAGACCCTTTTAGAGATAGATAAGTATTTAGATGATGTGTATCTTGCTGGTATTCCAAAAGTTACTATAATACATGGAAAGGGCACAGGTGTATTGAGAGCAGGAATTAAAGAATTCCTAAAAAATCATGCTCATGTAAAATCTTTTAGAACAGGAGGTTATAACGAAGGAGGCCTGGGAGCCACTATCGTTGATATAAAATGAACATTATTGTGAGTGCATGCCTTTTAGGTATAAACAGCAAGTATAATGGTGGTAATAATTATAGCGAAAAAGTGGAATTGTTATCGAAGAATTATACTTTAATACCTGTATGCCCAGAGCAACTTGGGGGTCTAAGTACCCCCAGATACCCTGCGGAGATTAAACAAGGCTCCGATATCATTTTGAATTCTCTAGGGCAAGAAGTAACATTATGTTTTAAAAAAGGAGCAAAAGAGGCATTAAAGATAGCTCTTTTAAATAATTGTAAGTATGCAATATTAAAATCCAAAAGTCCTTCTTGCGGATATGGCTTTATTTATGATGGTACTTTTTCAAATAATATTGTGAAAGGCAATGGAGTTTTTGCTCAGTTATTGATAGAAAATGGTATTAAAGTTTATACAGAAGAAGATGAATTCTCTTTATAATAATTCTGTGCAAACTCTTTAAAAACATTGGTTAGCGGAGACATAGGTCTATTTTTATAATAAACCAAATAAAATTCTCTGTTTAAATCAAACTCTTTTATTTCAAAAGCTTTTATTATTCCAAATCTAATATAATCTTTAACACTAATACAAGATGCTATAGAAATGCCAAGACCTAAGCTTACTGCTTGTTTTATAGCTTCAGCACTGTTGAATTGTGCGATTATGTTTATAGATTTTGGATCTTTACCTGCTTTTATCATTTTCTTCTCAAATTCTTTTCTTGTACCGGAACCACTTTCTCTGAATATGAATTTTTCATTTTTCAATTCTTCTATTGATATAGAATTACTGTGAAACTTATTAAATTTTTCATTATTTGGTGTGATTAAGACCATCTTATCTTTGAGTAAGCTTTCAAATTTTAGCTTATCATTATTTATTTTTGAACCAACTATCCCTATTTCAAAACTGTTATCAAGTATTTCTTCAAGCACTTGATTTGTATCCAATTGAACTAGATTAAAAAATATACTCTTATATTTTTTTTGAAACTCAAGAATTAGTTGCGGCATAATAAACTGGCTAGGCACAGTGGATGCAGCTATATGGATTTTTCCTGATAAACCTTGAGTGAAATTGTTAAGAGAGAATATAGCTTCATCTCTTGTATTCATGAGATTAACTGCATACTCATAGAAAATTTTACCGGCTTTCGTAGGGTGTATTACTTTAGAGGACCTGTCCAAAAGCTTAGTGCCTATTTCGTTTTCTAAGGAGCTTATATGTGCACTTACTGTAGGCTGGGTTAAATATATTGCATCCGCTGCTTTAGAAAAGCTTTTATAGCGAACCACATAGACAAAAGCTTCTATTTGTTTAAAATCCATAAAAAGCAACCTCCAATAAAATTGTTCACTATTGAAATAATATATCTATTAGAATGTTAAGTCAATTTATAAAAACTAAAGTTTGATTATACATTAAAATAAGAGTATAATATATATTCGCCAAGAGGTGATATTATTGGACGATAAACAATGTATTATAACATTTAATTCGACTCACCACGCATTGGCTTTTGAGAAAGCCGCCAATGATGATAACATAAAAATTATAATACTTCCTGTACCAAGAAGTATTGCTGCAAGTTGTGGTCTTGCAGTTAAGTTTAATCAAATTGATTTGAAATCTATAGAAGCCCTAATAAAAGAAAAAAGCTTAAACTATGCAGGGATTTACAGAGTACAAAATAATGAAGGGAAAAAAGATTATATAAGAATAGAATAAAATTTGATTTTCCATATCAGGGGGTAAGACATTGGGGAAAAAAAAGAAATTTATAAAGGCATTTTCAATCAGTTTCGTAATATCTTTAGGTATACTTTACGGTGTTTTATATTTGTTTTTTAACAGCATAAGCATTGGGGAAAGTTTAGGAGGTTCAGAAATACCAAAAAAGAGAGTAAATGTGTTGATTTTAGGAGTTGCAAATAATCTATCAGATACAATAATGATTGCAAGCTATAGTGTGGAGAAAGATAAGATACACATGATTTCAATACCTAGGGATACTTATTATCCAAGAAAAGGCTATAATCAAGCAGCGCAGAAGAAAATAAATGCTATATATGGAACTGAAGGGGCAGAAGGCCTTGTTAAAGCCGTTGAGGATATCACAACTTTGGATATAAATTATTATATCCAGTTTGATTATGAGGCTGTTAAAGCTATTGTAGATAGTATTGGCGGAATTGAAGTAGAAGTGCCGACTAATATGAACTATGATGATCCAACTGATAATCTTCATATCCATTTTAAAAAAGGAGAAGTAGTGAAAAATGGAGAAGATATTGTAAAGTTGTTGCGTTGGAGGAAGAATAATAAAGGCGGAGGGTATAAAGATGGCGATCTAGGAAGAATCAAAATGCAGCAGCAAATTGTCAAACTGGGAATAGAAAAACTTCTACAAGGAAACATAGTCACAAATTTTATAAAACTTCAAGGACCTATTAAAGAGTACGTAAGAACTGATATGTCATTTAAAGAAATGATGTATTTTGTTAAAAAAGCAAAAAGTATTGATTCAGAAAACATATATTTTCTTACAACTCCAGGTAAAGCTAAGAATATGGAGGGGCTATCCTTTTTTGTGATAGATGATGACAAGCTTAAAGAAGAAATAGAAAAGATTAATGAAGATACAGATGTAGAAGAATAAATTGTATGACGAAAAAACCTCTTTAAAAAGTGTTTTACTAATTTTTGAGAGGTTTTTTTATTGTTTGGACAGCATATAAATCTTATGATAAAATAATCATGAAAATATGAGAGGAGGGTTTTCATGGAACAAAAAATTGAGAATACATTGAAAGCTCTTAAGAGAAATAGCTTTAAAGCAAGGTATTTTGAAGACTCAAAAAGTGTTGTAAAAACCTTGATGGAAGAAATTAATGTTAAAGACAAAATTGGCATTGGAGGAAGCATGACAATAAAAGAATTAGGTTTACCAGATGCATTGTTAGAGAGAGGAAATACAGTATATTTTCATTGGCTCGAAAGTACACCAGAGGGCATGGATAATGCCAGAAAAAATGCTTCAACCGCAGATGTTTATTTAACAAGCACCAATGCACTGACTGAAAAAGGGCAATTAGTTAACATAGACGGTGTAGGAAATAGAGTTACAGCTATGGTATTTGGACCTAAAAAGGTATATGTAGTATGCGGTATAAATAAGCTTGTTGCTGATATTGATGGGGCTTTAAAGAGGATTAAAGAGAATACTTATAAAAATGCTAGGAGACTTAATCTTAAAACTCCTTGTGCAATAACGGAGAAATGCAATGATTGTGACAGTCCACAACGTATGTGTAATGTAACAACAATAATAGAAAAAAAGCCTTCAAAAATAGATATAGAGGTAATGATTGTAGGTGAATCTTTAGGTTATTAGGCCTTTTTTCAGGAGGTGAAAATATGATAAAAAACTTTGATGAGATGCTGTCTATTGTTAAGAACAATAAAACAATGAAGCTTGTTGTAGCAGCAGCTCAGGATAAAGATGTAGTTGAAGCTGTTACTATGGCTTGTGAGGCTAATTTGGTAGAGCCCATATTAGTTGGTGACGAGACAGCTATAAGAAATATAATAGAAGAAATGGATATATCATATGATCTAAGAATTATTAACGAGCCAGATGTTATTCAGTCCGCAAAAACTGCTGTATCCCTTGTAAGAAAAGGTGAGGCGGATTTTCTTATGAAAGGGTCAATACAAACTGCAGATATTATGAGGGCAGTATTAGACAGAGAAAATGGATTGAGAACAGACAGCTTGATTAGTCATGTAATGGTATATGAAGTGCCTTATTATGAAAAATTGTTGTTTTTAACTGATGGTGGTGTAAATATTGCACCCAGTTTAGAACAGAAAGTAAAAATACTTGAAAACGCAATAAAAGTGTGCAAAGCGATGGGATTGGATAGAATATATGCAGCTGCTCTTGCAGGAGCAGAAACTGTTAATCCAAAGATACCTGCCACTGTTGAAGCTGAAGCACTTGCAAACATGAAAGATAAATGGGGTGAAACTAATACAGTCGTAGAGGGACCTGTAGCATTGGATTTGGCCATTAATAAAAAAGCCTGCGAGCATAAAGGCTATAAAGGAGAAGGCGGCGGAAGAGCAGATATATTATTAGTTCCATATTATGAAGTTGGCAATGCTTTAGGGAAGTCTCTAACATATTTTGCAAATGCCAAATCCGCAGGAATAATAATGGGTGCAAAAGCTCCTATAGTTTTGGTTTCTAGAGCTGATACTTCGGAAACGAAACTGTTATCCATTGCTTTAGGTAGTATTATTGCAAATAATAAATAATAAAAGGGGGAAATTATGTGAGGCATTTAATGTCGGGCAATGAAGCCATTGCAAGAGGTGCCTATGAAGCTGGAGACACAGTAGCTGCTGCATACCCTGGAACTCCAAGCACAGAGATTTTAGAACACATGATTGAATATAAGGATTGCATCTACTCCGAATGGGCACCAAATGAAAAAGTTGCAACGGAGGTCGCTATAGGAGCTTCAATAGGTGGGGCTAGAAGCTTGGCTGCTATGAAGCATGTTGGCGTAAATGTTGCAGCAGATCCAATTTTCACATATGCATATCAAGGGGTAAATGGAGGGTTTGTTCTTGTCACTGCAGATGACCCAAGCATGCATAGTTCTCAAAACGAGCAAGATAACAGATATTATGCAAAATTTGCTAAAATTGCAATGATAGAACCTTCTGATAGCCAAGAATGTAAAGATTTTATGAAAGAAGCCTATAGAATAAGCGAAGAGTATGATACTCCCGTATTGTTTAGAGTGACTACTAGAATCTGTCATAGCAAGAGTATAGTTGAACTAGGTGAGAGAGAAGAAGTAGGCTTTAAACCATATGTAAAAAACATTTCAAAGTATGTTAATGTTCCTGCTAATGCAAAGCTTGCCCATCCTAGATTGGAAAAAAGATTAGAAATGCTTGAAGAATATTCCAACAATTCACCGTTGAATAGAATTGAGTATAATAGCAAGAAGATTGGGATTATAAGTTCTGGAGTAACTTATCAATATGCTAAAGAAGTATTCGGCAATGATGCTTCTTATCTAAAAATAGGTTTTTCTTATCCTCTCCCAATGAAACTTATCAAAGAATTTTCTGAAAATGTAGAAGAACTCTATGTAATAGAAGAATTAGAACCTTATATGGAAGAACAGATAAAAGCATCAGGAATTAATTGTATTGGTAAAGAAGTAATTCCTCGAATATATGAACTTAACCCAGAGATAATCAGCAATGCTATATTAGGAAAAATCTTTGAAACAAAAAAATTAGATATAAATCCAGTTCCTAGGCCGCCTGTGTTATGTCCGGGCTGTCCTCATAGAGGGTTCTTCTATACAATGTCAAAAAAGAAAAACAGGGTTGTTACAGGGGATATTGGATGCTATACTTTAGGAGCAAGTCAGCCTCTTGCAGCACTTGATACATGCATATGTATGGGTGCAGGGCTAAGTGCTGGTATGGGTATATCAAAGGTTTTTGAAGCATCAGGAAGAAAAGGAAAGGTATTTGGCGTTGTAGGAGATTCAACATTCTTCCATTCAGGGATTACTGGTGCTATTGATATAGTATACAATAAAGGCAATATGGTTCCCGTGATATTGGATAATAGAATTACTGGAATGACAGGTCATCAGGATAATCCTGGCACAGGCAAAACTCTGATGGGAGAACCTACAACAGAGATTGATATTGTAGAAATGCTTAAAGTTATTGGATATAAAACTGTAAAAGTAGTTGATCCTTGCGATTTGAAAGCTATGGAAGCTACTGTAAAAGAGGCAGAGGAGGCAACAGAGCCTTATGCAATAGTAACAAAGAGACCCTGTGTATTAATCAAAGGCCTTCCAAAGCCTAAAACTAAATGCATTGTAAATAGAGAAAAATGTAAAAAATGCAAAATGTGCTTAAAGGTAGGTTGTCCTGCTGTATTTTTTAAAGATGGAAAATCATATATTGAACAGTCAATGTGTGTAGGTTGTGAGGTTTGTCTGCAAGTATGTAAATTTGATGCCATTGAAAGGGTTGGTGAATAAAATGAAGGCCGTAAAGAGTATTCTCCTTGTAGGAGTTGGAGGACAAGGAACTATATTAGTAAGCAAAGTTCTGACAGCTGGCTTGATGAGGGCAGGGTATGATGTAAAAATGTCTGAGGTTCACGGAATGGCTCAAAGGGGTGGAAGTGTCACCACTCAAGTCAGATACGGAGACAAAGTTTATTCACCGCTTATTGGGAAAGGTATGGCTGATATACTTGTAGCTTTTGAAAAAATGGAAGCATTGAGGTGGATAGAATATTTAAAACCTGATGGAATAGTTGTGGTTAATAATTATGAGATTCCATCTTTGCCCATTGCAATTGGAAAAGAAGAATATCCTCAAGGAATAATGGAAGCGTTGAAAAGCAATTTTAAAACAATAGAAATAGATGCAGCTAAAGAAGCTTCAGAGATAGGTAACATAAAGACTCAAAACATTGTTTTACTAGGTGCTTTGGTTAAAGCTTTTCAGTTAACAGAAATAGATTGGATAGAAGTAATGAAAGAAAATATACCGGCTAAGATGATAGATATAAATATTAAAGCCTTTAATAGAGGTATGGAGCTATAAAACGGGGAGATTATTTCTTCCCTTTTTTAAGGTGTTGAATATGACAAAAAGTTTACAAAAATTAAATAAAGAACAAATAGAAGCGATTAAACATTTTATTGGACCTTGTTTGGTAATAGCTGGACCTGGTACAGGAAAAACAACAGTTATAACCCATAGAGTTTTTCATCTCATTAAGAACCATAAGGTAAATCCAAGGGATATTTTAGTAGTAACATTCACAAGAGCTGCAGCAAAAGAAATGGAAGACCGGTTTAGAAAGCTTTCTTATTGCCAAAAAGAATACAAAGGAGTAACTTTTGGAACTTTTCATTCTGTGTATTTTAGAATACTTAGGACTTATAAAAACTATAAACTTGATGATTTTCTTAATGAGAAAGAGAGGTACCAGATAATTAAACTAATTATAAAAAAATTAGGATATGATTTTTATGAAGATGATCAAATTGTGGATTATATAAATAATGAAATATCCTACATGAATAATACTCTTACAGATAGTGACAAGTTTATATCGTCATCCATAGATGATAAAATTTTTAAAAAAATTAGAAAAGAATATGAGAATTATAAATGTCTTAATGACAAGTATGATTATGATGATATGCTTATCCATTGTTATAAATTACTTATAGATGATTATCAAATACTAGAGGAAGTAAGAGAAAAATATAAATATATACTTATAGATGAATTCCAGGATATTAATAAAGTTCAATTTGAAATAATGAAAAATATTGCATATCCTAGAAACAATATTTTTGTGGTAGGAGATGATGACCAATCAATATATGGTTTCAGGGGCGCAGACTCAAGTATAATGTTTAAGTTTTTAGAAGATTATAAAACTGCAAAAACAATAACTTTAATATTTAACTATAGAAGCAGTAAAGCTATTATTAATTCAGCCATGTCTTTAATAAATAATAACAAAAAAAGATATGAAAAGAAGCTTATGTCAGTTCAAGACATGGGTTATAATCCTTATATAATAAGAGTTGAAGATTTTGAAGAAGAAGCTAAAGTTATAAGTGAAAAAATAAAAAACAGAATAAAGGAAGGGGGAAGGTATTCGGAATTTGCTGTAATATATAGGACTAATATTCAATCCAGAGCATTTATCGATACCTTCTCAATAGCTAATATTCCGTATGTTGCATACGATGGTACAGAGTCAATTTATAATCACTGGGTGATAAAAGATATTTTAAGCTATTTAAAAGCTGCAACAGGTTTTGATAGAAACAATAATTTATTAAGAATAATAAATAAACCAAATCGGTATATTAGTAGGTATGCTATTGAAGAAGCATTAAAAAGACAGGGAGACTTACTGGATAATATTGTTTTATCAAACTCGCTGAATGATCTTCAGGTTAGAGCTATATATCAATTAAAGAATTGCTTGCCAAGAATTAAATCTATGACAACTAGTGAAGCTGTTAAATTTATAAGACATTTTGTAGGATATGAAGAATATGTCAGAGATTATGCACATGCAAAATCCATAGACTTTAAATTTTTCAAAGAGTTAATAGAGGAAATAAGTAGTTCTGCTAAAGGATTTCCGATTATTCAAGATTATATAATTCATGTAGAGAAGACTGTTGGTACTGGAGGAAGTAAATTAAAAGATAATAAAAATATTGATGCAGTTTCATTAATAACAATGCATAAAGCAAAGGGTCTTGAGTTTGAGCAAGTTTTCATATCTGGTGCGGTAGATGGAATCATACCTTATATAAAGGAAGATGATTT
This sequence comes from Clostridiales bacterium, assembly GCA_012521375.1. GTDB lineage: Bacteria > Bacillota > Clostridia > Lutisporales > Lutisporaceae > Lutispora. The sequence goes on from JAAYMO010000118.1 coordinate 15,492, forward strand.
AGAATTAGATGTTTTAGAGGATGAGCGTAGACTATTTTATGTGGCCATGACAAGAGCCAAAAAGGCTTTGTATATTATTGTTCCAAAATATCGGTATTCCAGGAAGGTTATTCCCACTAGATATATTGACGAAATAGATGGTTGGCTAAAAGATTATAGAGATAATTTTAGATGCGGAGATAAAATCAGCCACAAATATTTTGGTGAAGGTATTATAAAAGAGGTGTATAATAATAAGGGGGATTATATAATAATAGTTGAGTTTGA
>JAAYMO010000119.1 GCA_012521375.1 Clostridiales bacterium
CTCGTCTCCTTTCGGGAGGTACTTGTGTTTTGTGGTGAAACTATTGTACCAGAAAGGCTGACGGGTCCTCAACTTTCATTTAACTTTACAATACGAATTTATAACATAGGAGTGATTAATATGTTACAGGAGTTTAAAAAGTTTGCGTTAAGGGGAAATGTATTAGATTTGGCGATAGGAGTCATTATTGGGGGTGCTTTCGGCAAAATTGTAACTTCACTTGTAAATGATGTGTTAATGCCGATTATTGGACTTTTATTAGGCGGGATAGATTTTTCCAATTTAGAGATAACTGTAAAAGATGCTGCTATTAGATATGGGGCCTTCTTGCAGAGTATTGTTGATTTTTTAATTATTGCTTTTTCAATATTTATATTTGTCAAAACTATTAATAAAATGAAGAAAAAGGAAGAGGAAAAACCTCCTACTCCTCCGGAACCTTCTAAAGAAGAACTTTTGCTCACCGAAATAAGGGACATACTTAAAGATAGAATATAATATGGAAGTGACTAGAGAGATGGAATGTGTAAATATTACTGATATACCCGGCATTAAGATTGGAAACGCTGAGGACCTGACAGGTGGGACAGGCTGTACTGTAATACTATGCGAAAGAGGTTCTGTTGCTGGTGTAGATGTAAGAGGAGGAGCACCTGGAACCCGCGAGACAGATCTGCTAAATCCAATCAATATGATGGATAGGATTCATGCTATACTACTTGCTGGTGGAAGCGCCTTTGGCCTTGATGCAGCAGCTGGCGTTATGAAGTATCTTGAAGATAAGGGCATTGGTTTTGATGTAGGAGTTACAAAGGTGCCTATTGTTTCAGCAGCGGTGCTGTTTGACTTAGCTGTTGGAGATTACAGATGCAGACCTGATAAAGAAATGGGTTATAGAGCCTGCATAAATGCAGAAAACGGAAGATTTTCAGAAGGAAGCGTTGGAGCTGGTACAGGCGCCACAGTAGGGAAAATATTAGGCATGAAGAATGCCATGAAAGGAGGCCTAGGCAGTTATTGCATAAAGATAGGCTCCTTATATGTAGGTGCATTGGTTTCCGTTAATTGTTTCGGTGATGTAGTAGATCCTGATAGCTGTGAAATACTGGCGGGAGCATATTCCTCTGAAAATAAAGATTTTATAAATACTGAAAGGCTTGTTATGGAGAGTAAATTATCAGATGATAATCCCTTCGCAGGTAATACAACCATAGGTGTTATTATCACTAACGCTATAATGACAAAATCAGAGGTCAATAAAGTTGCCTCCATGGCTCACAATGGTTATGCCAGAAGCATAAGACCAGTTCATACCATGTACGACGGTGATACTATATTTGCTCTTTCTACCGGAGAAGTGGAAGCAGATGTGAATCAAATAGGTGTTTTGGCTGTAAAGGCAATGGAGCAGGCTGTATTAAATGGAGTAAAGAAAGCTGGGCCTTTATTCGGCATAAGAGCTTATTCAGAGAGATGATGCTGAAACCACTAAAAACACTAAAGGACACGGTTTTTATTTGATGCTTCGATACTATAGCAATACAGAGAAAGCATATGTGCAAGTGAACAAATTAGTTATTTTGCTATTAACTCTTAGCGAAATATCCTTAGAAAAATCGTATGGGCAGCACGGATGCTGCCCAAGCCTTTCAGGGCAAGGATGCCCTTTGGAAGGTGCTGGATTTTTCATAGGAATACCCAAAGCGACGCGTTTAATAATCCGGATGGATAGAGGTATAACCCCAAATTATATGATAATGTCTTTTGTTTATACTAGTAAAACATTGATAATAATGAATATGCCCCCCTTCGACCTTGATATCTGGTCCTGTAACGAGGGAATAATAATGGGTGTGTCCTTTTACTTCTTCAATATATCCAGAAAAATAATGACTATGGCCTTTAAAATCAGGATTTTTGCTCGAAGTACCTGAATATTTATGCTGATGTTTAAGAATTTTGTTTGTCACACCATCAAACTCATGAAGATGCAGTTTTTCGTACATAAAACCACCTCATAATATTCTATGCTGCTGAGGTAAAAAAGTGAGAGGAAGTGGATTCATTCTGAAAAATTTTAGGCTTCTAATTAACAATATATTTAAAGACCGTGTATTCTATAAAAACCTTAGTAGTATTGCAGTTCCCATAATAATTCAAAACTTCATAGGTACATCTTTAAATATGGTGGACACAGTTATGATAGGATTAGTGGGAGAAACTCAGATTGCAGCAGTTGGTATAGCTAATCAGGTATTCGTTTATATACTTTATTAATAAAATGCTTCTAAATAAAAGCCTTTCTTATAATAAGCCAGCAATAGGTCTACCATTCTGCCATAGCTTTGAATCCCATCTTTTTGATCGTTTGCCTTTAAATATGCATTATTAATTTTTGTTGAGGTTCTTTCTACGGGACCTTCATATTTTTTCCAATAGGAATTGATGTAATCTAAATCTCTTCTAACTCCTGGACTGTATTGAGATGCCAGACTTTTTGCAGAATTAATATCCACCATATACAATGCATTCATAGAATGGATAAGTGCCATCAAAGTTCCTGAATACTTATATTCAATATTATTGTTGTAAATACAACTTAAATATGATATGAAATTGGCTTCATCTTCTCTGGCAAAGCCTCTTTGATGTGCCATCTCATGAGCCACATTGCTGGGAAACAAAGGATCAGGCAAGTCGCCATTCACATTGGCTTCTATAGTAAAGGGGAAGAATATGCCTGCGATACCCGCATAAGACATCAGCTTTGAAGTGATGACTATTTTGGGCTTACCATAATTTCCTTTAAATATTGGATATTCTTTAGATAAATTATTGTAACCTGAATAAGCATCATATAAAGCTTTTCTTTTACCTTGAGATAGTCTCATGACACCTCTGGAATCTTCATTTATTTCCTCTCTAAAACTATTGACTTTATCAATAAGATAAGAAGTTAGCATTACCAATTCATCTTTTGAATAGTCTTTTATTTCAATAGACATTGATTCAGAAAGCGGCAATCTATAGTAATTTAATCCCCACATTGTAATGAAAAGGAAAAATAACACACTTAAGGTAGTCCCTATTTTTTTTATAAGACTGACTGTAAGTTTCATATTGTTTGAAAACAATAATACCATGATTTTAATAATACATATTAGGGATAATAATATAAAACCGTAAAATATTACTTCTCCCAAAGAAAAGGGAAAGAGACCAGTGAGATAGCTTAAAGGTTGGCTTATATATCTATACATGGCTAAGGAGTAAGATATTTCTGTAATATGTGGCCATCTTTTAGCTATAAAAACTAAAACTATAGATATTGGTACTAAAATCACAGTCCATAACATGAACCAAACCCCTTCTCATAGAACATCATATCAATCCTTTTATCATTGTATTAAAATTATGTGAATATATCTAGCTATTAATCATAAAATATTTAATGACTTTTATTTTTCTGCTAAAAGGAGTGATAAAAATTAAAGCTGTTATAATGGCTGGTGGTAAGGGTACTAGACTGCGTCCTTTGACCTGTGGAATACCTAAACCGATGGTTCCTATATTTGACAAACCAGTCATGGAATACACAATTAAATTGCTTAAGCATAGAGGAATAAAAAAGATAGGTGTAACGTTAGCATATTTACCGCAGGTTATTATGGACTATTTCAGAGATGGCAGTGATTACGGGGTAAATATCACCTATTTCATAGAGAGTACACCCTTAGGCACCGGTGGAAGCGTAAGAAATACAGGAGGTTTTTTGGACAGCACCTTTATCGTAATAAGTGGTGATGCTCTTACAGATATAAATCTAATAAACGCATATGAGTTTCATAAAAAGATGAAGTCTAAAGCAACTCTTGTTTTAAAAAAAGAGCCTGTACCCATAGAATATGGAGTTGTAATAACCGATGACGAAAATCGAATAATACGTTTTTTGGAGAAGCCCAGTTGGGGTGAAGTTTTTAGCGATACAGTCAATACAGGTATATACATACTGGAACCTGAAGTCATGGAATACTATAAGCCGGGAGATAACTTTGATTTCAGCAAGGATTTATTTCCAAAGTTACTTGAAGATGATGTACCAATGTATGGATATATTACTGAGGATTATTGGTGTGATATAGGGAATTTGGCATCCTATAGACAGGTACATTTTGATATATTGGATAAAAAAGTAAATATAGAAATAGAAGCCGAAGAAAACCATGAAGGAATTTGGCTAAGCAAAGGAGTTCAGATTAAAAACAATGTGACTTTGATTCCCCCTGTTTATATAGGCAAAGATACAGTAATAGAAGACAATGTAGTCATTGATTCTTATTCAGTGATATCCCAGAATAGTAGAATAGGTTCAAACAGTAAAATAAAGAGAAGTGTGCTATGGAAAAAGGTTCATGTAGGACAAAACTGTGGTATAAGCGGAGGGGTCATATGTTCAAAATCTTTATTAAAAAATGATGTGAGGGTTTATGAGAACTCAGTAGTAGGCGAGGACACATGGTTACTTGAAGGTTGTATAATAAAACCTGATGTAAGAATATGGCCAGGAAAGAAAATATATGAAAACACTATTGTAAATAATAATATAATTTGGGGGACAAAAGTCACCAAAAATATTTTTGGATTCAGAGGGATAGCGGGAGTATTAAATCTTGACATATCGTTGGAGCTGTGCACTGGACTCGGTTCAGCATTTAGTACATCTTTGGGGAAAAATTCAACTTTGGTAATCGGAAGTGACAGTAGAGCCCAATCTTTTATAGTCCAAAGTTCACTGGCTACAGGAATTCTATCTGTTGGTGGCCAGGCAATATTGTTGGATAATTCCATTATGCCTATGACCAGATATGGAGTAGTTTACCATAGAGCTAATGGAGGCATACATGTATATACTTCTCATGAAAACCCATGTAAAACCTACATTGAATTTTTTGACGAAAAAGGGATAAATATAAGCAGAAGCCAGGAAAGAAAAATAGAAAACCTGATGAATCAGGATGATTATGATAGATGTAAAGCCGAAGATATAAAAGGCATCATACGGATGGAGAATTTCCATGAAGTATTTGTAAGACAAGGCTTAGAACAAATAGCATATTTAGATGAGATAAGAAGAAAGAACTTTAAAATAGTTCTTGCTTCATATTCAGATGGCAGTGCTTCTATCGCATATAAATTTTTGGAAAGCTTAGGATGTGGTATAAGTCTAGTTTGGAGCGGTTTTGATAATTTAACAGACTCAACACTATATAAACACATGTCAAATTATATAATCAGAAGAAAGGCAGATTTAGGAGTAATCATTAAGGGAAATGGAGAGAATTTAATTCTGATAGATGAAAGAGGCAGAGTCGTTAAGGATGAAGAATATTTGCTGTTGGCAGAATTGATAGCCATTAAAGGATACGATGAAAAAAACTTGGTTTTTCCATATGCATTTCCAAGAGTAGCGGAGGAGATTGCTAAGATAAACGGAGCCAAAATTTTTAGAGTTTCTTCGTCCCCTGCAGAGATCATGAAGAAGATGGTTGAATTGGGAAGTGATATAAAAAGACCTTTAATTCAATTTATTTTAAACCATAATGGGATATGGGCTTTAGGATATATCCTAGAGTTTATGGCTATAAATAATACAAAAATCAGCAAACTTATTGACTCTATACCAGAATATTATTATATGAAAAAGGAAATAAATTGTGATTGGAAAGACAAAGGAAGAATAATAAGAGAAATTGCCTTTGGTGAGAGAATGAAAGATATTGAGCTTATTGAAGGAGTAAAGATAAAAGATTCCAGAGGTTGGGCTTTAGTATTGCCTGATAATGAAAAACCAGTGTTCAATATTTATGCTGAAGGCTACTCTCAAGAAATGGCCCAAGAGTTATCAGCCGATTTAAGTGAAAAGATAGCAGTTTTATTGAAAAATCAGAGGCAATAGAGCCTTTGATTTTTTGACAATATTGACATGAAGAGGTGTTTTGAATTAATGAAAGATATAAATAGAATAAAGGATGTATTACTAAATAGAGAAGAATTAATAAATCACGGCTATGCTATTGGGCAAAAACATCAGTTGAAAAGAGGCAAAGCATCAACAAGAATATTAAAGAAAAGGCTTATAGAAAACTATAATACTATTTTCCGTATATATAAAGCTTTAGATAGTTTTTCTAAAGAAAATAAGGATATGTGTCCTGCTTCTGATTGGCTTTTGGACAATTTTTACAAGATTGAGGAACAAGTGAAGGAAGTAAAGTTTAATATAGATCAAGAAAAATATTATAGGCTTAATGCTCTTGCTTCAGGGTATTTTAGAGGTTATCCCAGAGTGTATGCTTTAGCTTTAGAATATATATCTCATACAGATGGCGGCTTGGACATAGATTTGTTTATTGATTTCATAAATGCCTATCAAAAATGCCGAATACTGTCTATATCTGAAGTATGGGCATTATCTTTAGTTACAAGAATCGCATTGGTAGAAAACATAAGGACCATTTGCACAGATATTTATAATACACAGCTGCAATGGAATAAAGCAGAAAAAGATTCAGCATTGAAAATGGAAGAACTTCTGGTAGCAATTGATGAAAACTTAGAGACTGAAAGAAGATTGAATACATCTTATATAGAGCATTTGCTAACTGTCTTAAGGAGGACTGGCCAAGAATACGGAGAAGTTTTAGACTTTTTGGAAAGAAGGTTGGAAGAGCATAATACTACAATAAAAGACCTAATCGGTTATGAACATAAAGAATATGCAGTGAGGAAAGTTTCTATAGGCAATTCAATAACAAGCCTCCATACCATAGGGACTTTAGATTGGAATCAAATATTCGAAGCTATAAGCGTTGTAGAAGATATGCTGTCCAAAGACCCGGCAAATATTTATACCTATATGGATTTTGAGTCAAGAGATTACTATAGAAGAACCATAACCAACATTTCAGAAAATTATGGTATTTCCGAAATGAAAGTAGCAAATACAGCTATAAACTTATGCAGGCATGCCAAAAAGCTTAATCAACCTGAGAAAAAATATCATGTAGGTTACTACCTTATTGATGAGGGGAAAAAAGAGCTTTTTCATGCTTTGAATATAAAAAAAGGAGAATATAAACTTAAATCCATTAAACCATATCTGGTTTCGATAATATCTTTCTCTATATTATATATCCTATTGGTTGTAAACATATTAGCCAGGGACTGGGAATACGCTCATATAGCATTACTAGTGGTATTGCTGTTGCTTCCTGCGTCGGAATTAGGGGTAAGCATCAGCAACTATATATTCATGAAACTATATAAACCAACTTTTCTGCCTAGGCTTGAATACACCGAAGGGATTCCTGATGAAGCAAAAACTATGGTTATAATTCCTGCTTTAATCAGTTCTAAAGATATGGCATTGGAATTAATCCAAAAGATGGAGGTTTATTACCTTGCCAATAAAGATGTAAATCTTTATTTTGGATTGGTAGGAGATTTTAAAGATAGTGAAAGCGAGACTGAGCCAGAAGATAGTTCTATTGTTGAAACAGGGATAAGAGGCGTACAAAAGTTAAATAAAAAATATGGAAATGGACGGAATATTTTTTATTATTTTCATAGGCAAAGAGTTTTTAATGAAAAACAGAATAAATGGATGGGTTGGGAAAGAAAAAGAGGAGCAATAGTACAGTTCAATGAAATGATGATAGGGAAAGATAATAGTTTCTTTCCTTATAGATCTTCTGACATTGATGAACTGAAAGATGTAAAATACATAATAACTATCGATTCGGATACAAACCTTGTAATGGAAAGTGCTGCAAAGCTTATAGGTACCATTGAACATCCGTTGAACAAACCTGTATATAATGAGAAATCCGGTATAGTTGTGGAAGGTTATGGCATAATTCAGCCACGAATAGGAATAGATATTGAAGATGCTGGAAGGACATGGTTTTCTACACTGTTTGCCGGCGATGGAGGTATTGATCCTTATACTACAGCGGTATCCAATATATATCAGGATGTTTTTGGGGAAGGAATTTTTACCGGTAAGGGACTTTATGATCTATCATTGTTCAATAAAGTGACTGGTAAAAAGATTAAAGAGAACACCATATTAAGCCATGACCTATTGGAAGGCAGCTTGCTCAGGACAGGACTTGCTAGCGATATAGAGCTTATGGATGGCTTTCCTGGGAAATATATGTCCCATGCTTTAAGGCAACACAGATGGACTAGAGGAGATTGGCAGTTGATAAAATGGATTGTTGGGAAGAATCCTCTAAATCCATTATCTAGATGGAAGATGATTGATAACCTCAGGAGAAGCTTGTTATATCCTTCTTTATATTTATTTCTATTGTTAGGGGCAGCTTATCTGCCTTCATCCATTGTAAATTTGATTTGGATACCTATATCCATATTTCTATTTCCTAGTTTTTTAGATTTTATTTCTTTAATCCTAAAGAGAAATAAATCGATTATACAGTTTATATATTTGGTGAAAAAAAGCTTGCACCAACTTGCAATGCTATTGGTATTTTTGCCAAACAATGCATATTTAATGGCAGATGCGGCAATAAGAAGCCTTTACAGAGTTTTTTATTCAAGAAAGAATTTATTAGAATGGGTTACAGCAGAAGACGCAGATAAAAAGCTTAAGTCTGATTTGAAGATGTACTTTTGGAGATTCAGATATTCAATGGTTTTGATTTTTATTTTTGCTTTAGCTGCAATATACGGAGGGTCTTTTGATATTGCTGCCACTATAATAATTATCTTGTGGTTGCTATCACCCTATATTGCCTTGAAAGTAAGCGAGGAAATAAAAGATAAGAAAGAAGTTATATCAAAAGAAGATAGGGAGATTATAGAAAGGATTGGCAAAAAAACATGGCTTTACTATGAAGAATTAGTATGTGAAAAATTTAATTTTTTGCCACCGGATAATTATCAAGAATACCCGCCAAAAGGGGCCGCTCCTAGAACATCGCCTACAAATATAGGCCTCTACCTTGTTTCTACTCTAGCAGCTGCAGATTTGGGCTATATTACTGCTTCTGAAATGTTAGAAAAGGTAAAAAATACTTTAGATACTATAGAGATGTTAGACAAATGGAAGGGGCATCTATATAATTGGTATGACATAGAAACATTAGAAGTTTTGAGACCTTTTTATGTTTCGACAGTTGACAGTGGTAATTTCATATCATATTTGCTGCTTTTAAAACAAGGACTGAAAGAATATCGAAGTAGTATTGATGAAGAAAACACTTTAGAGGATATTATTCATAGGTTGGATATGATCATAAATAAAACTGAATTTATCCATCTTTATGATAAAAAGAAAAATTTGTTTTCCATAGGCTTTGATGTGGAAAAAGAAGTTTTAACAAATTCTTACTATGACTTATTAGCTTCTGAAGCTAGGACTATCAGCTATTTGGCCGTAGCAAGAAGAGAGGTTTCATTAAAGCATTGGAGGAAACTGGGGAGAGCCATGACATGTATTGGGAAAAATAGGGTTTTAGTGTCATGGACCGGAACCATGTTTGAATATTTTATGCCCGCATTGATTATGAAAAATAACAAAAACACCATATTATATGAAACATATGAAGGGGTATTGAAAGCTCAGAAAGAGTATGGTCATGAGAATAATGTGCCTTGGGGAGTATCAGAATCCGGTTATTATACTTTTGATTTGGATCTTAACTATCAATATAAAGCCTTCGGCGTACCTGCCTTAGGTTTAAAAAGAGGTTTGGCAGACGATATAGTGATTTCTCCGTATTCTTCCATATTGGCATTAAATTCTGATCCTAAAGGGACAGTTTATAATATTAGAAAACTTATAGAATTAGGCATGGAGGGCAAATACGGACTTTATGAAGCAGTGGACTTTACTCAAAGAAGAAGGGTATCGTTAGAATCTAAATACCAGATAGTGAAAAGTTTTATGGCTCATCATCAAGGTATGAGTTTGTTGGCCATAAATAACTATTTCAATGACGATATTATGATTAAGCGTTTTCACAGCCATCCCGTGATAAAAGCAGGAGAAATAATGCTTCAAGAGAGGATAAAGGATAATATTGTAATAACGAAAGAGTATAAAGAGATTTCTCAAAAATTAGAGAGACAAAAGGATATATATGAAGAAGGTATACGGAACTACGATTCTGCTGATATACTGCCGCCTCCCTGCCAGATACTGACAAATGGAAGCTATTCGGTATTGCTTAACAATCGGGGCGGAGGATATAGCAAGTTCAATGAAATATTGATAAATCGCTGGAGAAATAATGCCATTGAAGGAGGTTATGGCAGCTATATATTCATAAGAAATGTGAACAAAGATAAGGTGTGGACAGCCACCTGGGAGCCTTTTAACCAAGAGCCCGATGGATATAAAGTGTCTTTTTGCCAGTCTAAAGCTCAATTTATTAGGGTAGATGGTGAAATAGAAACCATCATGGAGGTATTTGTATCCCAGGAAGATGATGTAGAAATAAGAAGGATAATCATTGAGAATCATGGAAAAGACAGTGTTACACTGGAATTGACAAGTTATTTGGAAGTCGTTCTAACCAATGAAGAAGCAGATATGGCACATAGGGCTTTTTCTAACTTGTTTGTAAGAACTGATTATTTAGATGAATATAAAAGCCTTATAGCAGTTAGAAAACCGAGAGAAGGAAAAGGACAGGAATGGTGGGCTTTTCATAGTTGCCTAGCGGATGAATCTGCTATGGGACATGTAGAATATGAGACAAGCAGAGGCAATTTTATAGGAAGAGGAAGAAATATAAGTAATCCTATGGCATTGTATCAGCCATTGTCAAATACTGTAGGTGTGGTATTGGATCCTATGATGAGTATAAGAAGAGTCGTTAAGGTTCAGCCAGGAGAGCAAAGGGAAGTTTCTTTTATCACGGGATGTGGCGGATCGAAGGAAGAAATAAGGGAAATGGCGGTTAAATATACACAAGCTTCATCGATAGATAGGGCTTATTCTTTGGCCATAACTAGAAGCCAAGTTGAAAGGGATTATTTGAATTTGAGCACTAAAGATATTGTTGGATTTGAAAAGATCATAAGTCATTTGATATATGGCAGTCCTACGAGAGTTAGGATTAAGGATTATATAATCAGGAATAAAAAAGGCCAATCAGCCCTTTGGCCCTTTGGAATATCGGGAGATTTACCGATTATGACTCTATCCATATCTGATGAAAGAGATATTCCTATTGCAAAGGAAGTAATTAAAGCTCATGAGTTTTTGCGAATGAAAGGTTTAAATGTAGATCTGGTGATATTGAATGTGGATGAAAGCAACTATCTTCAGCCCTTGAGAACCGCTATTACAAATTTAGTAGAGAGAAGTAATGGCAGATTTCTTCTTGGAAAGCCCGGAGGTATATTTATCATTAATGCTGCAAATATTTCTCAAGAAGACAAAGCATTGCTGCTTTCAGCATCTACACTTATTTTTAAAGCTGAAGCAGGTTCTATTGCAAAACAATTAGAAGAAATTACAGTACAAAAGGAACAAAGAAAATATATGAAATCTGCTAACATATTTAAAAACTGCGAACTTCCTGCTGTGGAGAATTCTCTCATATTCAATGGTTATGGAGGATTCAGTGATGATGGCAGTGAATACATCATGAGCTTGAAAAAGGATTTTAATACTCCTTTACCATGGGTTAATGTAGTGGCTAATCCAAGCTTTGGATTCATAGTTTCGGAAAGGGGGGGAGGCTATACTTGGGCAGAAAACAGCAGAGAATACAGGCTTACCCCCTGGACCAATGATCCTATAAGCGATGAAGCCCAAGAGATAATATATATAGAGGATATGGATGAAGCATATAAGTGGGCTATTAATCCTGATGCTTCAACAAGTGATGAGCCTTGGACTGTAAGACACGGTTGGGGCTATAGTGTTTTCAACAAGGACTGCTATGGTTTAAATCAGGAGCTGATAATGTATGTGCCGAGAAATGAAAAGCTGAAAATCAATATATTAAGGCTTAAAAATAAAGAGAACAATAGGAAAAGACTAAGACTTTGTTATTTCATGGAGCCGGTTTTAGGGGTAAACCAAAAGGAAACCAGCCCTTATATAATTGTCAAATATAATTCTGAAATCAACGGTTTAACTTTGGTAAATAATTATAACACTGATTTTCCGGGAAGAACAGTATTTATTTCTTCATCAGAGCCTATATCTGATTATAGGAACAATAAGATTGAATTCTTTGAGCTGTTGAGCAGAGATTCAGATTTCGATTTGAGCATAGGATATGAACCATGCGGTGCAATTATGGTTGAAGTAACTATAGATGCTAAGGGAGAAAAAAGTATAAGCTTCTATATGGGTCAAAGCAACAGCAATGAAGACATAAAAAGCTTATTGGATAAATATAAGGACATAACTGCTGCTGAGGAAGAGTTAGAGATGGTGAGAAAACAATGGAGAGATATCACAGGAAAAATAAAAGTTAAAACTCCCGATAAATCTATGGATATTATGCTTAATGGGTGGCTGGTCTACCAGACCATATCCTGTAGATTATGGGGAAGGTCAGGCTTTTATCAGTCAGGAGGAGCTTACGGCTTCAGGGATCAGCTCCAAGATGCTGTTAACATAGGAATGTTGATGCCTGAACTGTTGAAAAAACAGATCCTTCTCCATTGTAGTCATCAGTTTGAAGAAGGAGATGTACTTCATTGGTGGCATCCTATAGCAGAAAGCAAAGGAGTAAGGACAAGGTTTTCTGACGATTTGCTGTGGCTGCCATTTGCAGTGGTGGAATATATTAAATACACTGAAGATGACAGCATTTTGAATATAAAAGCGCCTTATATAAAATCTGAACCGTTGAAAGAAGGTGAAGACGAAAGGTACGGTATACCAGAAAAATCTTCTGTTACCGGCACAGTTTATGAACACTGTATTAAAGCTATAGATAAAAGCCTGAAGTTTGGAGAGCATGGTTTGCCTCTTATGGGTTCAGGTGACTGGAATGATGGCATGAACTTGGTAGGCAACAAAGGAAAAGGAGAAAGCGTTTGGCTTGCCTTTTTCCAATATTATATATTAAAGGGTTTTTTGCCGATATGCAGATTAATGGGAGATATACATAGAGTTTCAGTCTATGAAGATGCCATGGATAAGCTAAAGAAATCCATAGAAGAAAATGCATGGGATGGTAATTGGTATAGAAGGGCATATTTTGATGATGGTACCCCTTTAGGATCTTCGGAGAATACAGAATGTATGATTGATTCTATAGCTCAAAGCTGGTCTGTTATATCAGGCGCAGCAGAACCAGACAGAGCCATACTGTCTATGGAATCGGTTAAGAGACATCTTGTAAAAGAGGATGAAGGTATGATTCTTCTATTCACACCGCCCTTTGACAAGACCGATCAAAATCCAGGCTATATAAAGTCTTATGTGCCTGGAGTTAGAGAAAACGGGGGACAATACACCCATGGAGTGATATGGGTAATATGTGCCTATGCACTTCTCGGTGATGGGAACATGGCTCAAAAGCTCTTTCATATGCTTAATCCAATAAATCATACACGAACCCCTTTAGAATGTTCCATTTATAAGACAGAACCCTATGTTGTGGCTGCAGATGTATATGCAGCAAAACAGCACATGGGAAGGGGAGGTTGGTCTTGGTATACAGGAGCTGCAGGATGGCTGTATAGAGCAGGAATTGAATATGTATTAGGAATTAAAAAGAGAGGGAACAAACTCCGTATAGAACCATGCATACCCGAACATTGGCAGGGTTATGAGGTTACCTATAACCACTTTGGAACAATATATAATATAACAGTATCCAATCCTCAAAATATTTGCAGAGGTGTAAAATCTATTACTTTGGATGGAAAAGTTATAGTTGGCAACGCTATAGAACTTGTTGATGATAAAAATACTCATATAGTAATAGTTTTAATGGGCTATTAAAAATAAAGACGAAATGATATTATAAAATGAAAGAGGTGAGAGTAGCATATGAATTTGTTTGATATAATTGGTCCAGTTATGATAGGACCATCCAGCTCCCATACTGCCGGAGCAGCAAGGTTGGGGAAATTAGCTCGTAATATATTTGGAGAAGAGTTTTATAAGGCAGATATCACACTGTATAATTCCTTTTCAAAAACCGCCAAAGGCCATGGCACTGATAAAGCCATCGTAGCTGGAATATTAGGGATGGAAGCTGATGATGAAAATTTAAAGAATGCTTTTGAATTGATTAAAAAATCAAGTATAGAAGTTAACTTTGATTTCCAGGACAGTAATAGGGAGCTTCACCCAAATACAGCCATGATAAAATTGTACGAAAAAGAAAAATCAATGAGTATAACAGGCTGCTCTCTTGGTGGGGGTAGGGTCATGATACAGGATATAGATGGATTTAAAACCGAGTTCACTGGTGAATTCAACACTATAATTTCCATACAAAGGGATAAACCAGGCATTGTGGCTTATGTTGCATCATACTTGGCTCAAGAGAATATTAATATTGCCCAAATGAAGCTTTCCAGAAAATCAAAGGGAGATACAGCTCTGATGATTATCGAGACTGATGAAATACCACCTAAATCTCTTAAAACAGATTTGGAAAAACATGAAGGAATATACAAGATAGTATTATCTACTATTTGAGGAGGAAGGATATGTCTCTGTATACAATGAAGCAAATTATTGAAGCTGCTGAAGAAAAGGGTGTTAAAATATCAACTGTAGCAATGGAGATGGAGAGTAAGGAAAGTGGCTTATCTATCGATGAGATTAAGAAAAGAATGACTCGTTATTATGATATAATGAAAAATGCTGTTTCACATGGTATAAATCAGGTTATACCTTCTGTCAGCGGACTCACAGGTGGAGAGGGTTTTAGATTATGGCAGGAAAAGGACAAGGGACTATCCGGAGAAACAATTCTGAAGGCCTCCTCCAGAGCCATGGCTGTTTCAAATGTCAATGCCTCTATGGGGCGAGTTGTTGCTGCGCCTACAGCCGGTTCCTGTGGAATAATTCCTGGTGTGCTTATGACTATTGGAGAAAGACTTGGAAAATCTGAAGAAGAGATTGTGGATGCATTGATTACAACCGCAGTAGTAGGAAAGGTAATAGCTCAAAATGCGACTGTCGCAGGTTCAGAAGGTGGATGCCAGGCGGAATGTGGTGCAGCTTCTGCTATGGCAGCAGCTGCAGCTGTTGAACTGTCAGGAGGCACACCTTCTCAGGCAGGTCATGCAGCTGCCATAGCAATAAAAGGTGTTATGGGGCTTATATGTGATCCTGTAGCCGGATTAGTTGAAGTGCCATGTATTAAAAGAAACAGTTTTGGAGCAGCACAAGCAATTTTGGCAGCAGATATGGCTATGTCAGGGATAGAAAGCATAATACCTGTAGATGAGGTCATCAAAGCTATGGGAGATGTAGGTCACGCTATGCCTGAAGAACTGAAGGAAACGGCTATGGGAGGTATTGCAGCTTCAGAGACTGCTAAAAAGCTGGAGAAAAAACTTTTGAAAAAAGATAAAATCCACGAATCTACATTCAAGGAAAATCTGGAGTAGAAAAGCATAAAGATATTAAAAGAATCCTTCAAACCAAAAAGGATTCTTTTATTTTTATACTTTACTTTGAGTAGGTAAATCAAGGCATAACTTATTGATGTAAGACAAAAGAGTAATATTAAAGAATTGTTTTAATTGAATTGTTTTAATTTTATGACGATTCTTGGACGCTTTTGGAATATAATATTAGATGATACATGCTGTAGAAAGGATGAGCTGCACATCAGATGATATTTTAAAAACTATTTGGTTCATACAAAGATATTTAAACTACAAGCAGTAATTAGTATTACGCAATATTAATAACTGTAGAAAGGCGGCTTATTATAGCTATGGATAAAAAAATTATTGAATGTGTACCTAATTTTAGTGAAGGAAGAGATAAAGAGAAAATAGAGAAGATATTGGATGCGTTTAGAGGGAAGAAAGATGTTAAACTTCTTGATTATTCTTCGGATGAAAGCCACAATAGACTGGTTGTAACAGTTGTTGGCGAGATGGAACCGATAAAAAATGCTGTGCTTGAGGCTATGGGTGTTGCAACCTCAATTATAGATATGACTAAACATATGGGAGAGCATCCCAGAATGGGAGCAACAGATGTAGTTCCATTTATACCAGTCAAAAATGTAAGCATGACTGAAGTAATAGAATTTTCGAAATTAGTGGCTAAAGAAGCAGCTGAAAGATATAACATACCTATATTCTTATATGAAAAATCCGCTTCTGTTCCTGAAAGAGAAAACTTGGCAACAATAAGGAAGGGACAGTTTGAGGGAATGATGGAAAAACTTAAACTGCCAGAGTGGAAGCCGGATTTTGGACCTGATAAAATTCACCCCACTGCAGGAGTAACTGCAATAGGTGCAAGGATGCCTTTGATTGCATTTAATGTAAATCTGAATACAAATAATAAGGAAATTGCTGCACATATTGCGAAAAGCATAAGGCACCTCAATGGAGGCTTAAGGTTCTGTAAGGCAATAGCTGTTGAATTATCTGATAGAGGTATAGTTCAAGTTTCTATGAATATGACAGATTATACAAAAACAGCTCTCTATAGGGCTTATGAATTGATTAAAATTGAAGCCAAAAGGTTTGGAGTACATCCAGTAGGAAGTGAAATAATAGGAACTATTCCAATGGAAGCTTTGATTGATACAGCTGTTTACTATCTGGGTGTAGAAAATTTCAGTATTGATCAGATTCTTGAAACAAGGCTCATGGAATAATAGAATATAAATAAGAACTGCTAAAACTTGGACATAATGTAAGAAATTCTATCAAATTTCTGGCAAAGCCTGTTTTGCAGGGAGGTGGCACTATGGACCTGTTAAATATAAGGCTCTTTAGTACCCCATCTGTGTTTAAGGGAGATAAAAGGATTATTTTTCCTTCCAGAAAAATTGAGGCACTTTTTTACTATATTTTTGTAAACAAAGAAGCAACACGAGAAGAGTTAGCAAGCCTATTATGGCCTGAAGCTGATCCGCAAACTGGAAGAAAAAATGTAAGGAATGCACTTTACTATATTAAAAAAAGCCTCGATATGGATGCAATCATTTCTCCCAATAAATCTGTAGTTATATTTAATTCTAAAGTTCAAGCATACTCTGACTTAGTAAAACTCTTAAGTGATGATGAGTGGATTGGTGCATATACAGGGGATTTTCTCCAAGGGTTTATTGTAAAAGATGAAGAAGCGCTAGAAAGCTGGATACTAAATTCCCGTGAAAAGTATAGAAGCATCTATGTGCAGAAGCTGTATAGAAAGTTAAGTGAAGATTATTCAGAGGGCGATCATGAAAGTGTAGAGCAGTGTGCAAGAAGGCTTATAGAAATCGATGAATATGATGAAAGGGCCTATAGAGTGCTGATTAAAACCTTAGCTGAAATGAATATGTATAACAAGGCTGCAGAAGTTTATGACAAACTATGTGAAAAGTTAAATAAGGATTTAGGTATTATTCCTGATATAAAAACTAGAACTCTATATAAAAATATACAAAATAAAAGAAGTAGTACTGAAGTATATTGGATAAAGAAAGACAAAAGGATATTTTATGGAAGAAAACAAGAGCTAGCTATACTGGAAAGCAATTATAAAGGTTTAATAAATGAAGAAGACTATAGTTCAATAATTATTATGGGGGAAGCTGGAATAGGGAAAACCACATTAAAAGATAGGTTCCTTGAAGAAATAGAACCAAAGGTTGTTTTTATACTGGAATCAAATTGTTATCAGGCAGAAGAAGAATTTCCCTTAAGGCCATGGGCAGGTATCTTGACCAAAGCAGCCAGCATAATTGAGGAAGAGAAAATCAAAGTTCCGCCTTTGTGGAGCGAGATAATTCAAGCCTTTTTTCCTTCATTAGTATTAAATGGTTTAGAGTTTAAATCCGGTATAAATCTTGAAGGAAGTTCATTGAAGTTGAAATTGCTTGAAGAAACCATAATTAGTATTTTTAAAGAAATTTCAAGGATAAGAAAAACTATTGTTATATTTGATGATATACAATGGATGGATAATTTGAGCCTGAAACTTTTAGCTGGTATGATGATCCATCTTGGCAAAGAGATTTTGTTTGTAACCACATGCAGAAATGGTTATTCTCAAAAAGTAGAAGATTTTATTGTTGATATGAGCAGACATGGTAGGATGAGAAAGATAGAACTGGAGAGGTTTACAAAGGAGGAAGTTATTGATTTTGCAAAGAAAGCATTGCCACATCACTGTTTAAAAGATGATATGTATGAAAAAATATATCAAGAAACAGAAGGCAATACATTTTTTATAGTGGAATATATAAACTCATTGCGTGAAAATAGGGAAATGGATATTATGACTGCAAGAATCAATGACATATTAAAAAGCAGATTTATTGGAGTAAGTGAAGATGGATTTAAAATACTCAATATTGCATCTATATTTTTCGATTATATATCTATTGATATTCTTGCCGAAATAAGCGGTATGGATAAATTGAAGCTTTTAGATATACTCGATGATTTGATGAAGAGGTTTATAATAAAAGAATCAAATAATAAACTATCTCCCTCTATAATGTTTACCCATCAAAAATTAAGAGAGTTTATATATAACAAGCAGTCTACAAGCCGTAGACAGATTTTACATGATAGAATCGGAAGAATTCTTGAGAACAATCTAACAGGGGATAACAGAGATATAGCTTTGTATCCTAAGCTAATCTATCATTTTTCAAAATGCGGCGATATAGAATCAGCATTAAAATATAATATAAAATTAGCAAATTTTTATCTTGATATTAACCATGAACTTTTTCCTATATTATATGAAAATGGCGAAAAGAATGTTAGTAATCCTTGCCTCAGTAACGATGACAGTTATAAATATATAAACAATATAGAAGAACAATTTAAAAAGCTAAGGAAAACACAACCTTATACAAAGGTGACAGCGAAACTGGAAATAGCTTTTTATCATATGAAGGGCAGGTATTTTATTAGACAGGGACAATATGAAAAAGGTATTCAACTAATTAAAGCAATGATTGATAATTCCCTACGTATAGGTGATATAAATTATGCACTTAAAGGATATAGACAATTGATTTTCTATGGGATACAAACCAGAGATATGAGGGCTATGAAGGACAATGTTGAGATTGGGTTAAACATGGCTAAAGAACATGGCTTAAGTGCGGATATAGGCATGTTTTTAAGATTATACGGACTTTATAAAATTATGAATAAAGAATATGTGTATGCAGAGGAATTGCTAAAACAGTGCATCAATAAATTTCTTTCTATTGATGATTCCAAAGATAGATATTGTATGCATATAGCTGCAGCATATAGCTATCTGGGAGATATAAGAAGATACAATATGAGATTTCAAAGATCTCTGGAATACTATGATAAAGCCATATCCTTATGTGAAAATAAAATAGAGGGTAGCAGTTTGGCAATCTTCTGTACCAGGGCAGGACAAGCAGCTTATGATGCAGGAGACTATATAAGAGCTAAAGATTATTTTCTTAGGGCTATTCAAGTATATAACAAAAGCGATTCTATATGGGGTAGGGGCATAGCAGAAGGGTATATGACTCTTATCCTAATAACCGAGGGCTATTATAAAAAAGCTCTGGAAAGCTTAAAAAGAGCAGATGAATATTCTAGGAAGATTAAGAACCCTTATGAAATAGGTCTTATATTCAGAATAAAAGCGGAGATTAAGTATAAAATGGAGACTAATAAAGAATTAAGAAAGGTTTTCAGCGGATACCTCTGCCAGGATTTACTTATTTACTGTGAAAAAGGTATTAGATATTTGGAGTCCAGTAATGATGAATATCAAGTAGACATACTTAAATTGTTTATGGATAGATGTTATGCGTGATAGTTTGAAGTTATTGCAAAAATTTCATGCATATGCAAGTTATATGTCAAATACATAATAATGGGAAATGGATTATAATATGTATTTTGCATCTGTGATTGTGATAATTCTCTAATCATCTTAAACAGTATTTTGAAAGCAAATCATGAGGAAAGATGAAGGCTTAAATACTTGCGTAAGCAAGTTATATAAAGCAATATAGGTCATAAGTATATCAATACTTTTGACACTAAAGTAAAAAATGGAGGGGTTAATATGAAAAAGCTTTTAGCCTTACTGCTTTCATTGATGATGGTTTTCACTTTTACGGCATGCTCTTCAAATAATGTGCCGGCAACTACCGAGGAGTCTGATGCGGAAGAAGAAACTGCCAGCACTGAACCCATAAAAATAGGTTTCTTCGCACCTATAACGTCTCCTGCTGCTTCTGCTGACGGACTTTCTGCAGAAAACTCAGCAAAGCTTGCTGTTAAATTGGTTAATGAAGCTGGTGGAATCAATGGACGTATGGTAGAACTGGTAAGCTATGACGATGGACTTGATACAACTCAAGCTGTAAGTATCGCCTAAAAACTCACCACAAAAGATGGAGTTGTTGCCATAGTAAGTGGTAGCTACAGCGGACCTACCCGTGTTGCGGCTCCAATAATTCAAAATGCAGGTTTAGTAATGGTTTCCGCATACGCAATACATCCTGATGTTATAAACGCTGGAGATTTCATTTTTTCACAATCATTCCCAGGAAAGGTTCAAGGCAGAGCCGGTGCTGAGTTCGCTGTCAAAACTTTAGGTGCTAAGAAAATAGCAATCATAGCTGTTGACCTTGACTTCGGAACAGAACTTGGAGATAGCTTCAAAGCACATGCTGAAGCAAATGGAGCAGAAGTTGTTTCATATGATAAAGTTGCAATATCAGATAATGAATTTACTCCTATAATTACTAAGCTTAAAGAGAGAGTAAAACCAGATCTCATCTATACGGCTAACTACTATGCTCATGCATCAGAAGTTGTAAAACAGTGCAGACTGCAGGGATTGGATGCAGAGATTCTTGGAACCGAAGGGGCAGATTCATGGCAGTTTTTGCTTACAGCAGGTGAGCATGCAAACGGTGTATACATTACTACTAATATGAACCGTGATGACGAAAATGAAACAGTACAGCAGTATATCAAACGTTATAGAGAAGAATATAATCTGGAACCGGATATGGTTGGGGCTTCCACTTATGATGCATTCCAGGTAGTCTTTGAAGCAATACGTAGAGCTGGTACTGATCCTGTCGCTATGAGAAATGCTATTGCATCTATGACTGATTTTTATACAGTTACTGGTAATTTGATCAGATACACTAAAAAAGGTGAAGCTGTAAAACCAGTCCAGATTCAGAGGGTAGAAGATGGACAATTCCATTACTTTAGTGTACTTGATGATTTAGATATTATCACCCCAGATGAATAAAATATAAATAGCTATGAAACGGATGCCATAACGTAAGGAACCCGGAGACGCTGCCTAATAGTCAAGGCACATAAGATAGGCAGCGCCTCCGGCTATTTATGGATTTTATTAAAAAAGAGGTGGCTCTATGTTATTACAGCAAATACTTAATGGTATAATGATCGGTAGCGTATATGCTCTGACTGCCATGGGTGCAACGCTTATATATGGCATACTAAGGATTTTGGATATAGCTAATGCCGGAGCATATGTAGCTGGTGCTTATTTTGGTTGGTTTATTTATTTAAAAACAGGCAATCTTGTTCTAGCCTTCTTGTTTTCTATGATGATTACTGGTCTGATTGGTGTTTTAATCCATAGATTTATCTATGCACCCATCTTAAGTAAACCTCGCATACTTCCTATTGTACCGCTGGTTGCCAGCGTCGGACTATTTACGCTTACAGGTGATTTGGCACGATTGATTGCCGGACCTGGAACAAAAGCGTATAATGTAGATTTTGGAGTAGATGTAATAAATATAGGTAAATTGACTGTGGTACCCGCTTGGATTCTAATTATTGTTCTGACTGCTTTGCTATTCACAGTTTTGTGGTTAGTATTGAACAAAACCAAACTTGGTTTAGCCTGGCGTGCTACGGCTGAGGATGCAGATATTGCAAAAGCTGTAGGTATTAATACCAATTCTGCTATGGCTTTAAGTTATATACTTGGATATGGTTTTGCAGCAGCAGCAGGTATCATGGTCGGTATACTTTATAATTCAATCACGCCAGCCTTAGGAGAGGTTCCTTCATACAAAATGCTTTCTATAATAGTTTTAGGTGGATTAGGAAGCCCGGTAGGTACGGTGATTGCTGGACTTTTCATAGGTATGGTGGAAACAATGCTGTCAGCGTATAATCTCACATTCATCCCTAAAGACTCCGTTGCATTTATAGTTCTAATTCTGGTATTGCTTATCAAGCCATCTGGTTTAATAAGCAAAACTAATAACATATAAGGATGGTGGTATTAATGGGTAATTATATAACAACAGTTGCAGTCAATATAGCAGTATTCTCACTGTTGGCACTGAGCTTAAATATAATTATCGGATATGCTGGCCAATCGATGATGGGACATGCTGCTTTCTTTGGAATAGGTGCCTATACGGCTGCCATCCTGACAAATAAAGGTATCAGTTTCTGGCTGGCACTACTTGCATCACTAATTGTTTCTGGTGCACTAGGAGCTATACTTGGCATAATTAGTCTCCGGTTGCGTGATGACTTTCTTGCTATAACTACTATAGGTATCAATTTCGTAATGGTTGCATTATTCCAGAATATGAAATTCTTTGGTGGATCCCTGGGAATGGCAGTAAAACCACTCACCATGTTTGGGAAGAAGGCAACTCCCATGCATTTTCTAATAATGCTTCTAATTCTTATTTTTTTGGTATGTATGCTCATCCGTAAAATGAACAGTTCTTGGTTCGGTTTGGCATTGGCCAGCCTGCGTGGCGATGAAGGTGCAGCTCAATCTTTTGGTGTAAATACTAACCAATATAAAATTCTTGCATTTATCATTGGTACATCTATTGCAGGCCTTACTGGAGGGGTTTATGCGCACCGCATGACATTTATCTTCTCCAGCAGTTTTGCCTTTATTGTATCCATCAGTATCATATCAATGGTAGTAGTGGGCGGTGTCGGAACCATACGGGGTCCCTTGGTAGGTGCTATATTGTTGGGTGCAGCACCTGAACTTCTTAGATTTGCAGACGATTACAGGATGATTTTGTATGGTGGCGTCATTGTGCTAATGATGCGTTTCCAGCCCCAAGGATTACTGGGTGAAAATAGTTTTCTGATGAATAAATTTAATCAATATATAAATCCACTGCTCAAAAGGAAGGGCGGTGAATTCAATGCGTGAAATAGTAAAAGTAGAGGGTCTTAAAATGTATTTCGGTGGTCTAAAGGCTATAGATAATCTTGATATGTCGATTTATGAACATGAAACTCTAGGCATTATAGGACCAAACGGTGCAGGTAAAACTACACTATTCAATACGATATGTGGAGTATATAAGCCCACAGGTGGAAAGGTCATATTTAATGGCCAGGAGGTTCAGGGCTCACCACCTTACGAGATAGCCCGCAAGGGTATAGCTCGAACCTTTCAGATCAGCAAACCACTGCATGACCTTACAATACTTGACAATGTGATTGCTGCCTCAGGAATTCACGAATATACTGGAATACGTTCCTTTTTCAAAAAAAGTCATACTAAAGAAGTGTTAGAAAAGGTGCATGCGATATTAGAGTTAGTAGGACTTAGCCATATTGCAGACAAAAAGGCAAGAGAAGTTAGCCTTGGTTATTTGCGTCGATTGGAAATTGCAAGGGTTTTGGCTACTGACCCACAGCTTATTATGCTGGATGAACCCTGTGCCGGACTCTCCAACTATGCTATAAATGAAATTACCGAGTTAATTCTTAAATTGAAGTCACAAGGAAAAACAATTGTCTTGATTGAACACAATCTTCCAATCACCATGAAGGTATGCGATAGGATTCTGGTTTTAAATTACGGACAAAAGATTGCTGAAGGTACACCTGAAGAAGTGCAGCACAATAAAAAGGTAATTGAAGCATACCTCGGAGAGGAGGATGAGGACTAATGTTGAAAATAGTAGATTTGGAAGTTGCATATGGACAGATGGAGGTATTGAAAAAGATTAACTTAGAAGTAAAGAAGGGAGAACTGGTAAGCGTAATAGGACCTAATGGAGCAGGCAAAACAACCCTAATAAAAACTATTATGGGCTTAAAAGACGCTAAGGCTGGCCAAATTTTCATTGAAGGTAAAGAGATATTGGGTATGCCGGCTTGGAAACGTGCAGAGATGGGTGTAGGCTATGTTCCTGAAGGCAGGCGTGTCTTTGGCAACCTCACTGTGGAGGAAAACCTTAGGGTAGGATGTTACAGTTTGAATGATACCAAAAAGATACAGCAGAATATAAAGAAAGTATATGAGTTGTTTCCCCGTCTGGAAGAACGGAAGAAACAGCTTGCCCGTACTATGAGCGGAGGGGAACAGCAGATGCTTGCCATCGGCCGTGCATTAGTGATGGAGCCTCGTCTTTTGCTTATTGATGAAGTCTCAATGGGTTTGATGCCAATCATGGTAAACTTATGCTTCAAAATCATAAAGGATTTGAATGACCAGGGCATAACTGTAATGATTGTAGAGCAGAATGCCAATAAAGCATTGAAAATTTCACATCGAGGCTATGTCCTAGAGACAGGCAATATTGTGCTAGAGGATACAGTAGAAAAACTTCGTAATAATGATGTTGTACAAAAAGCCTATCTGGGTGGCTAGTTATAGAATAATTGAATATATTACGTATGAATTTAATTTTCAGAAACATAAACTTTTCATAATTGTTTTCAAGAAAGGCTTTTAACAGAGGCCTTTCTTAATAATTTATGAGATAATATAATATATAATATTCCTGATAACAGCCATGATGACGCTATGTGAATAACAAAAGAAGGAGAGAATGACATGTTACTGGATGATGTTAAAAAGTATTACGATAAGAGTTATGATTTAAATTGTGCAGAAACAATTCTTTATGCTGCTAATGAAACTTATGGTTTGAATTTAGACAAAAAAGCTTTAAAAACTATGGCTGCCTTTGGAGGAGGTATGGCAATTGAAGAAACCTGCGGTGCATTGACAGGTGCATTGGCTGTATTAGGGATATTATTTGTAAAAGATAGAGCTCATGAAAGCGATAGGATAAAAGAGCTAACAAAGGATTTCTTTGAAAAATTTAGGGCGGAGCTATCTACAGATAATTGCAAGAGGTTAAAAGAATTATACAGAAACGACGAAGAAAGATGCAGTAATATTGTTTTTGCTGCTGCAAAGATACTGAATGAAATAATTGAAAAGCAGGTTGTACCGATTAACAACCCTAATTGCCTTCCTTTTTTATAATTCATAGACCAGTATGAATTACATTATTGTTGACATTCTGCCATGAATTGCAAGAAAGCTTTTCTTATAAATTTTGACGGTTTAATGACGCTTCATTAATATAATAAATATAGAAACAGTTTACTTAATTAGTGTCTATAATTATTTAATAGCAAAAATGCTATCATATAGAAATAAAGATTGAAAAAATTAATAATGTGATTGGAGGGAGTAATATGATATCAAACCTTGACATTTCAAAAGCTATGACAATAAAGCTAGATAATGAGTTGCCTGAAATGCCCGCTTTCGTAGAAGGTATAAGAAGAGCACCTAATCGTGGTTTCACATTGACACCGGACCAAGCTGAAATTGCTTTGAAAAATGCTCTCCGATATATACCGGAAGAGCTGCATGAAAAACTAGCACCCGAATTCATGGAAGAGCTGGTTACAAGGGGAAGAATATATGGCTATCGTTTTAGACCACCAGGAAGGATTTACGGAAAACCCATAGATGAGTATAAAGGCAACTGCATTGAAGGCAAGGCTTTTCAAGTGATGATAGATAATAATTTAGATTTTGAAGTTGCTTTGTATCCTTACGAATTAGTTACCTATGGGGAAACAGGGCAGGTGTGCCAAAACTGGATGCAGTACAGACTTATAAAGAAGTATTTGGAAGTAATGACAGACCATCAGACTTTGGTAATTGTATCGGGACACCCATTGGGATTATTCCATTCAAAGCCAACTGATCCAAGAGTGATAATAACCAATGCCCTTATGGTAGGCATGTTTGACAATTATAAAGATTGGCATTATGCTATGCAAATGGGCGTGGCAAACTATGGACAGATGACTGCTGGAGGATGGATGTATATAGGGCCTCAGGGTATAGTTCATGGAACATTCAATACTATCCTCAATGCAGGAAGAAAGAAATTGGGTATTAGGCCTGATGAAGACCTTAGAGGATATTTATTTGTCACTTCAGGGTTAGGCGGCATGAGTGGAGCTCAGCCAAAAGCTATAGAGATAGCAAATGGTGTTGGAATAGTGGCAGAAGTTGATTATTCAAGGATAGAAACTAGATACAAACAAGGATGGGTAAGCAAGGTAACCGATAATCTTGAAGAAGCTTATAGAATTGCCCATGAATATATGGATAAGAAAGAGCCTATGTCCATAGCCTATCATGGAAATATTGTAGATTTGCTTGAATATGCGGTTAAAAACAATATTCAGATACATCTTCTTTCAGATCAAACCTCCTGTCATGCAGCATACGAGGGCGGTTATTGTCCACAAGGCCTTACTTTTGAAGAAAGAACTAGGATGTTAAAAGAAGATAGAGAAACCTTCTGTAAATTAGTAGATAAGAGTTTAAGACATCACTTTGAACTAATAAAGGAACTTGTAGATAGAGGTTCTTATTTCTTTGATTATGGCAATTCATTTATGAAAGCCGTTTATGACGCAGGAGTTAAAGAAATTGCGAAAAACGGTGTGGATGAAAAGGACGGATTCATATTCCCATCCTATGTAGAAGATATAATGGGACCTGAGCTTTTTGACTATGGTTATGGACCTTTCAGATGGGTATGCCTTAGCGGCAAACATGAAGATCTCATAAAGACAGATCATGCAGCCATGGAATGCATAGATCCCAATAGAAGGGCTCAAGATAGAGATAACTGGGTATGGATTAGAGATGCAGAAAAGAATAAATTAGTTGTAGGGACTCAAGCCAGAATACTATATCAAGATGCTTGGGGCAGAACAAAAATAGCTCTTAAATTCAACGAAATGGTTAGAAATGGTGAAATAGGCCCTGTAATGCTGGGACGTGACCATCATGATGTCAGTGGTACCGATTCACCTTTTAGAGAAACCGCAAATATTAAAGACGGAAGCAATATAATGGCTGATATGGCAGTTCAATGCTTTGCCGGCAATGCGGCAAGAGGTATGAGCCTTGTTGCTTTACACAATGGTGGAGGCGTAGGTATAGGAAAGGCAATAAACGGAGGTTTTGGTTTGGTATTGGACGGCAGCGAAAGAGTTGATGAGATTATTAAAGATGCTATGCTTTGGGATGTTATGGGCGGAGTGGCCAGAAGAGCTTGGGCAAGGAATGAAAATTCTATAAAAACCTCCATAGAATACAATCAAACTCAACAAGGAAAAGATCATATAACTTTACCGTTTATTCCAAAGGATGATTTAATAAAAAATACTGTAGAAGAAGCATTTTCAAGAATGAAGAGGTAAGTTATGATGAAGAATAATATTATGATAAAGAATGCTGCAGAGCTGGTTACCTGCAGCGGATTCAAAGCAAAGCAAGGCAAGGATATGTCAGAACTCCATATCATAGAAGACGGTGCAGTGGTTATTGAAGAGGGTATAATAAAAGCAGTTGGAAAGACTGAGGAAATACTGGAGAAGTATGATGAGAGAGATTTCCAAGTTATAGATGCATCAAATAAGGCTGTGCTTCCGGGATTTGTAGATTCTCATACTCACTTTGTCTTCGGCGGATACAGAGCTGAAGAATTTTCATGGAGGCTCAGAGGCGACAGCTATATGGAAATTATGCAGAAGGGCGGAGGCATAGTAAATACAGTAAAAGCTACAAGGGAGGCTTCCTTTGAAGAACTGATGTCAACTGGGCTGAAACGCTTAGATTCAATGCTGTCTTTTGGTGTTACAACTGTAGAAGGAAAAAGTGGTTATGGCTTAGACTTGGAAACAGAAATAAAGCAGCTTAAGGTTATGGATGAGCTTGACAAAATCCATCCCTTGGATATTGTAAAAACTTTTATGGGTGCTCATGCCACTCCTGTAGAGTTTAAAGGCAAAACTGATGATTATGTTGAGTTTATCATTGAAAATGTAATGCCAGAGATTGCAGAACAAAAACTCGCTGAGTTTTCCGATGTTTTCTGTGAAAAAAACGTATTTTCCATTGAACAGACAAGAAGAATACAGGAAAAGGCGAAGGAATTAGGCTTCAAGATAAAACTTCATGCAGATGAGATAGTCCAATTTGGTGGTGCAGAACTTGCAGCCCAGTTAGGTGCGGTATCTGCAGACCACCTTCTGCAAGTATCAGAAAAAGGGATTAAAGATATGGCAAATTCAGGCGTAGTGGCAACTCTTCTTCCTTGTACCGCATTTAGCCTCAAAGAAAGCTTTGCACCTGGAAGGAAAATGATAGATAATGGATGTGCTGTAGCCTTAGCAACAGACTTTAATCCTGGCAGCTGTTTTTGTGAGTCTATTCCTTTGGTAATAGCCTTAGCTACGTTACAAATGAATATAAAAACAGAAGAGGCTATCACAGCTTTTACAATAAATGCAGCTGCCGCATTGGATAGAGCCAATGAGATAGGAAGTATAGACCCAGGAAAGAAAGGGGATATATTGATACTGGAATTCCCTTCTTACAAGTTTATACCTTATCATATTGGAGTAAGCACTGTAGAAAAAGTAATAAAAAATGGTACAATAGTATTCGATAAAAACTTAGGAGGGAAATTATGCTAGCAGATAAAACACTGAAAGAATACTTGAACGAAACTGCATCAAGCGCTCCTGCACCTGGGGGAGGCAGCGTTGCGGCTTTAAGTGCAGGACTTGCTGCTGCACTTACTGCAATGGTGGCTCATCTCACTATTGGCAAAAAGGGATATGAAGAATTGAAAGAAGAGATGAGAGCTATCGTTCAGGAAACAGAAAAATATAAGGAAATATTTGTAGAATATATCGATAAGGATTCAGATTCTTTTACTCAGGTAATGAAGGCTTTCAAGCTTCCCAAAGAAACAGAAGAAGAGAAGGAGATTAGAAAGAATAAAATCCAAGAAGCCCTGAAAAATGCTGCGTTAGTTCCACTTGAAGTAGCTAGAAACGGACTAAGAATGATGGATATCATTGAAAAAGCAGTAGTAAAAGGAAATAAAAATGCTGTTACTGATGGGGCTGTTGCAGCAATGTTGGCGAGAACAGCAACACTTTCAGCTTTATACAATGTAAAGATTAATCTAGGATCTATAAAAGATGCCGAGTTCGTAGATAAAACTCAAAAAGAAGTCAGCCAAATAGAAGAAGATGTAGTGAGATTAGAAAAAGAAATACTGGAAAAAGTAGTGCTTTAATCAGAAAGCCCAGAAAAAATCTGGGCTTTTTAATTTATGAATCCTTTTCCATTTATTTTCGTCTATAAATTAATGGGGGTGATAATATAGAGACCATAATAAAACTTACTGATGTAAGTAAAATATATAGAATCGGTACAGAGAAGGTGGTGGCTTTAGATAATATTAATCTGGAAATACCCAAAGGAGAAATTTGCTGTATACTAGGTACATCGGGTTCGGGTAAATCAACACTTTTGAACCTTATGGCAGGTCTTGAGAGACCAACCAAGGGAAATATTAAAATCAAGGGTAAGAATATTGAGAGAATGAGCGAGAATAGCTTGGCTAAATTTCGCCAAAGAAATATTGGATTTGTTTTTCAATCCTACAACTTGCTGCCTGCTCTCACTGCTTTGGAAAATGTAAGTCTGCCTTTGATATTTAGAGGAGTAGGCAAAAAAGCAAGGAA
>JAAYMO010000120.1 GCA_012521375.1 Clostridiales bacterium
AATATCCATAAACCAAGTGATGAAGACAGATAAGGAATATGAGAAATCATGCTACAAGTGTTTTGTGTAGTTGCAGCAATTCTCGCCAATAGATACGAAGAGAGCTTCTCATTATAGTAATGCGAATCCAGCATAGAACTTCACTTTACACAAAATGGGTGGTATTATATCAATAAAATTTATTATAAACGGGGGCTTAAAGTTAAGATGTTTGTTTTACATGATTATAAAATTTGTGAGGTAATACATGAAAATAATATAATAAAAGTATACAGAGGATATACGGTCAAGGACCGGATGCCGGTTATCATAAAGGCACTTAAGAAAGAAGCAACCAACCTGGTTGAAATATCCATGCTCATGCATGAGTACGAAATTACGCGGAAGCTTAACATCGAGGGTATTATTAAGCCTATGAAATTTGAACAAGCAGGATCACTCTTTGCCTTGGTCATGAAAGACATCGGGGCTGTATCTCTTAGAGAATACATTCAGGACCATCCGGTAGACCTGCATGGCTTTCTTGATATTGCTGTCCAACTTACAGAAGCTCTTGGACAGCTTCATCAAAACAGTATAATCCACAGGGATTTGAAACCGGAAAATATCCTCATTCATCCCTATATGGGGAAATGTTATATTATCGATTTTAGCAGCGCCGTGTTATTTCCTGCAGAAAGCAAAAATGTTCTGCTTACCAACAATCCGGCAGGGAGCCTGGGATATATGTCTCCGGAACAAACAGGCCGGCTTAAAATTGGAATTGACCAGCGCAGTGACCTTTATTCTCTGGGTGTAGTATTTTATGAGATATTGACCGGTCGGCTTCCTTTGCAGGCCGATAACCCTGCTGGATGGATACATGCCCATATATCCCGGAAACCGCAACCACCGGATAAAATCACCCCTGATATTCCTCCTGTTATATCCGATATCATAATGAAACTGCTGGCAAAGGATGTCGAAGAGAGATACCAGAGTGCCTATGGGCTATTATGGGATCTTAAGAAATGTGAGAGAAGATTGATTAAAACAGGAAGGATTGAGGATTTTTCCATAGGACGGATGGACGTATACACACGCTTCAGGCTGCCTCGCAGGCTCTATGGGAGAGAAAGGGAAAAGGAGGCTCTAAAAGCTGCTTTCGACTGTGTTTGTGAAGGCCAGGCCAGGACGATACTGGTAAGCGGATATCCGGGTGTAGGCAAAACAATGTTGATCAATGAAAGCCTGAAGCCCATTGTACCGAAAAAAGGCTATTTTATCATGGGCAAATGTGACCAGCTCGGACAAAACATTCCTTATGCTCCCTTCGCAGCTGCCTTTGGGAACTTGGTAAGACAGTTGATGACCGAAAGCCAGGAAGAGTTAGCCCAGTGGAAAAAAAGAATCCTGCGTGCTCTTGGCCGGAGCGGTACAGTGGTCACCGGGATCATTCCGGAACTGGAATGGATCATTGGAAAGCAGCCTCCTGTGGATGCGCTGCCCCCGAAAGAGGCTGAAAACCGTTTTCTGCTGATATTCAGAGACTTTATCGGGGTATTTGCCCGTAAAGAGCATCCGCTGGTGCTGTTCCTGGACGACCTACAGTGGGCAGATGCTGCTTCTATACATTTACTGAAGTATTTGAACCGGAATGCGAACCTTGGCTCTCTGCTTTTTGTCGGGGCTTTCAGGGAAAATGAAGTGAATGGAGATCACCCGCTGGCGG
This sequence comes from Clostridiales bacterium, assembly GCA_012521375.1. GTDB lineage: Bacteria > Bacillota > Clostridia > Lutisporales > Lutisporaceae > Lutispora. Next base: position 1,712 of record JAAYMO010000120.1, read on the forward strand.
GAATGTTGGAAGAAATCCGTAAAGAGCATCCCCATGAGAAGCACATTTCCCTTATGCCTCTGGAATGGAGCCAGGCTGAGAAGCTGGTAGCGGAAACGCTGCACACTGAGACGGAAAATACAGCTGCCCTGGCGGAGGTATTGTACCGTAAATCCGGGGGTAATCCCTTTTTTCTGGGACAGCTGCTCACGATGATACATGACGAAGGGCTCCTATATTTTAATGCACAGGAAGGCTGCTGGAAATGGGAACTGGAAGCCATTCAAAAGCTGCAGCCGGAAGAGGATGTGTTGGAGCTTCTCCTAAAAAAACTGCAAAGGCTTCCAGAGGAGACTCTTGAGATCATGAAACTGGCGGCCTGCATCGGAAACAGCTTTGATTTGGAAACGCTGACTGCTGTGTACGGCAAGCCTTTGGAGGAGACAGCCTCCTGCCTGATGCTGCCTGTTCGGGAAGGGCTTGTCCTGATAGCATCGAAATATCCTGAGACGGAACTCTCTGTCTATGAGTTTGTGCATGACCGGATACAGCAGGCTGTATATTCCCTTATCCAGGAAGAGGAGAAGAAAGAGAAGCACATTGCTATCGGCCGTCTGCTTTTACAGAATACGGCCTGCAACAACCTTGAAGAGAAATTACCGTCCATCATGGACCATTTCAACCGCAGCCTGGAACTGCTTCATGAACCGGCAGAAAGGATGGAGCTGGCCAGATATAATCTGCTGGCGGGGCAGAAGGCGAAAGCTTCGGCGGCGTATGCTTCAGCCCTACAATATTTCAAATCTGGAAAGACACTACTGCCGGATGCCGCATGGGAGCATGCCTATGAGCTCAGCTACGAGTTATATCTGGAGCTTGCCCAGGCGGAATATCTATCTGGTAATGTGGAAGCTGCGGAAGAACTGTTTGACATTGTTATCGAAAAGGCCGGAAACGAACTGGAGCGGGCAAGTGTATACGGCCTGAAGGTGATATTGTATGCGGGCATGGGTAAACATACTGAAGCTATTCAGACGGGTATCAATGCTCTAGAAAAATTGGGAGTCAAGCTGCCGGTTTACCCCAAAAAACTGGATTATATTAAAGAATTAATGCTGTACAAATGGTATATGAGGAATAAAAAAATTGAAGAGCTGGTCTATCTGCCAGAAATGAAGGACCCTGTACAAAGGAAGATTGCAGAGCTTTTGACACGGTTGTGCTCTGTAGCAATTATAAGTAATCCAGATTTGTACGGATATATTATTCTGAAAACCGGAAATCATGCCGTACGGTATGGAAATACCGAAATGGCTTCAACCGGATACTGCGGATACAGTATTACTGCCGGGAGCGTATTGGGAGACTATGAAGCAGGGGATAGGTTTGGAAAAGTGTGTATTGAACTGGTGGAAAGGTATGGCCGGAGTTCTTCCAAATGCATCATATACTTCGTCATGGGAGCGTTTATCACCCACTGGACCCGGCATGCGGCCTCCGGGCTGGAGTACCTCAAAAAGGCTGTTCACAGCGGAATGGAAGCCGGGGATGTACTGATTATTGGATATGCTCATTGTCTTATTCTTGAGCTTAGTTATCTTTTAGGTGTTCCTCTGGAAAAAATAGCAGAGGAGGTCCGAGAAAAACATGAGATGGCTGGGAGGTTAAAGCATGACAACCTTGCCCTCAATGCAGCAATTTACGCGAAGGTAGTATCCGCTTTGCAGGGACAAAAAGCAGATTCACTGGCATCCAGTACAGAGGAATTTCAAAAAGAAAAATTGCAATTGCCACAAAACGATAAAGCTTCCCTGGCGACCTTTTATTTGTACAAAATGCAGTTGTGCTATTTAGCGGGAAATTACAGGGATGCCCTGTCTGCCGCACAAAATGTACAGCCTTTTGCTAAAGCTATTCTTGGCTTTATGACCAGTGCCGAATACAATTTTTATTATTCTCTTACGATAACTGCTCTTTATGGGGAATTGTCCGTCAGGGACAGAAGGATTTACTGGAAAACACTAAAAAAGAACCAGCGGCAGATGAAAAAATGGTCGGAGGCTTGTAAGGAGAACTTCCTTCAAAAATACCTGCTGGTAGCCGCTGAAACAGCACGCCTGCGGAATAGAAGGGAGGAAGCTATGTCACTGTACGACCAGGCTATCCAATCGGCACGGCAGAACGGTTATATACAAAATGAAGCCCTTGCCAATGAACTTGCAGCAAGGTTTTATCTGTTCGAGGGTAGGAATAAAATAGCAAGGATGTATATGTTAGATGCCTGCCGTGGATACAATAGATGGGGAGCCTTCGCAAAAGTTAAAGAACTGCAGGATCGATATCCTGATCTTATGGACGGAATAGTTTTGGAAGAGACAAAAAGTAATTCCACTGGAATGCTTAAAAATTTACTCAGGATTTCCACCTCAAGCGACAATGAAACCGCAAGCAGCTTGGATATGTATATTGTTGATAAAGCAGTAGAAAGTATTTCCAAAGAGGTTGACCTAAGTAAACTGCTTAATAGTTTTTTAGATATAGCGAGCCAAAGTGTCGGTGCAAACAAAGGATATTTAATACTAGAGAAAAATGGAGAGTTGTTTATTGAAGCTGCAAAAGATAATGGTTGCAATGTGGAGATCGGGAAAGCCGTTCCCCTTGAGGAATGTTATGAACTTTCAAAGGCAGTAGTACGGTATGTTGCCCGGACACTTGAGACTATAGTTTTAAATAGTGGGGAGCAGGCTGGAATCTTTGTCAGTGACCCTTATATAGCAGAATCGAATTCAAGGTCCATAGCGTGTTTGCCTTTATTGTTCCAGGGAATACCAATTGGTGTGCTTTACCTTGAAAACAGCCTTATGCCCGGGGTATTTGCACCTGATCAGCTTGAGATGCTGAAACTACTATCCACCCAGGTAGTTTTAATTAAAAAACTACAGTTGTTTCTGGAAGAAGATACTATGAGGAGTGAAGAGGAAGCATACTCCTATCTTATTGAACCACTTACCGAACGGGAGACAGAGGTACTCAATCTCGTTGCTAAAGGTATGACCAACAAGGAAATTGCTGATAGGTTGGAGATAACTATAAATACAGTTAAGGGATATATAAAGAATATATACGCAAAACTAGGAGTAAACAGGAGGCTGCAGGCTGTAACTAAAGCAAAGGCTCTTAAAATATTGCAAGAAAATTAGGATAGTAAAACATCATATTACATTATTCTATAAAAAAACTGCAATATTTGCATTTTTCTAAAAAATTTTCAAAGAAAAAGCGATTACCCACCCTTTCGGGTGGTTATTTTTTTTATATATTACTGTAAAATTTAGAATATCCGATTAGTTGAGAAATGTTGGTATTTATATGGAGTGAATAAAGACACATATAGTCAGAAGCAATAAGTTAAACCATATAGGATAAGGGGAGAGATGTATGAAATTAATTGGATTGGATGTTGGCTATGGATTTGTTAAAGTTACAGATGGAAATTTGGGTTATTCATTTCCCAGTATTATAGGAGATAGCAGTTCTGGCACGATTGTTTTAAATTTTGAAAAACAGCAGAACATATTAAATAATTTGAGAATAGAATTCGAAGGCAAGAATTATTGGCTTGGTAAATCATCCATAAAACATTCGAACTATCTCTACAGAGACTTATCATTAACTCGTGATTATGGAAATGATTTTGAAATTCTGTTCTTTGGGGCGTTAAGTCTGTTTCACAGTGAATTTGGAAATTATATAAAGGTTGTTACTGGCCTTCCACCAGAAAGAATGCATCTAGCTGACGAACTCATAAACAAAGTAAAAGGTGAACGAGCTTTATCAATTTTCCATGAAGGGAAACCCAAAAAAATCAAAATAAATGTTTCAGATGTGGAAGTTGTTCCGCAACCTCTTGGGACTTATTGGTCAGAATTTGCAAATGCTATTGAGCATGGAGAAGTAGATGCACTGGGGAAAATTGGCATTATTGATATAGGCTTTAGAACAAGCGATTTTGCTGTCATACAGGAACAAGAATATATTTCTGAGAAAAGCAGGACAATACCAATTGGAATGTGTAACGTTTATAAAGAAATTAGTAGTAAGTTATCAGCTAAATATGGAATCTATAAAGAGAGCCATTCCCTTGATGAGGCCATTATAAAGCGAGGAGTAAAAATAGCTGGTAAAACTCATGATATTTCCGATTTGTTGGATGAATGCTTTGAAAAATTATCACAAAATATAATTATTGAGATGAATTCAAACTGGATGGTTGATGATTTCGACCAACTAGTATTTACTGGTGGTGGAAGTCATTCTCTCAGTAAGTTCTTATTGCCATACTTTTCTCAGAGTATTCAAGTTGCTGACCCATTTACTGCAAATAGCAGGGGCTATCTAAATTGGGCAAACTATAAATGGTCAACAGATAAAGAATAATTGGATTTAATCTTACATGGAGGTACTTTGAAGTGTTATGAAGAATTTCTTAATGGGGCATTTCCGCCCTCGTGTTAGAATAAATGGGGAGATGAATGGCCATATCTGTGGAAAGGGTAAAGTGGTTATTAATCGTAATGCAACTTTTTTTGGCACTATTAAAACAGAAGTTCTTAAAATTGCTGGGATTATAATAGGTGATGTTGATAGTAGCAGATTGATAGTCAAAAAAACAGGTAAGTTTTACTATAGAAATATACAATATCAATCAATCAGCTTACACTATGGAGGAGTTTGTTCTTCTATCAAAAGCATCATAGAAGAGCAAAGCGACGATCAAATGGTTACGAAGGTATACATAACACAACAAATGGAGAAAAATAGGTTGGTCTTCAAAGAACAATATTTAGAAGAAAATTCAATTGAATATGTAGACAAGGTTTATAATGAAGTATTGGATGTTAATACATGCAGCAAAAATAATAAAATTCTGGAGGAGTGTAGTATGTTAGATAACATAGAAGAGCAAGAAACACTGATAGTAGATAATGATAAAGAAGTTTTGGGAGATAGTTCTATGGAAGAAACAGTAATGAATGAATATGATAATGAGAGCAATGAAGATGGCAAGAGTTCTGAAGAGATTATTCTGAAAGAATATAATATTGTCACAGAAGGCAATTGTCTTTTTGAGAAAGAGGATAAAAAAACAGACGACTCTCAAGAAAAATTCAGTGATGAAAAACAGTGTACTGACTTGAGGCAAAATACAAAGACCAGTACTAGTATTAGGTTTATTAATACATTCTAATGTAACCATTTAAATTAATTAACTGAGGTTTACGTTTTATGCTAAAAAAAGCTCAATCTACAATTAATATAATACTTGGAGAGAAGTCTGTTGCCTGCGGTAAATTTGAATCTGAAGGATCCATAGATATTTATGGCATGTTTGACGGAGAATTGTCAGCTAAAAAGAATGTTGTCATAGGTAAGGGTGCTACAGTAAAAGGCAAAATTTGTGCAAGCAATGTATATATTTATGGAAAGGTAGAAGCAGATATTTCCGCCACTAAAAGCGTTACGGTTGCTTCAGGTGCAAGTTTAATAGGCAACATAGAATGTAAATATATTACAATAGATAAGGGCGGGGCGCACAAAGGTAACTGCTTTATAGTTTAAAGAATAGTTACCTACCTAGATTTTGTACAAACGCTGAGCGAATATGTAACATATTTACATCCAAAATATAACAGAAGGTGAGAACTGTGAACCCTGTAGTATTATTGAATCAACACTACCCCAACAATTAGAGGGGGTCACCTATGAAAAAGAGTATAACATTTTCCACAGGTGAATTTAAGGTGGAAGAAACTTCCGCCCGGTTGGTATCGTTTCTTAAGTTCACTGAACAAATCTTGAGATTTGAGCCTCTGAAGGCGGTTCAGGTAAAAATGAAGAGAGCGTAAAAAGTTTTGTGTAAATGGTAATACTATCCAATAAAAGGAGATGACCATTTATGCAAAACAACACTTCATTGGCTAAAGAATTAGCCAAAAACTGTCGTAATATGGATGACATCCATGAAAAACTAAAAGACCTTTTCAAAGAAACCCTGCAACAAATTTTTGAAGC
>JAAYMO010000121.1 GCA_012521375.1 Clostridiales bacterium
GCTGCAATCATCGTACCAATATTATTTTTGCTGGATATTATTGCAATGTTTGCCTTCAATCTGGTAGGTGGAGATGCTACAGCCTTGGTAGGTGGCACTGCAGCAATTGTTCTCTGTGTTTTGTGTGTAGTGCTTTATAAAAAAGATGCTTTAGAGAAGATTGCAGAGTACATTAAAAAAGGTTTTGCTTTTGGAATGGAGATATTTGGACCTATTCTACCTATTGCAGGGTTCTTTTATCTGGGAGAAGTAGGACCTTTTACTACAGTATTCGGCGATATCCTTCCAGAAGGTTCTATGGGTATACTATCGGATATGGGACTTCTGCTTGCATCAAGCGTTGCTTTGAGCAAGCCTGTTGCAGCTATTCTGGAAACCACTATTGGTGCAATAACAGGTCTTGATGGTTCTGGATTCTCAGGGATGAACCTAGCGGGTTCCATCGCAAAGGTATTCGGTACTGCTGTTAATGTCAGCGTGGCAAAACTATGCGCACTAGGTCAGATAGCGGCAATCTGGGTTGGTGGCGGAACTGTAATTCCTTGGGCTGTAATTCCAGTTGCGGCAATAACAGGAATAAAGCCCATAGATATTGCAAGAAAGAACCTGATACCAGTTCTCATAGGACTTGTGGTGACAACAATAGTAGCAATGTTTATATTATAACGAGGGAGCTTTGCTTCCTCTTATTTTCTTTAGTGTCATAGCGATCATTAAAGCAGTGAAGGATATAATGGACATCATTCGATAAAGAGTAAATATACCGAAATTTTCTATGATTATGCCTCCACCCATATTTCCTATTAGGGCTCCTGCTCCAAATATTAAGGCTGACATCAATGATATACTGAAGGCTCTAGCTTCAAGTGGTACAATACCAGACATATAATCCAAGCCTCCTGCCATGAAAAGAGGGAATGTAAAACCTTGAAGAAACTGAACTGCTATAATAAATATAGTGTTATTCCATAGGGTACATAAGAAAAAACGTAATGAGAATATTAACAGCGACAGTAAATAAGTGTTTATAGAACCTATTTTGCTAATAATTTTGTTTGAAATAAAAAAGACTGGTACTTCAGACATTGCAACTACAAACCATAGCAATCCAAGATTTTCTATATTTCCTCCTGTTTCCTGCAGTAAAACTCCAATATAGCTCATGTTTGCACCATATGAAATACTTGCGACTGTGACAGAAAGTAAAAATACTATGAGTGTTATATTTCTTAATACTTGCAAAGGTTCCACCTTGCTTTTTTCTTCTCTGGGTGCTTCATCTTTAAAATCTAATCTAGCTAAAAACAATATTGCAAAAAGGCTAAAAAAAGAATAAAGATAGAAGGCTACATTGATAGATGTTCTTGCAATGACCATACCCAGCAAGAATGAAGATATCGCATAGCCTGCAGAGCCCATCAAGCGAACCTTGCCATATTTTATGCTATTATATCTGTTTATTATTTTATAGCATAAAGAATCTGTTAGAGATAATATGCTGCTTTGAAAAGCTATAAAAACTATGGTTGATAGAATAATAAATTGATATTTATAGGATTGAACAAGCAAAACTATAGCTATTGAACTGGCAATAACAGCAATGTATAGAGCCTTTTTAATATCTATATATTTATCTGTCAAATAGCCCCAAACAGGCTGAAACATAACATTGACTAAAGAGTTAAGAGCAAATATGGCTCCAATCTGAATATAAGAAAGCTGCCTATCCTGCAAATACAACAATAAAAAAGGGGTATAGCAAGCAAAAACCCAATAGATTGCAAAATACAAAAAGGATAAATCTTTATACACATTATTTTTTTTCAATCAATATCACCTCGGAAAGTCATGAAATAATTATACCAGATGATTTGGATAATATAAATAAAGATTTATTTAACCTATATGGATTTATAAAATAGAAAATCAATTTTTTTGCTCTGCTAAATATATAAATATTGTTAAAAAGTATAGCACAAATATTTAATTATGATATAATAAAAAGGTAAAAAATATAAATTTTAGCTTATTAGGGGGTAAAAAACTTGAATCGGCAAGATATTTCTGAAGTAAGTATGAAAGTTCAATGCAAAAAGATACATTATAATTTGCCCATCGAGCAATTAATAAACATAGCTATAGAAAAAGAAGGCTGTATTGTTGCAAACAACGGAGCTTTGTGTGTCAATACGGGGAAATATACGGGAAGGTCTCCTAATGATAGGTTTATTGTGGATACACCAACTGTACATGAACATATAAATTGGAACAAGGCAAATATGCCAATGACTATAGAAAATTTTAATAGACTATTTTCAAAGGTTCTAGATTATATAAAGTCCAAAGAAGTATTTGTATTCGACGGTTTTGTCGGAGCAGATAAAGAATATAGAATGCCTATAAGGGTAATAAATGAATTTGCATTTCAGAATTTATTCTCACAACAGATGTTTAGAAAAGCAAAGGAAGAAGAACTAGAGAATTTCAGACCAGAATTTACTGTTTATGCAGTTCCAGGCTTGCAGGCTAATCCAGAGATTGATGGAACAAATTCGGAAGTGTTTATTGTACTTAATTTCGAAAAGAAGATAGTGCTTATAGGTGGGACTAAATACTGCGGTGAAATAAAGAAATCCATATTTACAGTAATGAACTATCTACTGCCATTTAAAGGTGTTTTACCAATGCACTGTTCTGCTAATATGGGTGAAAATGGAGATGTAACATTATTTTTTGGATTATCAGGAACAGGAAAAACCACATTGTCTGCCGATGATGACAGGAAATTGATAGGAGATGATGAACACGGCTGGACAGATAATGGAGTTTTCAATTTTGAGGGAGGGTGCTATGCTAAATGTATAAAACTTTCTAAAGAGCATGAACCTCAGATATGGGAGGCTATCAGAGAAGGAGCATTATTGGAGAATGTGGTTATAGATGAAGCTACAGGAGAACCGGATTATGATGATGATAGATATACAGAGAATACTAGAGCTGCTTTTCCCATTGAGCATATTGAAAATTCAGTACCGGGAGGTATTGGTGGGATACCAAAAACTATAATATTTTTAACTGCTGATGCCACAGGAGTTCTTCCTCCTATAGCAAGATTAACCAAGGAACAAGCCATGTACCACTTTATGTCCGGATATACCAGTAAGCTGGCAGGAACAGAAAGAGGTATAGTAGAACCAATGGCTACATTCTCAACTTGCTTTGGGGCACCCTTTATGCTCCTTAGACCTCAGGTATATGCTCAGCTATTAGGGGAAAAGATAGACAAATATAATGTAAAAGTATTCCTAGTCAATACAGGTTGGGCTAGTGGTTCTTACGGAATAGGCAGCAGAATGAAACTTAAATATACAAGAGCTATGGTAAGAGCCGCAGTAAATGGTGATTTGGATAATGTAGAGTATATGACAGATCCTATTTTCCACCTTGAGATACCTAAGGAATGTCCAAATGTTCCAAGCCTTGTATTGAATCCGCCTAATATTTGGTATAGTCTTGACGAGTACTACAGAAAGGCTAACAGCCTGGCAGAAAGCTTCAGAAGCAATTTCAGGCAATTTAAAGATGTACCGGAAAGCATTCTAATTGGCGAACCGGAAAAGATGCTGGAAGAATATATAATTTAAATAGAAAAAGCAATGGGGACGGTTCTTTTTGCTTCTAACAAGAAGCAAAAAGAACCGTCCCCATTGCTTTTTAACTCTCTTCTATTTCATTTCCTTAATCAGACTTTCAATGAACAATGCAGTTTTCTCCAGGCTGTCTATGGTTATGAATTCCTCAGTACTATGGGAATTGGTCATTCCTATTCCGAGAGTAACTGCCTTTATGCCGGATTTGTTCAGTATGTTTGTATCACTACCCCCACCTGTTGATGTAGGTTTATAGTCTATACCTGCATTTTTCATAGCCGACTCTACAATTTTCAATATCGGGTCATTCAAATCGATGGAAAACTCATCATAGCAATCCTGAATGTCTATTTCAAGTTGTGCATGTGCCTTTTTGCATTCATCTTCAAGGCATTGGATCATATGCTTAACCTGATTATCGAGCTTTTCAGTCTTCAGGCTTCGGGCTTCTGCCTCCAGCTCCAGCAAATCGCATACGATATTGGTTGAGTGTCCTCCTCTAATTATTCCAACATTGGCGGTTGTTTCATTATCTATACGACCTAACTTCATATTGCTTATAGCTTTTGCTGCTGTTGCTATTGCATCTATACCTTTTTCAGGATTGAGGCCTGCATGAGCAGCTTTGCCTTTTATAGATGCGTTTATCAGTTTCTGAGCAGGTCCCTGAATAATAACAGTTCCAACTTCACCGCTGCTGTCAAATACAAAGGCATGTTTTGATTGAAGCTTTGAATGATCCAGATACTTTGCTCCCAAGAGACCAATTTCTTCACATATGGTGAAGACTATCTCAATGGGGCCATGGGGAATATTGTTTTCTATTATATATGTAACAGCTTCCAGTATTGCTGCGATACCTGCCTTGTCATCTGCTCCAAGTATGGTAGTTCCATCGCTTCTTATTACACCATCTATTATTTGGGGTTTAATGTTGTATCCAGGATTAACTGTATCCATGTGTGCAGATAACATAATAGGAGGCACATTTTTATTGCCTTTCAGTTTGGCTATAAGATTTCCAGTGTTGGAACCGGATTTTTTGTCAGCATCATCTATGTATGTTTCAAATCCCATCTTTTCAAGCCTGGACTTCAGTTCGAGAGCTAAGGATTTCTCATCTTTGCTGACGCTGTTGATTTTTACCAGGTCTAGGAAAGTATTAATCAACCTTTCAGAATTCATTGGAGTCCCTCCTGACATGATATTCTAACTTAATCTATTATTGTTTAATTCTATTTATGTTATGTATTTCCTCCATAAATATAGCAGGGTCTATTGAACTATTTGATGATTGCAATAGACCCTATGGATATTATTTATTTTTCAATGGAATAACATTGTCTTTTTTTTGCTTATGAGCATGAAGTTCAATGGCTTTCTTATATACATTATAGGTTTGCTCTGCCATTTTTCTTGCATCAAAATGCATTTCTGCTATTTTTCTTGCGGCTTTTCTTGCTTTTGCAAGCTCTGTACGATTCCTATGGAAAAATAGTATATCTTTCATAATCAATGAAACATCATGCTTTTTGTATCCATGTTTTAATGAACCGCTAAGCTGAGGTTTTTTACCATTTTCAAACCAGTCTTCTCTGACTATGCCGCCATAGCCTTGACCAACTAATATTCCAACGTTTCCGCAGGCCATAGCTTCCCTCAAGGCTCGACCACGAGCAAAAACAATATGACTCCAATGAAGGTGAGGTAATGGATCGTGTGCCCAACCACAGTTTTTCATACCTGTAATATTTGCACCTACGGCATACCCTATAATTTTTGCCTCCACAGGTATTCCCTTTTTTCTTAGTATTCGAACTGCCCTGGCGAGGCACTGGGCGCCCTGTGATACTTCACCATTGGTTCTGCCCATCCACATAATTCGCAAAGGTCCATTGATGGAAGTGTTTTCATATGGTTTATAGCGTTCCAGATCAATGCCGTTAAAAATAATATGGACTTTTTCTTGATAACTGGAGCCTGCTGATTTTGCAACTTCAGGTCCAATTGCAATAATGCAATCTGCTTTTTTCATTGAAATTGGGTGAAGTTTGCTCCAGTCTAACGTACTATGGAGGGTTATAACAAAAGGGATATTTAGATTATCTGAAACCTTCATAGCCGCTGCAAAAGTCAGTGGAGAATGAGCATGCACAAGGGATATTTTCATGTCACTGATTTTATCAAGCAAATCTTCATTGGATTCATAAAAAAAATGCTTTATTCCATTTAGAGATTTTATCATAGCCTGTAGATCTGTATCCGTCAATTTAAACTTACTAATGGTTCTTTCATTATGAATAAAACCTATAACAGGTTTTATGCCAAGTTTTTGAAGATATAAGGACAATTCGCGTACATGAGTGAAAACACCGCATTTTGCAATGATGGATAACAGTAAAACTTTCATGTATGTCACCTCTCTTAGTAGTAATAATATGCAGAAGTACAAACTATGCAACCAGTAACCCTTGTCAAATTATGCACATATTGTACAGTATAGGGAACATAGCACAGATGTGAAATAATTTATCAATATTGAATATTTGGGAGGAGATGATATTTCATGGGTTGTGGAGGTATAAACCCAATAGTTGGATTCAGAGGCTTTAATTTAGTGCAAAATCCAAGTTTTGAAGCTGGATTGGCCAGCTGGATTAGCAACGATAATGTATCAACATCTGACATTATACCATTTGAGGGAACACAAGTAGCATTCATGGATGCTAATGTAGCCAGCATGTATCAGGATGTGGTTTTGGCAGGTACTGACTGTTCTCCTTTGTTTTTAAGCTTCAATGTTATCAGTGTTAACCAACCTAAATTGACAGTAGATGTGTTATGGCTTGATAATAATCATAATTTCATTGCTACTGGGCTGAAAATGTTTATATCCCGAGGTATCACTGATGGAGTTAACAATTCTAGGATAACTTTCTTTGATATTACAGATAACCCTCCTCCTGGTACTGCCTTTGCAAGACTTATCATTAGCAAAGCTGAAGGAGAAGAGGAATCGTCAGTCTCTATAGATCAGGTGATCATGGCACCAGTGGGTTCAATAAATTTGTTAGAAAATCCCAGCTTTGAAGCAGGGTTGACCGGCTGGACTACTACCACATATATTCCTGATTTTGAAACTCCATTGCAAGGTGCAAATAATATAGCCAGCATCCTTGGGGGAAGCCTTTATCAAGATGTACCAATAGATACTCAACCGCCGAACTCTTCATACTTGTTTAGCTTCGGCGCCTCTGGACATATGTCTGGAACCTTGGAGGTTCAGGTATTATGGTTGGATGCAGGGGATAATATAATCGGCTCACCAGGATTGGAAATTATAATTCCATCGGAAACATTACCTCGACAGGAAAACTATCTGACATATCTGGATTTAACAGAACCAGCCCCTGACAATGCAGTAAAAGCACGTATATTGTTTGAATCTTCTTTGGGCGAAGGAAGTGTTATTAGAATTGATCAGGTTATTTTTGCCAGGGCAGGATCACCAAATTTGATTATTAACCCCAGTTTTGAAGATGGGTTAAATAACTGGGCTGCCGTAGGTGTATCAGCCGTTGCCTCAAACGAGACATATGAAGGGGATTTTCGAGCATCTTTTGAAATAAATGGAGCCTCATTATTCCAAGATGTTGCTATTGATAATGGAGAAGGTCATTGTTTTTTGTTCAACTGTGGCCTTAGAGTTGAAAGAGAAGGTGGGGGAATTGCTACCACAGATATAGTCGTCAGGGTGCTTTGGTTGGATGACAGGGGTAGAGAAATTGGATTAGGGCTTAGCCTGGTAGCTTTTAGCACTGCTAATCCTGGTGTTGTTTTCCCTCAGTGGTTGGTATATACAGGTATTACAGAGTCAGCGCCTCCTGGAGCTGCTGCAGCCAGAGTACAGTTTACAAAACTGCTTGATGTCAATGCTTTTGTATCAGTAGACAAAATTGTATTTGGTCGTTTAGCTTAGCCTGTCAGCAGGATTTCCTTTTTAATATTTAGGTATGTATTAGCCTGCATTGAAAGAAATCCTGCTTAAATATTTATATTAAGATGAAATATTGAAATAAAGTTCTTGAGGTTACTGCCTTTGATAAATCTATTTAACAATACACTGCTTATCTGTTAGAAAACTAGTAACCCTTGTCTTATTAGAAACATAATTTATTATAGAAGGTAATGTATAGAGGTGTAAATTATTTTAATTATTTAAATATTATTAAGGAGATGTTGGTCATGGGTATATCAGGATGTTTATGTGCAGAGCTATTAGGGGGAATTGAAGAAGGCAGTGCAATTGAGATAAAAACCTCATGTGATACTTTGGTAGGCAAATTGGTA
>JAAYMO010000122.1 GCA_012521375.1 Clostridiales bacterium
TAAAGCTTTATGAGATCTTAAATAACACAATGTTTAAGGATATAGACAGAGTACCAAACATAGATATTAATAAAGTTTTAAATAGCAGAAAAAAACTGGAAAGTATCATAGGTATTAGAAAAAGATATCATTTACAATTAGATAATATAGGGAAATACTACTTTCTCATTTTCATATGTTCATTGTTAAATCATATGGAATGGTTCTTATACATCGTAATTGTCGATGCTCTCTTATCTCTTCTGCTTAATCTATTAATGAGAATAAACACAGAAATTTATATAAAATCAAAACTAAAAAAAGTAATAAGTCAAGGCAAACAGGTTGTTTTATTCGGTGTAGGTGTAGGTGGGAAAAAAGTATTGGCGAATATGTTAGAAGCTGATATTCCAGTTCATTATATTTGCGATAACAATCAAAAGAAGTGGGGAACTGAGGTTTACGGTGTAAAAATAGAAAATCCATTAAGGCTAAAGGAAGAAAAAGAAAATACTTTTATTTTTATTGCCTCTATATGGTGGTATGATATCAAACAGCAATTATTAAAATATGGTATAAAGGAAGAACAGATGGTAAGTATGTACGACTATTAATTGAGTTATGAGTTATTAAAAATTACAGCCCATCTTAAGGGAGAGAAGACAATGAAAGCATCTAAACATTTCCAAAAGCGCCTCCAGTATTACTGGATTGAAAAAATATACACTGAACTGGCAGTATTCTTTTTTCCTGTTTTAGACAAAACTCCTATTACTCCTAATATGATAACTGTTTTAAATATGATAAACGGGCTCTGTACTTTTTATGCTGTTTGGACTAAGCAGTATGCTTTAGCGGCAGTATTAATACAAGTCTATTTGTTTTTAGACATTGTAGACGGCAATTTGGCTCGTTATAAAAATATGACCTCAGAACTAGGGAAAAATCTAGATACTGTTTGTGATATTGTATTTTATAATTTGTTTTTCATTTTACTTGGAGTGAGTATTCAAATTCACTGGATTTGGATCATATTATACGAAATAATCTTTAATTTATATGGTTGGACAGCTACGAATATTATTGTGCCAAGAATTCGAAAACTAAAGGAATTTAAAAGAAGAGGTCTAAAAAAATATTTATTTGATCATGGAATTCTTTTAGGAATGGAGACAGGAATGCAGGACGTATTGACAACAATTCTGTTATTTACTCCTTATAAGCACTGGATTTTTTATTCAATTATAATCTTATATTGTTTAGATTTACTGTATCGGTTTTATGAATTAAGATATAATGAAGCACTAGAACTAAATAGCTATTAGGAGTGGGCGAAATGGAAAAAACACAAGCAATTATCTTAGCAGGAGGCAGCGGCAATAGATTTGGGGGGATACTTCCAAAGCAATTTATTAAAATAGCTGGCAAGACCGTGATTGAGCATACAATCGAATGCTTTGAAAGACATCGCTTAATTGATTCTATATTGATTGTTATTAATCCTGAGTTCTACGATTTTATGAATGAGATTTTATTAAGAAATAACTTTAATAAAGTAAAGAAGGTTCTAAGGGGAGGGAATACAAGACAGGAATCCTCTTATATTGGAATTAACGGCTGTGATGAAGATACGGAGTTTGTGTTATTCCATGATGCAGTTAGACCTTTTGTTTCAGAACGCATTATAACGGACATGATAGAAGCATTAAAAGAGTATGAAGCAGTGGACGTAGCAATTCCCGCTGCTGATACAATTATTAAAGTTAATGATGAAAAGATAATAGAAGACATTCCTAAAAGACAGTATCTTATGAGGGGACAGACGCCTCAGGGTTTTAGGCTCCCTTTAATCAAAAAAGCTTATGAAATATATATGAAAAATCCTGATATTCCTTTAACCGATGACTGCGGACTTATAGTAAAATATAATTTAGCACCAGTATATGTTGTCCGGGGAGAAGAAAAAAATATTAAAATTACCTATCCGGAAGATGTTTTCATGGCAGATAAATTGTTTCAAATCAATTCAATATCTAGTTTGGAAATAGCAAAAGATAATGAGCAATATATAAAGCATTTAAAGGATAGGGTAATTATAGTTTTTGGCTATAGCAGTGGAATCGGAAAAGAAATATATGACCTGGCAAAGAGTTACGGAGCAACAGTTTATGGATTTTCTAGAAGTAACGGGATAGATGTTTCCAATTATACACAGGTTAAAGAAAGTCTAGATAAAGTTTATAAAAAAGAAGGAAAAATTAATGATATCATTAATACAACTGGTATTTTAGGAATCTCCAAGCTGCAAGGAATGAAACAAGAAGATATTATAGAACAAGTTCAAACCAATTATATCGGCTCTATTAATGTGACCAAAGCAGGGATATCGTATTTAAAAGAAACAAGAGGAAGTATTGTTCTATTTACTTCCAGTTCTTATACAAGAGGTCGGGCAATGTATAGTATTTATTCTTCTACTAAAGCGGCAGTGGTTAATTTTACACAAGCGATGGGAGAAGAATTATATCAAGAGGGAATTAGAATAAATGTTATCAATCCGGAAAGAACCAAAACACCTATGAGAATTAAAAATTTTGGATATGAGAAAGAAGATACTTTATTATCTCCAAGGCAAGTGGCAATAGCTGCTATTGATACGATTTTATCCGACATTACTGGACAAGTAATCGATGTTAGACGAAATATGCCTAATAAGCCTTAATATAAAGGAGGCCAAAAGTATGAATTTAGCGAAGAATATTAAACAGAAATACACCTATAAGGATTATACAACCTGGCCTGAAAACGAAAGATGGGAGTTAATACAGGGTATTCCTTTTAATATGAGTCCGGCACCTTCCAGAATTCATCAAAAAATTTTGGGAGCTCTTCATTTAATGTTCGCTTCTTATTTGCAGGATAAGACATGTGAAGTTTATTTAGCGCCATTTGATGTGCGATTACCAGATAAAAATGAAGCTGCCGATGATGAGATTACTAATGTGGTACAACCAGATTTACTTGTTGTATGCGATACAAATAAATTAGATGACAGAGGATGCAAAGGAGCACCGGACTTAATCATAGAAATTACTTCCAAATCAACAGCAAAAAAAGATATGTGGGATAAAATGCTTTTATACGAAAAATCAAAGGTAAAAGAATACTGGATTGTGCATCCTCTAGACCAGACTATAATGGTATATACCTTAAACGAAGAACAAAAATATGAAAAACCTCAGGTGTTTGACATAACTGACGATATAAAAGTGGGAATTTTAGAAGAATTGACTGTTGATGTAAGTAAGATTTTTGGTGTACACAAACCAGACAAACAAGAAATAAAATAGGAAGTGGGCTAATAATGAAAAAAGTAGTTGCAATGATTCAAGCCCATATGGCATCTACTAGACTTCCAGGGAAAATTATGCTGCCATTGGGGGATAAAGCGGTATTATATCATGTATACAAACGATGTAAGATGGCGACAGTAGTAGACGAGGTTGTTGTTTTAACCAGTACCAATCCTGAAAATGATAAGATAGAAGAATTTTGCAAAGATGAAAATATCCCTTGCTTTCGTGGGGAAGAAGAAGATGTACTGGATAGATACTATCAATGTGCTAAAGTGTATCAACCAGATATCATTGTGCGAGTAACTTCAGATTGTCCATTGATTGAACCGAAATTAATTGATTACTGGGTTACAAATATGATTAGAGACGATGTTGAGTACTTTAAAGAAGAAGATAGGCTTTATAAAGGATTTGGCTTAGATATATTTACGATGGAGGCATTAGAGAAACTAAAACAAAATGCCACCACAAAAAAGCAAAAAGAACATGTAGTAGGGTATTATTACGATCATCCGGATGAGTTCTATGCCAAAGGCTATCCTCTGCCTAAAGAGTTAGAATATGCATATAGTAATCATAGATTAACCCTGGATACTCCGAAGGATTATGAACTTATTAAATTATTATACGACTTATTTTACACAAAGAATGACATTGTTGATTTACGAAAGGTGATGGAATATTTAGATAATCATCCTGAGATTACTGCCATTAATCAAGATGTCAAACAAAAAGATTATTTTAAACAACAGTAAGGGTTGTGATTAGATGAACCAAATTGAAGAAAGAATAGCATATTATTTTGGGAGAAAATACTGCCATCTAACAGGTAGTGGGACAACAGCAATCTATTTGATTCTAAAAGTACTAAACAAAAAAGATTCCTATGTCCTTTATCCTGCTATAACTTGTATGACACCGGTTAATGCAGCACTTTATGCTGACATGAAACCGGTTTTTTGTGATGTTAATTTAAAGGATTATACCATGGATTTATCTTCCCTTAAAAAAATGATAGAAACCTATGACATTGATGTTATCGTACCAACTCATTTATATGGGCACAGTTGCGATATGGATGGAATCATAAAGATGGCAAAGGAAAAAGATATTTTTGTTTTAGAAGATGCAGCTCAAGCTGTGGGAGGAAAATATAAAGGTAGAAAGCTAGGAAGTTTGGGAGATGCATCCGTTATTAGTTTTGGTCATACTAAAATATTAGAATGTGGCGGAGGTGGGGCTGTTTTAACCGATGATGAGGGATTTTATGAAAAAGTAAAACATCTAGGAGAAAACATTCCTAAACAACCAGTCAATGTAAAAGAATTATTCGATGATTACCGAATGATATATTATGATATAATGAAATTAATTCAAAAAGATTCGGATTTTTGGCCCCTGATGCTTTCTCTGCAAATGACCTTTAAAAAAGGATTTGTCTATGCTAAAGATGCTCAAATAGAAAGCATCTTAGGAAGTCGATTGGATGAAATAGATGTTATGGTAGAGGAAAGAAATAAAAGAGCAGCGTTGTATGATAAATACTTAAATAAAGAGTATTTGACTTTGCCAGATATCAGGGATGGATCTGTGTGTTGGCGATATAGTTTTTTATACAAGGGAAATAGGGATGAGTTGTTAAAAGCTGTTAGGGCCAAAAATATAGATATTAGCAGTTGGTATCCGACACTTTATCAAATGTATGGAAATCAACCAAAAGATCAATTTCCCAATGCAAATATGTTAGAAAAAGAGATCGTAAATTTATGGGTAGATCCAAGATATACGGAAGAAAAAATTATAAGCGATATTCAGATGATTAATCAAATATTACGAGAATTGGAGTGAGTTATATGGACGAAATAATGAAGACTTACTGGGAGCATCTTCATTCACAGCCCCGATTTCGACCAAAGTACCCTACGGAATTAGTTGTACAGTTTGTTTTTCGTAATTTTAGAAGAGACGGTTCTCAAAAAGTATTGGATTTAGGTTGTGGTGCAGGACGTCATGTGGTTTTCATGGCAAGGGAAAACATAGATGCATATGGAGTAGATTTATCTTCCGAGGGAATTGAACATGCAAAGAAATCTTTAGAAGAGCAAGGATTGTCTGCTATATTAAAACAAGGTAGTGTTAGTGAAATACCTTTTGGGGACGAGATGTTTGATGGTATTATTTGTTATGGAGTTTTATATTACTGCAAAATAGAAGAAATAAAAAAAGCGATCAGTGAAATAAAAAGAGTACTAAAAGCAGGAGGA
>JAAYMO010000123.1 GCA_012521375.1 Clostridiales bacterium
GTAAGACCACAGCAATAAACAGAGTTTTATCTTTATATCCTCAAGTCATTGTCCATAAAAACTATAAAGGTATAAATTTTAGTATGTATCAAGTTTCTTGGTTAAAATTGGATTGTCCCTTCGATGGTTCCCTTAAAGGATTATGTATCGAGTTTTTCAGAAAATTAGACGATATTTTAGGAACAGATTACTCTAAAAAATTTGCAATAGGCAGAAAAACTGTAGACAATATGCTCTCGGTAATGTCCCAAGTAGCAAGAAATATAGGATTAGGATTACTAATAATAGATGAGATTCAACATTTAAGCCGGGCAAAAAGTGGCGGTGATCAAAAGATGCTTAACTTCTTTGTAACATTGGTTAATACCATTGGCGTTCCGGTTATTTTAGTAGGAACTCCAGCAGGCTTGTCCATTCTACAGAGTGAATTTCGCCAAGCCCGAAGGGGTAGTGGCCAAGGAGATATGATATGGGAAAGGCTAAATATGGATAAAAATTGGGATTTACTTATTAATGCTATATGGGACTACCAGTGGACGAAAAAGCATGTACCTTTGACTGAGGAATTAAGCAATGCCTTTTATGAAGAATCACAAGGGATAATAGATATTTTTGTTAAACTATATGCTATGGCCCAAATACAGGCAATTACGGACGGAACAGAATTTATTACGACACAATCAATTAAACAGGTAGCAAATAAGCATTTGCAATTAGTTAAACCATTTCTGACAGCCTTAAAAACCAACGATGTTCGTAAGTTGGCGTCCTTTGGGGATTTATGCACAGTAGATGTAAATTTTTTAGATTTTATAAATGGAGAAAGGGCTTCAGTGGACTTACAAATGAAGATAGAGGCACTAAAAAGGACACAGCGTAAGAAAGAGCAGGAGGTACACTTATCCGTAAAAGAACAGGCGGTATTAAAACTTATTGATTTAAAAGTGGAGGCGGAAATAGCCCAAGCCACAGTAGAAAAGGTAATGGAAGAAAAGGATGGTTTGGATGTCAATGAAATAGTTATAAAAGTAATTCAGAGTATAGCGGTCTCGGATAAACGAGAAAAGAAGCGAAAAAAAGCGAAAGTTTCTGTGGACGATGATTTGAGGATTTTAGTGGCTGAAGGACGAAAAGAAAACAAAACTGCTTATGAAATTTTGAAAGAGAAGGGCTATATAAAAGATTATGAAAGTGATTTTTGTAAAGTGGGGTGATTGGTTATGATGACTTTTTTTCCTGTACCCTATGAAGATGAACTATTGTATAGTATTTTGGGACGGTATCACATTCGGAGCGGTAACATCAGCATTAAGGCTACACTACAAGATGTTTTTAGCAAAAACTCTGTTACTGCTGTAGTAGATTTGCCATCTCATATAAACAGAATCATTGATAATATGCCTGTCGGGAATCAATACACTGCCGATTATTTAGTGGACAAGCATACCCTATATTCGTTTTATTCTGCCTTTCTGCCCCCTGAAAATGCTCTTAAAATCAAACAATATATGAAAGGTGACAAAGGTGGCAGTATCTATAATAAAATCGGTTTAATGGCAAGTTCTGTCTCTTTAAACCAGTATTTTAAGTTTTGTCCTCAATGTATAAAAGAAGATATGGGGAAATACGGGGAATTATATTGGCATAGGGTACATCAAATCCCCGGTGTATTAGTATGCCCCAAGCATAAAATACCGTTATATGACAGCCAAGTTCCCGTCAGAGGCTTCAAGAGACACGAGTACATAACAGCATCTTCAGATAATTGCAAAATAAGCAATGAGAAAACAAACTATCCTGATGAGATTTTGCAAAAAATGATCATACTTGCAAGAGATATTGATTTCTTGCTCAATAATATATTTGTCAACAAAACTTTGGAATGGTTTAGGGGGCAGTATTTAAACAGGTTAAAGGAATTAGGATTTGCCAATATCAATGGCAGGATAAAACAGAAAGATTTACTGAAAAATTTTGTTGATTATTATGGGCATCAGTTTTTGAAATTATTGCAATCAGATATTGATATTTACAGTAATTGCAATTGGTTGACCGATATACTGCGAAGAAAAAATAAGACAAGTCATCCCTTAAGGCATTTGTTGTTGATAAGGTTTTTGAATATATCTATTGAGGATTTATTTAATTTAAAGTTGGAATATAAACCTTTTGGATTCGGACCGTGGCCTTGCTTAAATCCCGCAGTGGAGCACTATAAAGCATTAACGATACAAGATATGCAAATAAAGTACGGAAATGACAGCAAGAATCCACTTGGAATATTCACTTGTTCATGTGGATTTTCATATATGCGGACTGGTCCTGATACCCAAGATAAAGATAAATATAAGATTACTAAAATAATTGCCTTCGGTCCCGTATGGGAAGCAAAATTAAAAGAATTAGTTGAGATGAGATTGAGTCTACGGGAAACAGCACGGCTGTTAAAAGTCGATCCGACTACGGTAAAGAAGTATGCCAGGAATTTAAGATTAAAAACCTATTATCAGGGAAAAAACCAAATTAAAGAAAAGGTCAAAGATAATATTAAAAATATGGAAAACGAAAATGATAAACTAAATATTTGTCGACAAAGATGGTTGGATTTAATGAAACAGTATCCAAATAAGGGGAAAACCGAATTGCGTCGAATAAACGGAGCATTATTTAGTTGGCTTTACCGGAACGATAGAGATTGGTTAAATGAAAATTCTCCTGAGTTAAGATCCACAACAAATATTAACTCTCGAGTCGATTGGGAGCAAAGAGATGAAGAAATATTAGAAAAGGTAAAGGCTGCCGTTGATGAAATGCTGGCTACGGATACCAAACCACAACGGATTACAATAAGTTCTGCGGGTAGCAAGGCAGGTATTCGGCCACTATTGGAAAAGCATCTTGATAAACTTCCTAAAACCAAAGCATATTTAGAGGGATATACCGAGAGTATTAAGGATTTTCAAATCAGACGGATTAAATGGGCAATACAAGAATTGCAAAACGAAGGACAAGAGTTAAAGTTGTGGCGGATTTATAGGTTGGCTGGTATAAGACAAGAGAATGAGGCAGCATTAAAAGCAGAGGTTCTTAAACTTATCAATGGATTAGATTTAAAAAAACATCCACCCGGAGACTTATAGGAGAGGCCAAGAGAAATTTGGGATTTCTCTTGGCCTGTTTTTTTACCTTTTATAAAACATTATTTTGGATATCTATCAACCTCCTTTACTTTTAAATTATATTTTCGGTAGACACCCCCTTACGCTAATTAATTTACTAAAAGTCAATTATAATGCAAAA
>JAAYMO010000124.1 GCA_012521375.1 Clostridiales bacterium
AGTATAATAAAGGGGCTGGTTGATTGCGAGTACTAGTTATAATTCCTGCTTATAATGAATCAAAAAATATAAAGTCTGTAATTGAAAGTCTGAAAAGAGAGGCGCCACAAGTAGATTATATTATTGTTAATGATTGTTCTAAAGATAATACTGCGCAGATTTGCAAGGAGAACTATTTCAATATGGTATCTCATCCAATCAATCTAGGTATTGGAGGCGGCGTCCAGACCGGTTACATATATGCACTTACCAATAACTATGATATAGCGATTCAAATGGATGGAGATGGGCAACATGACCCTAAATTCATAAAGGATCTCATAAGACCTATAATAAATGATGAGGCAGATATAGTAATAGGCTCACGATTTATTAATGGGGAGGGGTTCCAGTCCTCTCGTATGAGACGTATGGGGATTAGATTTCTTAGCAGTTTAATACTATTCTGCTGCGGTGCTAAAGTGAAAGATGTTACTAGTGGATTTCGTGCGGTTAATAAAAGATTCATAGAACTTTATGCTAATAATTATGCGCAGGATTATCCGGAACCTGAAGCTATAGTTTTTGCAAAATTAATGGGCGCAAGAATTAAGGAAGTACCTGTAATAATGAAAGAAAGGAATAGCGGCAAATCGTCCATAAATAAATGGAAATCAATATATTACATGATAAAAGTATCCATGGCTATATTGTTATATCGAGCTGCTTTTGAGATGGGGGATTAAAATACAATGAATATAGTACTTAGATGTTCATTACTTATAGGAGTTTTGTTGTTTTTTATATTGATTATTGTTTTTATTCGCAAAAAAGCCTTTTCGCTCAAGCATTCCCTTTTATGGTTATTAGCGGGCACATGCCTATTAATTTCAGCCATATTCCCGGAAATTATAGACACCTTGTCGAGTATTCTTGGTATTGTTTCTCCTGTAAATACGGTATTTGTTTTGATCATATTTTTTATTTTGGTTATTCTGATGTCTATTACATCAATAGTATCAAAGCAAAGCGAAAAAATAAAAAGATTGGCTCAATATAATGCATTGCTTGAAAAGAGAGTGCGTGAAATGGAAAACGAAAAAAACAGGATAGACAGGTCAGCATAAAACTTTAGCATAAATTAGAATACATCGAGACTGAAGGATCGATGTATATTACCATTCTGCCTTGTCTTGTTTTATGCTATAGTAAAATAAAAGATGTTAACACCTCTGTGTGAAAGGTGCAAGTGATGAGCAAGGTCCTCAGCAAATCCTATAAGCTGATCATTATTGTTATAGACCTTATATTGATTAATCTGTCCTACCTTACGGCCTTCTTCCTGAAGTTTGGCTTTGATATCCCCATGTTCAACTTACAGCCATACCTGAATGCGATGCCGTTTATCACGGTTGCCGCCCTGATTGCGTATACCGGATTATCCGGACGGCAATTCCGGAGGCATCCGGACATTAAACCGGAGACATCCGGACACCTTATCGATCAACTTGATTTTACATTAAAGCTTATCGTAGTACAA
>JAAYMO010000125.1 GCA_012521375.1 Clostridiales bacterium
CATGATTATGAAGGCATAGCCAAATGGTTCACAGGTTTATGGAAAGCTAACTCCTATTGTGCAAAAAAATATATAGAATACATGAATAAGTATAGAAATGTAATGGAAATCTCCTTTGAAAAGGTCACAGCTCATTCAGGGGATAAATATAACGAGATAGCAGATGAGTTGGCAAAAAAGGCGCTAATATAAATACCTCAGCTTTATAAAGCTGAGGTATTTATAAAGGGGGCATCACTATTTGATTTCTATCCTGTTTCTTCTTCTCTTTCCCTGTTCCTTTTTTGGAAGGGTTATTGATAGAACTCCGTTTTTGAATTCAGCAGAAATCTGGTCTTCTACTACATTCTCAACATAGAAGCTTCTGCAAAAGCTTCCGCTTTTTCTTTCTTTCCTAATATAGTTTTCTTTTTCTATATTTACCTCTTCATTTCTTTCTACTGATATCGTCAGTCTATCATTATCAAACTCTACATTGATATTTTCCTTGTCTACTCCTGGCAAATCGGCTTCTATGATATATTCCTTTTCATTTTCTCTTACATCTACCTTCATCCTATTATCACCGATAAACCAGGCAGGCATTAAGGAATCATTGAAAAAATCATCAAATAGACTATCTATGTCGAAAATATCTTTTGCTTTGCTAGCCAAGCCTCTATTTCTTCTACCGTATGGAATTAAAAACATATAAAACACCTCCGCTAAGTTTGACTTTGACTTTCTTTGACCTTCAACTATATTATTACACCTTTATCCATTTATATCAATTTATTATAAAGCCTATATCTCTTGATTTTTTTTGAATATTTACGAATATTGGAATATATCTTAAAATATCGCAATTTTTATGCTTATTTCTCAAATTTTCAATATCAATGTTGATCCTAATATTTATTGACAACCTATAAAAAAATGACATCAATCAAAATTGTATGATTGATGTCATAATTGATATATATTTACCTCTAAACTTCCATTAGCTTCAAATCATCAGAAATTATCAATTGGGCTTCTGTAGCATTTTGCACATCTTCAATTGTTACTTCTGGAGCAATTTCTTTCAATACCAAACCTTTATCAGTGACTTCTATAACACCCATTTCTGTAATAATCAGATTGACACATTTTACTGCTGTAAGAGGCAATCTGCATTTCTTTAGAATCTTAGGAGCCCCTTTAGCAGTATGATTCATAGCAACTATCACCTTTTTAGCTCCTGTAACCAGATCCATGGCTCCCCCCATCCCGGGAACCATTTTGCCGGGAATCATCCAATTTGCCAAATTGCCTTCTTCATCAACTTCCAATGCTCCTAATACGGTTACATCCACATGTCCACCTCTAATTATAAGGAAAGAAAATGCACTGTCGAAAAATGCCCCTCCAGGATTTATAGTTACATATTGTCCTCCAGCATTAACTAAATAAGGATCTTCCTCTCCCTCATTGGGAACAGGCCCCATACCAACAAAACCGTTTTCCGATTGAAGCGTTATTTCTACACCTTCAGGTACAAAATTTGCAACTAGAGTTGGAAGTCCGATTCCAAGATTAACAACGTCTCCGTCTTTTAGTTCTTTTGCCACCCTTTTTGCAATAAATTCCTTTTCTAAGTTCTTATCCATCACTCATTACCTCCCACTCACAATATAGTCCACAAATAATCCGGGAGTCATGACATCATCCGGATCTATAGTTCCTACCTCTACTATTTCATCTGCCTCAACTATTACAATGTCAGCAGCCGTAGCCATCAATGGATTAAAGTTCCTCGTAGCTTTCTTATACTTTATGTTTCCTTTCTTGTCTACTACAGCTCCTACAATCAATGCTACTTCTGCTCTTAAAGGTTTTTCAAGAAGATAGTCTTTTCCGTCAACATTTATAATAGTTTTGCCTTCCTGAACAACAGTCCCAAGACCTGTAGGTGTTAATATACCTCCTAACCCTGCTCCTGCTGCCCTTATCCTTTCTGCTAATGTTCCTTGAGGTACTAACTCAACTTCCAACTCCCCTGCGTTCATTTGATTACCAGTTTCTCTATTAGTTCCTATGTGAGAAGCAATGAGTTTTTTTATCTGTTTATTAACTATAAGCTTTCCGATCCCGATATCTGGAAAAGATGTATCATTGGCTATAAGGGTCAAATCCTTTACACCTTTTTCTACCATGGCATCAATGAGCTTAAACGGATTTTTGCATCCCAGGAATCCACCGATCATGATAGTCATCCCATCATGAATCATATCTACAGCTTCTTTTACAGAAATAACTTTATTCACTTTTATACCTCCTATTGCAACCTATCTTTTAACAATTAGCGCCGTACCTTGGCCTCCTCCTATACAGAGGGTTGCCAAACCTGTCTTAACATCTCTTTTTATCATTTCGTAAATTAGTGTAACCAATATTCTTGTACCTGAGCATCCGATAGGATGACCTAAAGCTATAGCACCACCGTTTACATTAGTCTTGTCAGGATCCAGACCTAATCCCTTCATTACCGACAATGCTTGAGCTGCAAAAGCTTCGTTAGCTTCTACCAAATCTATATCCTCAATGGTCATATTTGCTTTTGCTAAAGCTTTTTGGGACGCAGGTACAGGTCCGTATCCCATTATCTTAGGATCTACCCCTGCTGAAGCAAAAGAAACTATAGTCGCTAACGGTTTAAATCCTAACTCATCTGCTTTTTCTTTAGACATCAACACAACTGCTGCTGCTCCGTCATTAATTCCCGATGCATTACCCGCTGTGACAGTTCCGTCTTTTTTGAAAGCGGGTCTTAGCTTAGCCAATCCTTCCATTGTTGAACCAAAACGTGGGTGCTCATCTGTATCAACTACTATAGGATCCCCTTTTCTTTGGGGTATTTCTACAGGTACTATTTCATCTTTAAATCTTCCATCTTTTATGGCTTTTTCTGCTCTAAGCTGGCTTTCTAAAGCAAATTTATCCTGCTCTTCCCTGGTTATATTCCATTGCTCGGCAATATTTTCTGCAGTGATCCCCATATGATAATTGTTGAA
Organism: Clostridiales bacterium; assembly: GCA_012521375.1. Lineage (GTDB taxonomy): Bacteria > Bacillota > Clostridia > Lutisporales > Lutisporaceae > Lutispora. Next base: position 3,033 of record JAAYMO010000125.1, read on the forward strand.
TATATCAGTCAAACCGTCATGTACCATATAATCAACTATCGCTCCATCTCCCATCCTATAACCCCATCTAGCCTTTGGTAAAAGATATGGAGCCATACTCATATTCTCAGTACCACCAGCCACGATTACATCAGCTTCACCTAGCATTATGGCTTGAGCACCAAGAATTACTGTCTTAAGACCCGAACCGCATACCTTATTTATGGTCATTGAAGGCACTTCATTGGGTATTCCTGCAGCTATAGCAACTTGCCTTGCCACATTCTGACCAAGACCTGCCTGAAGAACACTACCAAATATTACTTCGTCCACCATTTCTGGTTTCACATTAGCTCTGGCCATAGCCTCTTTAACAACAACTTCACCTAGTTTAATAGGTGATACGTCTTTGAAACTTCCTCCAAAAGCTCCTATGGGAGTCCTTACAGCACCGACGATAACAACCTCTTTCAAGATGATTCCTCCTTTAATATTTTTTCTTTATGTAATATTATAAAAGCAAACAATATGCCATATAAATATGAATTTTCAGCCAATGACATAAGCCAGTATTATCAATGTGTCTAGCAAATAAATAAATATAAGTATCTATTTATGTAAATAAAAACACCAAAGATATGTAGATGTTTGTCTACAATCCTCTGGTGCCTATTCTTTTAAATCATTAAAACATTTAAAATCCTATAAACAATTGCATAATAAAATATGTAGAGCGATTTCTACATATTTTATTATGTAGAATAATTTCTACACTAAACTTCTTTAATGTTGATGCCATATTTTTTTAATTTTTTATAAAGAGCAGTTCTATGAATACCGAGATGCTTTGCAGCTTCTGTCCTGTTTCCATTGCTTAATTTAAGTGCTTCCATTATGGCTTTTAGTTCCGTATCAATTACTCTATTTTTTAGATATGCTTTATCAATTTTAACATCTTTATCTGTTAAACTTTTATTTATATAATCGGGTAAATCTTCCAATGTGATAAGATTGCCTGAAGACATATTTGCCGCTCTCTCAAGAACATTTCTTAACTCTCGTACATTTCCTGGCCAATTATGAAGCTTTAATGCTTTCATAGCTCTGTCAGTAATGGTTTTATGTGTAAATCCCATATTTCGTACTAATTGACTGAGTATCTCATCACATAAAACAGGGATATCGTCCATTCTATCTCTCAAAGGAGGTATGATTATTTCAACTACATTAAGTCTGTAAAACAAATCCTTTCTGAATCTGCCTTGTTTAACACACATCTTTAAATCTTCATTGGTACAGGCTATCACTCTTACATCTATCTTAATCTTAGTATTTCCGCCTATCCTCTCAAATTCTCTCTCTTCCAATACCCTAAGAAGTTTTGCCTGCATGCTATAAGGCATAGACGCCACTTCATCTAATAATATTGTACCTCCATTAGCTAACTCTAACTTTCCTATCTTGCCTTCTTTTTTTGCCCCGGTAAAAGCTCCTCCTTCATACCCAAATAGTTCCGATTCCAACAATTCATGAGGTATTGCAGCACAATTTATCTGTACAAAAGGTGCATATTTCCTGCTGCTTGCATTGTGTATTGCATGAGCAAAAAATTCCTTGCCTGTACCGCTATCACCTTGAATCAATACAGTTGAATCAGTGCCAGCAGCTTTTGCTGCAATTTCCTTAAGTTCCATCATCTTTTTGTTTTGAGTTATGATACTATTAAAGGTATAACGAGCGCTATACATCTTGCTTATTTCATTCTTATATTTATTAACAGTTTTTTCAAGCATTTCTAATCTTTTAGCCATAGATCTGATTTCATCAATATTTCTAAACAATACAGTCCCTATAGCCCCGATCACTTCACCATCTTGTTTTATTGGAATTCTGTTAGCCAGCATATCGCGGCCTTGTATTCTTTGTATATCACATAGTTCTTTTTGACCTGTCTTTACAACAACATGAAGCCTTGTGTTTTCTATTACTTCATCCACATGTTTCCCTAGCGCATCTTCTTCTTTTATCCCCAACAGCTTTTCATAACACCACTTTAGTATTCTGGCATCTTTATCTACCAGAACCATTCCCTGATATGCATTATCAACAATATCTTTCATAGCATCGAGGCTGTATTTTAGTTCGTTTATTTTCCAATTTGGATCATCATTCATTGTTAAATTTTTAAAAATCATTATTGAGCATATATGCTTATCTGCTATACGCAAATTTATTTTTTTTACTTTTATTTCTTTATCTCTAATAAACAATTCCTTCTCTTCATCAGCATCACTATTGAACATTTGTTCTAAACCATGTTTTTTTAATATATCAATAATAGTTTTTTCATTATCTTTTTTCACATTAAACAAACGCAAAAAAGCATTATTTGATATTATTCTATTATCAGAATAATATGCTACTATTCCTTCAGATAAACAATTAAAGAAAGCCTGAATGTTAATAAAATCTTTGCTTTCCATTCATGATCACCATCATTCATTAGCGTTTTTTGTTTCTATATTCATTTTAGAAGACTTGCATGGATATTGCAATGCGAAAGAAACTTAAATTTTGTCACCAAAGAGCAGATTCTGAATAAACTGATTATGTATATATATTTGCTTGAGGGTGATTTTTATGTTGGCAAATGTATCGAATCCTTATAGAAGCTTTATTGCAGGGGTAACAACGAAGGTAGCTATAAATGATGGGAGTTTAACTACCTACATCAATTTTGATAATGCAGCCACCACACCTCCTTTTGTTTCTGTAGTCAACAGAATAGTGGATTTTTCACAATGGTATTCCTCTATACATAGAGGAACGGGATATAAATCAAAAGTTTCTTCGGAGATTTACGATAATTCCAGAAAGGCGGTACTTGATTTTGTTGGTGGCACATGGGGTAAGGATTGTGTAATCTATGTAAAAAATACCACAGAAGCGATAAATAAGCTATCCAACATGTTTAAAGAAATCTATGGAACCGGCGTTATATTATCAACTTTTATGGAGCATCATTCCAATGATCTTCCATGGAGAAATAAATTCCATGTGGATTATGTAAATATAGACCACTATGGAAAACTTGACCTAGAAGATTTAGAGAAAAAATTAAAAATTTATAACGGTAGAGTCCGTCTAGTTACTGTAACCGGAGCATCTAATGTAACTGGTTATAAAAATCCTGTTTATGAAATAGCCCGACTGGCTCACAAATATGGAGCGAAAATATTTGTAGACGGAGCTCAACTAATACCCCATTGCTCCTTTGATATGAAGGAACATTCTTCTCCAGAACATATAGATTATCTAGCCTTTTCAGCCCACAAAATGTATGCGCCCTTCGGAATAGGGGTCCTGATAGGACATAGTTCCACCTTTGGTCAATGCTCACCGGATTACAAAGGAGGAGGCACAATAGATATGGTGACCCATGATTTCATCAAATGGGCTAAGCTGCCAGATAAAGAAGAAGCCGGAACTCCTAATGTAATGGGGGTAGTGGCTTTATTGGAATCCATAAATATACTAAGTTCTATTGGTATGGAATTCATCGATAGATATGAAAAGAGCCTAGCTGATTATGCCTATGGCAGATTATCTGAATTAACTGATATAGAACTTTATGATTTTCATAAATGGCCTAATGATAGAGTATCCATTATTCCCTTTAATATAAAAGGCATACATCACAGCCAGACTGCCCGAATACTTTCTGATGAAGGAGGTATCGGAGTGAGAAACGGCTGTTTCTGCGCACAGCCTTATGTTCAAAAGCTTCTGAATATAAGTGATGAGGAAATTGAGGAAAGAAAAAAAGGCAACATGAAAAATCTTCCCGGTTTTGTAAGGCTTAGCTTTGGTCTTTACAATACCTATGAAGAAATCGATAAGATGGTTAAGATGCTCAGTAAGATTATAAACAACAAAGAGCATTATATAAAAGAATATCCTTTGGACTCCTAGCACAGAATATAATAAGTGTTTACTGAAGAAGAATTAAGAGGAGGTATTAATTTTGCCCAAAAAGCTTAATATACTTATGTTCAGCGGTGAATATGACAAAGCACTGGCCGCACTGATACTAGCTAATACAGCGAGACAGATGGATGCCGATGTAACCATGTTCTTTGCATTCTGGGGGCTTTGTCTTTTAAGAGATGGTGATAAAACCGATTCGGAAGGTAAAAGCTTTTATGAGAAACTCTTCTCTTCTATGACTCCAAAAGGACCTGAAGAATTACCATTATCAAAAATGAATTTTAGTGGTATTGGTAAAGCAATGATGCTGGAAATGATGAATGATAATGAAACACCTAAGCTTGTTGATTTTTTGAATGGTGCCCGAAAAAAGGGTGTTAAATTTTACAGCTGTAAGCTTTCAATGGAGATTATGGGTATCGATAAGGATGAACTGATACCTGAGGTGGAAGTGATGGATGCCCAGCAGTATCTTAAGGATGCCATGGAATCAGATATGCAATTATTCATATGAGTTGCGCTGCCTAAGGATAAGGAAATACTACCTTGCTATGCACTATGAGAAAAAGCATATGCTCTTGGACATATGCTTTTTATTATTTATCAGATGAATTCTGGATATTTAGCTTCTTACCATGATACATTTGAATATGGAAAGAACCATACCATAATATGAATCGTTTTAGCGTATTTTGATGAATCTTTGGTGTCTTTTAGTGGTTTTATAATAGTCCCAAATAGTCAGCTATATTAGCTTTATCGGTTTTAACTCCTTCTATAATGGGTTCTTTACAGCTCATGATTGATGTTATACCAGGGCCATGACCTGCTTTTATACAATCACTGTGGATTACAACACCAATGGTTACAGCTCCTTTTGAATAGGTTCTTCCGAATTCATTATCATGATCCCTCAAAAGAACAATATCTCCAAATCTTAGTTTATCAAGACCATATTCTTTTATTACCTCCGCATCACTGGTCATAATATCATAATCTCCGCTATATGCAGATGCAGAACCGGTACCAGAACCCATAAGATATGCTGGCACTTCAGCAGCTATAGGTACTATTAGTTTTTCTCCATTTTCCATAATACCTAGTTTATCAAAAAGAATAGGATCTACATTCATTATTTTTACTTGTGGGTAGTCTATAAGCTCTAAACCTTGTCCCCAAGCCTTAATCAGTATCTCATCATCAATACTCATCTTTACCAAATCATCTTCTTTAAAGTATACTAATACATGCTCAACTCCACCATGTTTTCCTGTTACATATCCCAATGCACCTTTTGCGTCACCGCTTACGACTTTTGCAACATTTCCAATACACGATAGTAAGTTTAAGGCGCCATTTTCACCGTCATTATCATTTCTGATCGAAACTCCTGGTTCCACATGATCACCTACCCAGCCCATAGCAGGGTCTCCTACCTTTACATTATAAGTAATTCCTCCGGTTGCAGGCAAAACTCTAGCCTCTCCCAGATAACTTATTCTATAAGGGAATTTTGCCACAGGATGTTTTATCTTACCCTGCACTGATTGCATAACTAACTTATCCTTATTATTCTTTAGCATATTACATCACCTTCAAAAATATTAATACTCCACTTCATTATTTTATAACTATGAGGTGGAGTATTCAATGAATATCCTATTTAATATTGAGTTTTTCTCTTAATTTAGCAAGCATATCCGCTGTCATTGAAGCCAAATCATACTTTGGATCCCAGCCCCATTCTTCCCTTGCAGCACTGTCATCTAAAGAATCTGGCCAGGATTCTGCAATAGCCTGCCTCACTGGATCTACATCGTAACTCATTTCAAATTCAGGTATATGTTTTTTGATTTCTGCAGCAATATGTTCCGGTGCAAAACTCATGGCTGTAATATTAAATGCATTTCTATGTTTTAGTTTTGATGGATCTGCTTCCATGAGTTTTACTACTGCTTCCAGCGCATCAGGCATATACATCATATCCATATAGGTGCCTTCTGCAATAAAAGAATTATATTTTTTATTCTTTAAGGCCTCATAGTATATATGAACTGCATAATCCGTAGTCCCGCCGCCTGGCAGTGTCTCATAGGATATAAGACCCGGGTACCTTACTCCTCTTGTATCAACTCCGAATCTTTTATGATAATAGTCACATAATAGTTCGCCTGATACCTTGGTAACACCATACATAGTAGTTGGTCTTTGAATATCATCTTGGGGTGTTTTTACTTTCTGGGAGTTAGGACCAAAGGCAGCAATGGAACTAGGTGTAAATACAGCACATTTCATTTCTCTTGCAACTTCCAGCACATTAAACAACCCACCCATATTTACATTCCAAGCCTTCACCGGATCTTTCTCACCAGTTGCAGAAAGCATTGCTGCAAGATGTATTATAGTATCTATCTTGTGCTTTTTAACTGCACTGGCTATTTCATTTGCTTGTTCTACATCTACCAATTCGTATATTCCATCTTCTACAACGCTTGAACCCTTTGGTATTCTTCTTCCTGTAGCAACAACATTTTCAACACCATATAGTTTTCTCAGATGAACTGTAAGCTCTGATCCGATTTGACCCAAAGCACCAGTTATCAGAATCTTTTTCATTTACACACCTCCTACTGACTTTCTAATTTTATATTCATTAAATCAACTGAAGTTCTTTTCCAACCTTCTCGAAAGCTCTTAAGGCTTCATCCAAATCTTCCTTTGAATGAGCAGCCGTAACTATGGTTCTTACTCTTGCTCCATCTCTGGGAACTGTCGGATACACTATACTTTGCGCAAATACGCCTTCTTCAAAAAGTCGTTTGCTTAATTCTATGGCAGTTCTGTCTTCTCCTGTAATAACAGGGGTTATCGGTGTCTCACTCTTCCCTGTATTAAATCCTAAATCATTCAAGCCTTTTTTCAGATATTTTGCATTATCCCATAGTCTATCTGTAAGCTCTGAACTTTCAGATAGCATGTTTATAGCTTCTAGACATGCTGCTGCTACAGATGGTGGAGCTGCTGTGCTAAATAAGAAGGGTCTGCCTCTATGATTCAACCATTCGATTAGATTTCTTCTTCCTGCTACATATCCGCCAACTACTCCTATGGCTTTAGATAATGTGCCTATTTGTATATCTACTCTCCCATGAAGGTCAAAGTGGTCAGCAGAACCTCTTCCGCTTCTTCCCAATACTCCACTGGCATGGGCATCATCTACATATGTAAGGCATCCGTACTTTTCTGCCAATTCCACTATTTCAGGCAATTTGGCTATATCTCCATCCATGCTGAATACACCATCGGTGATTATAAGCTTTGTGTTGTATTTATCTTTTACGTCTTTTATCACTCTCTCTAAGTCTTCCATATCGCTGTGCTTGTATCTTACTACATCAGCACGGCTCAAACGGCAACCATCTATAATACTGGCATGATTGAGTTCATCACTGATTATTACATCACCTTTGTCTACTACTGCAGGAATCGTTCCTGAATTGGCAGTAAATCCAGATTGGAAAACCAATACTGCTTCTACATGCTTAAACTCAGCTAGTTTTCTTTCCAGTTCTTCATGAATGCTCATATTTCCTATTATGGTTCTTACTGCTCCTGCTCCAACGCCCCATTTTTCTAATGCCTCCATAGCTGCCTTTTTCAGTCTGGGGTGGTTTGCAAGGCCTAAGTAATTGTTTGAAGAAAGATTTATGACTTCTTTACCATCGATGACACTTCTTGCTCCTGAAGGGCTTTCCAAAACTGTAAGTTTTCTATATACACCTTGTTCTTTAAGTTCATCTAGCCTTTGGGTTATAAAGTCGAGATCATGAATACCCATTATACTACCTCCCTTTATTAGACTCAGTATAATTATTTGCTGATAATACGTCTATTATGATTATATATATTGAAAAAATGCTATTCAAATTAGAAATAAGCCGTTTTCTGAATATTTTATTCAATTAGTCCGTCGTTCTCTTACAATCTTGCTATTTTGTCCTTTTGTCTGCTTTCTATAATTAAGAGAGTTATTAATGAAATGTATCAAAAATAAGCATAAAAAATCCCAGAGATGACTCTGAGATTTTTTATGCTTTTATTTTATATATGGTTTTTTCCCTATAACCAGTTATCACTTTAATATATCCGCTGAGCATTTCATCTGTTTTTTCATCGCCTGTATCAACTAGAAAGGGATTACCTTTAAGTTCACTTAATTTTTCCTTAGTCGCTGCTACTATAATGTTTTCTTTACCTATTGCATTGAGTACCTTAGGACTTAACTGCTGATTTCCTCTTCCAAACAAATACCCTTGACCCCCTATGGGAGTTATTATGAGCTTGCACTTATTATTTTCAGTTATATCTATAAGTTGCTTTTCTGTAACATCTATTGCATATATTTCCTTGTTCAGAACCACATCTACTCCCAAAAGGGTATAGGGCAAATCAAGATTTTTCATAATAGGTCTGGTAGTAGTACCGGGTCCCACTATATAATATACTCCATCTTCCATATTGTCTATTATGTCTAAGGATATAAGATTCTGAGAAGCTTCCTGGCTCATGGGAGTGCCGGCTTTTCTGTTTTGCACAAATTTCCTTTCAAAGGGAATCTTTAGATATCCATAAAGACTGGTATTAACTTTTCCAGCCCTGTAAGCCTCTTCATCAATATCCAAGACTTCCACTTCCTGAATTTTGTCGATCTTTTCAGTCAGATATAGTTTTGCCAATTGCCCTGCCTTAGAAGGGTTTTGGGCGTACACAGGAGAGTGAATCTTCACACCAGCCGGAATACCTATTACTACAGCTTTATCTGCTACAGCGTTATATATATCCCTGGCTGTACCATCTCCCCCAGCGAATAGTATTAAATCAACGTTTTCATTTAGCATGTTTTTAGCGGCTATTTGAGTATCTTCATTGGAAGTAGAATCGCTGGTCTGTATATGCACCAATCTTGTATTAAACCCCAATTCCAAAGCTACATGCTCCCCCATGTCTCCACTACAGGTAAGTATTTCTATTTCATCCTTTATGTCCAAAAGTTCCTCCAGTGCTTTTTTGCCTCTTAAAGGAGCACGGGGTATAGCTCCCAACTCCAATGCTTTGTCTAACACTCCGTCTGTGCCCTTAAGCCCTACACTTCCTCCCATGCCGGCTATTGGATTTATTATTAAACCTAGTTTTTTCATCCTACCATTCCTATCTATTTGTGTTGCGTTGCCCTTAGTATTCCTCTCCCGTCCTGCTTCGTGCTGCGTGTTACGGGATCCGGGTATTCCTCTAGGGTCTTTTTGTTCACTCTTCGTTAAGAACTATAACAAAGCTCACAAAATATCCTCAGCACATATATCATATGAATATGCTATAGTTTTCTAATATGCTATCTAAAATATTATTCTTTATACTTCTTTAAATATGTTCTCCAAGTTATTGCCCATTTTTCTGGATCGTCCATACCTGATTCATCAATCTGGTGGCATACGCTTCTATGTGGCGCCGTCTTTATTATTTCAGGGCTTTCATAGGCTTCTTTGAATATATGCTTCAATGTTTCGATGTATTCATCCAAATCTTCCTTAGAAGGTGTTTCTGTTGGTTCCAATGTAGCTGGCTCAGGCACATAGTATGGATGGTGGCTGGTCCAATAATGCATACCAAAGTCCATCATCCTTCTCTGAATATCTCCTGTTGTTATTCCTGTGTCTTTAGTCAGCTTCTCCAATGAATATCTTACCTGTTCCACTCTCTGTTTGCCTCTGATATATGGAGCATCTACACAATCTATTTCCATTAGCTTTTTGAACAGATAATTGTTGTTTAATACTGCTACCTTTGCAACCTCATATAATCCTTCAGCTCCCATAGACATTATCCATGCATAAGCCTTGAGTACAACCGGTGCAACTCCGTTAAACAATCTTACCTTTCCTATGCTATATGGGTTATTTGTCACTTCATAATTTAGGAAATACTTTTCTCCATCGTAGTCTATAAGTGGAGCCGGTAAATATTTTTCCAGTGCCTTAGTAACACCTGTAGCACCTACTGCAGGACCTCCGCAACCATGAGGTGTGGAGAAGGTCTTATGAAGATTGAAGAAGCACATGTCAAAACCAGCTTCCTTAGCCCTTGTTATTCCCAATAAGCCGTTGGCATTGGCTTGATCATAACAGCAAAGTCCCCCTGCTTTATGAACCAATTCGGTAAATTCTTTTACTCTAGGATTATATACTCCCGTATCTTCAGGGTTTGCCACTATGAAAGCTGCTGTTCTTTCGCTTACAGCTTCTTTAAAGGCTTCAAAATCTGGATATCCTTCTTCATCGGGATGAATATATATTATCTTGTAGCCCTTTACTGCTGGTGCTGCTGCATCAGAAGGGTGAGAATATATAGTGGTTATTATTTCATCCCTTTGTTCTTCCTCTCCCTTTTCCCTAAAATAGTTTCTTACTATTGATGCCATGGTCATAATAGCCTGGCTTCCCCCGCTAGGCTGAAAAGTAAATCTATCCATTCCAGAAATCTCTCTCATGTATAGATCTGTTTTGTACATTATCTCTAGTATACCCTGTACAGTGCTTTCATCTTGCAAAGGATGAAGTTCTGTCATTTCAGGCAATCTTGCCAAAGCTTCATTTATTTTTGGACTATATTTTACAGTACAGGTTCCTTGTCCGATTTCTATATTTACATCGGCACCCAACGTTTCTTGGGATAACCTCATATAATGTCTAAGAACTCTTGGCTGAGAAATTTCAGGAAGATTAGGGGCTTCTTTTCTCTTCATGTTTTCAGGAAGAGCTGATAAACCGTCTCCTACAGTCTTTTCAATTTCTTCTTCAGCTTTTGGTACCAGTATGCCTCTCTCGCCTTTATTGCTCAACTCAAAAATTATAGGTTCATCCCACTTGGCTTGATGAAAATTTCTTACTTTGAAATTCCTATTAATTCTTTTCATATCTTACCTTCCTTTCCGCCTAAACTATTAAGAATGAAGGATTTCTTCAATGGCTGTGATAAGTCTGTCTATATCCGTTTTTGTATGAATCTCAGTCACACAATAGAGGGCACATTGTCCCATCTCGGGAAACTCTGAAGACAAATCTTTTCCTCCAAATATACCTTTAGCAAGGAGCTCTCTATTAATTTCCTTCACTGTTTTCCCTGTAGCATTAAAATCCACTACAAATTCTTTAAAATTAACAGTATTGAATCTGGATCCTATAACACCTTTTATACTATTTAATCTGTTTATGGCATATTGGGATTTTTGTAGTATGTTCTGACCTAATTCTTCCATACCTCTTGGTCCCATGGTTGCAAGATATACTCCTGCTGTAATGCCCCATAGCGCTGCTTGGGTACCTACATATTCTTTTCCGTGTTCTCTGTGATTTCCAAAAGATGTCCTATCATAGGCCACATCTCCGAAACCGTATTCACCCTCCACAATAGTAGGTGCTATACCAAAGAGTCTTGAAGGATATTCCATTACATACTTTTCTTCGTCCATAGTAGCAATAAAGCCAGCCTGACCACCGCCATAATTCATATGGATTCCTAAAGGCTGCAGATCTCCGCATACTATGTTTGCTCCGTATCTTACAGGAGGTTCCAATACTCCAAGAGAACTTGGGTCTACTCCTACAACACTCAAAGCTCCAACTTCATGAGCCATGTCAGATATCTTCTGTCCGTTGACTTCTATAAATCCTAGATAAGAAGGATTTTCAAAATATACTGCTGCTGTTTTGGAAGACAGTTTGTTTTTTAAATCTTCCAAATCCATTAATCCTGTATCTTTATCATAATCTACAGGTATCAAGGTTATATCAGGATCGCAATAATTTTTCATTATCAGGAACTTTTCCGGATCCATTGCCCTTGGTACCAGTACTTCTTTTCTGTCTACTATTCTTGATGCCATTCTTACCGCTGTGGCTGCTGCTTGGGCCCAATCCATAGTAGGCACATTTACTACTTCCATGTCTACTAATTCTGCCATCAAGCTTTGATATTCAAACAAACTCTGGAATCTTCCGAAGTCGTTGTAAGCTTCTCCACCATAAGCTGTTAGGAATTCTCCTCTTGAGTTTATTTCATCGCATATGGCAGGCACATAATGCTGCCAGCAACCTGCGCCAAGGAAATTGAGGTATTCATTGCAGCTCTTATTTTTTTTCAACAAACCTTCCACATGTCTTCTCAGTTCATACTCAGACTGAAAAGCTTTGGGAAGATTCATATTCTCTTTAAGCTTCAATTCTTCAGGTACTTCAGCATGAAGTTCTTCCAAGCTGTTCAATCCTATCTCCTTCAGCATCTCCTGTTGTACCTCAGGTACTGAGTTAGGAATATAGGGATGATTCTTAAAACCTTTTATTGCCATAATATCCTCCTCCAGTATATAAAATTTATTATGCTATTCCGCCGCCGTCAACTACCAAAGCTGCTCCAGTAATCCAGGATGACAAATCACTTGCAAGGAATAATACTGCATTGGCTATATCCTCTGGCACTCCAAGTCTCTCCAATGGTCTTCCTTTTGCTGAGTCCTTAAGGAATGCATTCACTTCACAGCCCAGTTGTTCTCCTTCACTTCTCAACATTGCAGTATCTGTGTCTCCAGGATTTACACTATTAACTCTTATGTTCTGTGGTCCGTGGTCTATAGCCATGGCACGAGTGAGATTTACTATTCCGCCCTTAACTGCACAGTAAGCCGCTGCTTTATCTCCTCCTTTTAGCCCCCATCCAGAACCTGTATTAATTATGCTTCCACCGCCACCTTCTGCCATTACAGGAATAACGAATTTTGACATCAAATATGTTCCTTTAAGGCCAACATCTATAACAAAATCCCATTCTTTCTCCTCAAGGTCAACAACAGTTTTTCTTACAGTAACTCCTGCATTGTTAAAAAGAATATCTATTCTGCCAAATTTATTCTTGATACTTTCAACAGTCTTTTTCACATCCTCTAAAGAAGTCACATCACATTTGAAAAATTCAGCAGTTCTTCCTGCTTTCCTTATTCTCTCTGCTTCTTCCTCTCCTTTGGGATTAATATCAACCATCGCTACTTTTGCCCCATAGGCTGAAAGCAGTTCCGCCGTACCGAGGCCTATACCTGAAGCAGATCCTGTTATGACCGCTACTTTTCCTTCTAAATTTAGGACATCTTTTTTTTGCAACATCCTAATCCCCTCCTTAAAAAGATTATTTTGTTATATATAATTTGTATAATTGCACATTCTATGCCAAAATCCTTTTTTATAGATAATTATTTTTATTAATATTATCTTTCGCTGTATAAGTTGTTTTTCAATGGTTTCAGAAAATAGTATTCCACTTATTTGTCTAATAGCTGTTTTATTTTTTGTCATTTTTGGCATATTCATTTGCCATTTAAGTCTATTAAGTGTATAATAAAACATGTACACTAAAATGAGGTGATGAAGTGAGCTATTTATCCAATTATGAAAGTATGTTTAAACCAATAATCCGGGTTATAAATCACTCTTTAAATCTTGAGTGTGCCATATTCGATACGGAAAGCAATCTAGTGTCCTGCTCACCACTTTATCTTAAGAGAAAAGGTAATTCTGTCCATGCTCCATTTATCGAAGAAGTAATAAATAATGGCAAAACTTTGGTCAATAAACCCGGCTATATGAAATCTTGTATAGGCTGCAGATTCAAGGATCATTGTCCAGCCACCATAGAGCTGCTGAAATGTATAAAGGTAGAGGACAACCCTATAGGTGTTATAGCCTTGACATCTTTTACAAAATCAGGTCATGATAAGATTACCAATAATATAGAAGTTTATACTAGTATTCTAGATGAGCTAACATCTATGATGGCAAACATGATATATTATCAGGAACAAATGCATAAAACATTGGCTTTAGAAGAAATACTCCAATGTACTCTAAATATATCCGACGATAGCATGATAATTACCGACAAATTAGGTGCTGTCTCCTATGGTAATGATTCGGCCCTCAAGCTGTTTTCCTATTGCAGTTTCTATACTCAAACATTAGACCAGATCTTTCCTGAGGAAATAAAAAACAAAATTATGGAAGGCAAAAAAATTGAGAATGAACTTGTCAGAATAAAAAATGAGTTTTTGTTTGTAACTAGCGTACCTATTATACATGATGGTAATTTTATGGGCACCGCTATAAAACTTAGTGAACATCATGAATCCAAATATAGAAAAAAAGCAACTAATAGATCGGAAAATAGTATAAATCTTGATGCAATTA